>DAHWNZ010000032.1:0-29555 GCA_027339635.1 Candidatus Dormiibacterota bacterium
CCACCACAAGATCGGCCACGGTGCTGGCCG
The DNA here is from genome assembly GCA_027339635.1 of Candidatus Dormiibacterota bacterium. Lineage (GTDB taxonomy): Bacteria > Chloroflexota > Dormibacteria > Aeolococcales > Bog-877 > AG-12. Next base: position 31 of record DAHWNZ010000032.1, read on the forward strand.
CCAGCCACCGACTTGGAGCGGAGTGCCAGAAGTGTTCCCGCTCCCGCACGATGTACACCGTTGCCTGGCCCGAGAGCACGAGCCAGACAAATATCAGGGTCTGCATGGCTCCCAACGGCAGGTGGAGTCCCGTGGTCCCCAGCCACCACAGCCCAAAAGACAGCAGCACCAGCGGAATGGCCAGCCCCGTGGCCGCCATGACCAGGGGCCCGACCGTCCAGCGCTGCGGCCGCCGAGGCGACCTCACCCGATCCGTGGCCAGGGACATGGTGACGAAGTCGTTGGCCAGCAGGAGCAGCACGACCAGTGTCGGGGTGGTCACAAACTGGCCCAGGACGAGCACACCGAATCCGAGGAAGATTGCCACCTGCAGCGTCTTCACGATCTTGTTAAGCGTGTACGTGAGCATCCGCTGGTGGATCCGGCGACTCACCTCAATCCCAGCCACCATGTCTTCCAACCCGGGATCGGTTAGCACCAGGCTCGCCGCCGCCTTGGCAACGTCGGTGGCCGCCGCCACGGCGACACCGACCTCGGCCTTCTTGAGGGCCGGCGCATCGTTGACACCGTCTCCCGTCATCCCCACCACGATTCCCTGCCGTTGGAGCATTTCTACGAGGTGCATCTTGTCTTCGGGCAAAACCTCGGAGTAGACATCCATCCACCCAGCCTTTGCCCACGGGTCGGTCTTGGTCCGGCGCGCCAGCATGCCGGCGGCACCGGAATGGGTGCTGGCCTCTGGACGGGTGCTTCGCAGGACATCGGCATTTGCCACCCGAGTGCCGATCCCGACCCGGCCGGCGATGGCGGCAGCGGTGGCGAAGGTGTCGCCTGTGACCATCACCACCCTCACCCCCAGCCGGTGCAGGTGGTCCACCAGCCTGCTCGCATCCTCCCGGGGTGGGTCCGCCAGAGCTACCAAGCCCACCATCTCCAACTTGCCCTGCGGAGGACCCTGCGCAACCCCCAAGACGCGGGCGCCGGTCTCAGCGGCGAGCGCCACAGTCGCGCGCAGTTGCTCGCCGCCCACATCCGTCAGCTCGGCGACGACCTGGGGTGCCCCTTTGACTACGCGGACGGGCACACCTGCGACATCCACCAGGGCCTCAGATCTCTTGGTGGCAGGTTCGAAGGGGGTGAAACTCAAGACGGTCCCCAGCGAACCCGCGCCCCGGTCAATCCCAGCTTGAATCAGGGCCACGTCCAGTGGGTCCAGAGTCGCAGCATCACTGGCGGCCACGGCCGCCTTGAGCACCTGGAGTTCCTCGAATGGCGGCAGCGGGAACACGGACTCCACCGTCAGGCGATTCTGGGTGAGAGTGCCAGTCTTGTCCGTACAGAGCACTTCCATGCTGGCAGCCTCCTCGATGGCCGCCAGTCTGGTCACCAGCACCCGTCGCTCCGACATCTCCTTGCTTCCGAGGGCCGTGGCCAGGGTGAAGGTGGCAGGCAGAGCCACGGGAACCGAGGCGATCACCAGAATCAGTACAAATGGGAGCATTGCGTGCAGCGGCAGGTGGCGGACCACTCCATCGGCGACGACCATCGCCACGATCACCAGGGCCAGGATGATCAACGCCCGCACGATCCCGAAGATCAAACGCTCCATGTTGCCCGGCGCATGAGCCGTGCTGACCAACTCCGCCGTACGCCCGAAGAAGGTCTTGGCACCCGTGCCGCTTACCTCTCCAGAAGCTTCCCCACGGACCACGACCGATCCCGAGTACGCCGGATCCCCGGCCCCGGCGGAAACGGCCCTCGACTCTCCGGTCAATGCGGACTGGTCCAGTTCGATCGCGCCGTCGGAGAGGACCAGGTCAGCGGGCACGATGTCGCCCTGGCGGATGTGCACCACATCACCCACCACCACCTGATCGGCGGGCAGCTGACGCCACTCCCCGTCTCGGAGGACCCTGGCCGTGACCGTGAGCCGCTCCCGAAGAAGCCTGACGGCCTCCTGGGCTCGGCCCTCCTGCGTGAACGCCAAAACGGCGTTGAAGGCGAGCAGAACCGCGAACACCAGTGCTTGCAGGTAGTCGTGCAACAACAGCTCGAGCGCTATCGCGAGTTCGAGCAGCCACGGGACTGGAGCCCAGAACTTCCCCATGAGCAGTTTGACCCGGTTGGTCTCGGGCTCAGGGATTGAGTTGGGGCCGTTCGCCGCCAACCGGCGGCCCGCCTCGGCGGAGCTCAACCCTTTCGCCCCGCAGGAACTGGGACTCACGGTGCCGCTCGGCGACGAGCCGATGTCCGCGACCCGCCTGTCGGGAGCCCCCTGCGGGTCCCCTGTTCCCGGTATCACGATCTGAGAGACTCCACACGTGCCTGCACCGGCCGCTGCCTCATTGTATGGGCGGCCCGCCGGCCGAGATCAGCACAGACGCCGAGGGCCGGGACCGGCCCCGTTGGGCCCCAGGCTGGGAGTAGCCTGGAAGCGTATGGCAGACCAGCAGTTCGATGCGATCACGGTCGGGGCGGGAGGTGGCGGATATCCTGCCGCCTTTCGTCTGGCGCGCGCGGGACTCTCCGTGGCCATGATCGACACCAAGGGCGTCTTGAGCGGCAACTGCCTGGCCGAGGGCTGCGTACCGTCCAAGGCGGTCCGGGAGGTTGCGGCCGCCTACCACCGCTTCCAACTCACCCAGTCGATGGGCCTGCCCGGCGCGATAGAGGTCTCCTACGAGCAGGTGCTCGCTCACAAGCGCAGAGTGCAGATGCTCCGCTACCAACAGCACGCCGCCGAACTCGCCAGCCTGTCCGACCGCCTCCAACTCATACCAGGGACGGCCCACTTCATAGACCCGCACACGCTTGAGGTCGATACGGGCGGCAGCCGCCCACGACATACGGCCAAGAGCATCGTCATCGCGAGCGGTTCGGACATCTCCATACCTCCGATTCCTGGTGCTGAACACTGCGTCACAAGTCGCGACCTATTCGCGCTTGACCCGACCATGACAGACCTCCCGCGCAGCCTCTTGGTAGTTGGGGGAGGGTACATCGGGTTAGAGGTGGCCTCGATGCTCCACACCCTGGGGGTGCAGGTGGAGGTTTTGGAGATGGCGGACCAGATCCTGCCTGGCATGGACCCGCGTTTCGCCAAATTGCTCGCCAGCCTGCTGGACCGCGGCATCGTAATCCGCCTTCAGTGTCACGTTGAGCGCGTGGACCTCTCCCCCTCGGGTCGGGTCGTTGCCTACTCCTCGCCTGCAGGACCGGCCACGGCCAGCGCCGATCAGGTGCTGCTTGCCGTGGGGCGCCACCCCGTCCTCCCCGAGGGCATGGACGCGGCCGGCATCCACTTGAACAATCGAGTTCCCGTCGTGAATACGGCCCTGCAGACCAACCTCACCCACATCTACGCGACCGGAGACGCAAATGGCCTGTCGATGCTCTTCCACTCCGCCGTCAGGCAATCCTTGGTGGCCGCCGGCGCCATTCTCAACGGCAACCGCGCGACTGACTACTTCGATGTCGACTCGGTGCCCACGACCATCTTCACCATTCCTGAGGCCGCCTTTGTGGGCCTCCTGCCAGGGCGGGCCGCCACCCTGGGGATCGAGGTTTTGGAGGCCGCGTACTCGTTCCAGGAAGACAGTCGAGCTCAGATCCTGGGAGAGATTGGTGGCGAGATCAGACTATTCTTCTCCCCCCACAGCCTTCGCGTAGTTGGGGGCTGGATCGTTGGGGTCGACGCAGCAAATCTCGTTGGCCAAGTCGGAACCGCGGTAGCCGCAGGCCTGACCGCATATCAGATGGCGCGCTTCGCCGACCAGCATCCGATGGCTTCCGAAGGCATTGGCAAGGCGGCCCGCCAACTGGTGTGACTCGCGGGGGCCATGGCGCCCGTCAGCCGCCCGCTCCTGCCTGGAGCATGTCAGCGCACTATGATCAAAGGGAACCGCTATTCGGCCCAGGCTCGGCAGAGAAGCGGAGCCATTGCTCCGCTCCCTGCGATGAGGAGGCTGTCAGGAGGAGTCATATGTCGAGAATTGTGGTCGGCGTAGATGGGTCCCAGCACTCCCTGGCCGCCCTGCGCTGGGCCTGTGCGGAAGCCAAACTCCGCCAGGCATCCCTGGAACTGGTGGCCGCCTGGAACATTCCCGCCGCTGCGCTGGAGGCGGCTTCAGCTGAAGTTGTCGACGCAATGGAGAGTTCCGCTGCCCAAGCGCTCGCTGCCGCTCACGCCGTCGTGGCAGAGTGCGGCCCGAGCTTGGAGGTCACCGAAGGGGTCTACGATGGACAACCCGCGCGAATCCTGGTGGAAAGGGCCAAGGGCGCGGAGTTGCTGGTGGTCGGATCCCGCGGCCTTGGTGATTTCAAAGCCCTCCTTCTGGGCTCGGTCAGCCAGGAGTGCAGTCACCATTCGCCCGTGCCGATCGTGATCGTCAGAAACGCTGACTAGACGCTCCCGGAGACAGACTTGGGATCACCCCTTCTGAGGGGGCCTGAGCCTGAATAGGATTCCCCTGATCGGGTCATAGTGCCGGTCAGCCACGCGTTCCTTGAGTGGGATGATGGCGTTGTCGGTGATCTTGATGTGCTCGGGGCACACCTCGGTGCAGCACTTGGTGATGTTGCACATGGCCACGCCACCCTCCCCGTACAGCTGGGAAAGCCGATCCGCGGTGTCCTTGGGATGCATCTCCAGCGACGCCGTCCTCACCATGAACCTCGGCCCGAAGAAACGCGCCATCCCATCGTGCTCCCGCATCACGTGACAAACGTCCTGGCAGAGAAAGCACTCTATGCACTTGCGCTGTTCCGCCACCCGCTCGATGTCCGGCTGATACATGGTGAAAGGTGCGTTCACCCCGGGAGCGGGGGTGAAGGGCTGAATCTTGCGGTTGACCTCGTAGTTCCAACTGACGTCGGTGACCAGATCCTCGACGGCGGGAAACACCTGCATGGGTTGGACGACGATCTCGCTGGCGGTGGCCAGCACCTCATCGACTCTGGTCTTGCACATCAAGGACGGGCGACCATTGATCTCCGCACTGCACGACCCACATTTGCCAGCCTTGCAGTTCCATCGTGCCGCCAGGTCACCGGTGCCATTGGCCTGAATCCAGTGGACCGCATCCAACACCACCATCCCTTCCACCTGGGGGACGGTGAACTGTTCGAAAGCCCCCCCGTTGACATCCCCACGCCATACCCGCATCTGCACTTCGCGATCGGTCAAGCCATCGTCATATTGGATTCGCAACGTCGTGGGATGCTCGTCCTCGGGTGAAACCTCCACCTTGACCGCCGGCCCCTTACGCTGGGCCCGCAACTTCGCCTCGGCGGCGTCAGCGACGGCGGTGGCCGCAACCCGGGTCTCGCCCTCGGTGAGGAGGCGCAGTTCCTCGGGCATCGGCGGTATGGCAACCCTCGCCACCTCCATCCGCCCGTCGCCACCCTTGCGGGTGATCAGGTTCACCTTTCCCAGCTCCGGGTCGCGCTCCAGATAGTCCAAGCGCCACTGCGAGCCGCGACTCTCGCGCCGCTCGATCGCAGACCGTACGATCGCCTCGCTCACGGTGAGCATGAAAATGTCATCGCGAGCGCTGCTGAATCCGGGGTTGTAGGCGCTGCTGCCGGGCACGCGGATGTGCTGCGCCCTCTCCTTCAGCTCCAGAATCTGCTCCAGAGCCTCGGTCAATGACTGTTCAGTTCTAGCGATCGCCGCGCCCGACTGCATCACGTCCTGGAGTTCGCGATGCAGCTTGAACGGATCTTCGCCGCGGCCCCCGGACAGGGGGCGCAGAAGCACCTCCTGCTCCTCGGCGATCTCAGCTTGGCTGACCGCGGGAAGCTGGTCATGTGTCTTCACGAACTCCGCCGCCGCTTCTCCGGCGCGCCTGCCGAACACGAGGATGTCTCCGAGTGAGTTCCCCCCGAGCCGGTTGGCCCCATGGAGGCCCGCGGCGCATTCTCCGGCAGCGTAGAGGCCGGCCACGGTGGTGGCGGCGGTCTCCGCCTCCACATTGATTCCGCCCATCGTGTAGTGAATCGTGGGGGCGACTTCCATCGCCTGCTTGGTGATGTCCACTCCCGCCAGGCTGTGGAACTGTTCGTACATCGAGGGCAGGCGCCTGCGGATGGTCTCCGCCCCTAGGTGGGTGACGTCCAGGAATGCGCCGCCGTGGGGGGATCCCCGGCCCGCCTGGACCTCCTTGAAGATCGACCTCGCCACCACGTCGCGGGAAGACAGATCCTTCTTGATCGGGTCGTAGCGCTCCATGAACCGCTCACCGGCACTGTTGCGCAGGATTCCGCCCTCACCCCGAACCGCCTCCGTGACCAAGATGCCGCGCGCCCCTGGGGGCCAGACCATGCCGGTCGGGTGGAACTGCACGAACTCCATGTCCTTCAGTTCCGCTCCGGCCTCGTATGCCATCGCCGCCCCATCACCGGTCCCTTCCCATGAGTTCGAGGTGATCCGAAACATCCGCCCCCAACCACCGCTCGCCAGAACCACCGCCTTGGCGCGTATGACAACGGGCTCGCCGGTGGCACGCTGGTACCCCACCCCGCCCGCCACCCGGTCGGCGTCCTTCAGCAGCCTGGTCAACGTGGTCTCCATGTGGACAGTGATCCCTGGAGTGTGGACGAGGCGGTCCTGACAAGTCCTGATCAATTCGAGGCCGGTCCTATCTCCGATGTGAGCCAAACGGCGCCATGAGTGCGCCCCGAAGGCGCGCTGGCTGATGCGCCCCTCCTTGGTCCGATCAAACACGCCGCCCCACTGCTCAAGCTCGATCACACGGTCGATCACCTCGTGGGCGTACAACTCCACCATGCGCCAGTTGTTGAGCATGGCCCCGCCGCGCATGGTGTCGCCGAAGTGGGTCTGCCAAGAGTCCTCAGAATCCAGGTTGGCCAGCGCCGCCGCGATCCCGCCCTCGGCCATGACCGTATGGGCCTTGCCCAGAAGCGACTTGCAGACGACACCAACCTGGCACCCTTGCTCAGCCGCGGCTATGGCGGCCCTCATGCCGGCCCCTCCGGCCCCCAGAACCAAGACGTCATAGGTAGCTTCGATGGTCATCCCGGTCCCTCAGAAGCCCAAGTGGGGATCATGGATGACCCCGTAAGCCAGCAGCCGGATGTACAGGTCCGTGATGATAAGGCTGAAAAGGCTGATCCAAGCAAAGTTGGCATGACGAGCGTTCAGCCAGCTGATCCCCCTCCATGCCTGATAGCGCTGACGGCCGCCGAGAATGCAGGAGAAGCAGTCCTTGCCGCCGCCCACCAGATGCCGGAGCGAATGGCAGCCGAAGGTGTAGCCGGTCAAGAAAATGACGTTGACCAGCATGATCCCACTGCCGAGCCCTATCCCCCAGTGGCCATGGTAGGAGAATGCTTGGTAGGCATCGATCCAAAGGACCACCAAGAAGCCCACCGCGAAGTACATGAAGAAGCGGTGCAGGTTGTTGAGAATGAACGGCAACCGGGTCTCCCCGCGGTAGCGAGCACCCCTTCCGGTCGGCGAGACCGCCGCCAATTCCCCGGGCTCGCGAACCGCGCAAGCGGGCGGATCCTGGAAGAAGGAACGGTAGTACGCCTTGCGGTAGTAGTAGCAGGTCGCTCGAAACCCGAGCGGAATGTAAAAGATGAAAAGCGCGGGCGACACCGGGGTTCTCCCCACCGCCACCTGCGGGGAGTAGAACGGAGATAGATACTGGTGAAACTGATCGCTGTGAAAGAAGACGATGGTCCACAGGCTGTAGACCCCGAAGATTGTGAGCCAGGCCACCACGTTGGCCGGGTAGAGCCACCAGCGATCCTGCCGGCGCACGTCGGCGTCGGCCGGATGGGTCAGGGCGGCCGCCATCAGGACAGAACCGCTGTGACTTCTCGGACCGCCTGCGCGGAGCGCTCCAGCTCCTCGCGCTCACCGGGCGTCAACTCCACCTCGATCACCTGGGAGACGCCACCCGCACCCAGCTTCGTCGGAACCCCCATCACCACCCCGCTCAACCCGTACTCGCCTTCCAGGCGAATCGCGCAAGGAAGGATCTGCCCCCTGTCGGCGGCGATGGCCTCGACCATCTGGGCGGCGGCCGCGGATGGGGCATAGTAGGCGCTCCCCGTCTTGAGGAACTTGACGATTTCGGCTCCGCCATCCCGGGTGCGCTGGACGATCTCTTCCAACCGAGGCGCAGGCACCATCCGGCCGACCGGCACCCCGGCAACGCTGGTGACCCCCCTGAGGGGCACCATGGAATCCCCGTGCCCACCCAGAACATAGGCCTCGACGCTCCGCACGGACACGTTCAGCTCGGTGGCCAGGAAGGTGCGGAATCTGGCCGTGTCCAGGATCCCGGCCATGCCTATGACTCGGAATCGATCAAGGCCACTGGCCCGCAGCGCCAACTCCGTCATCGCGTCCAGCGGGTTGGTGACGATGACCAGGACAGCTTGCGGCGAGCGCCGCACCACCTCCTCGGTCACCTGCCCCACGACCTTGGCGTTGGCGGAGATGAGATCGTCCCGGCTCATCCCTGGCTTGCGGGCGAGACCCGAGGTGATCACCACTATCTCCGACCCCTCGGTGATCCCGTAATCGGTCCCGCCCACGATCCTGGTGTCGTACCCCTGGATCGGCCCGGCCTCTGCAATATCCAACGCCTTGCCTTCGGCCAGGCCTTCCACAACATCAACCAGGGCCAGATCGAAGAGGTCTAGCTCAGCCAGCCGTTGGGCAGTCGTGGCCCCGACATTGCCAGCGCCGACGATCGAAACCTTCCGTCTCATCGCAGCTCCCCTTGGTGGGCGCGGTCGAAAACCCGCTCGGAACAGTTCCCATGATAGAGATCCGAGGCCGGGGTCAGCCAGGGGCGTGCCGGAGGAGTCTTCGGCGGCAATCCTCGACGGCGCCCCAGGCGGCCTCCGCCCCCTCCCAGCCTCCGACCGAAACCTCCTTCAGGTCCTCCAACTGCTTGTAGGTCTCGAAGAAGACCTCGATCTCCCGGAGCCAATGGGGAGCTAGATCCTCCAAATTTTGGATGGGGTCGAACCGAGGGTCGGTGGCGGCCACGCACAGCACCTTGATGTCGGTTCCGTGCTCATCTGCCATATGAAGCAGCCCGATGGGGCGGGCCGGGACCGAGCAGCCGGGAAACGTACCCTCCTCCACCACCACAAGGGCGTCGAGCGGATCTCCATCCTCGGCCAGGGTCTCGGGAATGAACCCGTAGTCGGTCGGGTAGTGCACCGATGAGTGCAACACCCGGTCCAGCCTGATCCGATGCGTCTCATGATCCATCTCGTACTTGTTTCGACTGCCCTTGGGTATCTCCACCACGACCTCAAGCGACCCATCCACCGTGCTCACCTCCCTATTGCACCCAGGGCGCCAGCTGGGCGCCCGGCTCGTTCGGATTCATGCGGATTCTGGGGATCTGCCAGAGCTCGGATGTGCTCTGCTGGTCGGAGTCGGTGCGGGCGTCAACCACCCCCGCAACATACCCCAGACCCGCCAGCTCAGTGAAGAGCTGCGTCTGGGCTGCGCCGACGGCGGTGGATGTGGGGAATGGCCAGAGGCCGCTGTAAGCGATGAACTGAACCGGGTGCCCCGTGTGCTGGAAGAGAACCTGGGCGGTCTGGCCGGCCAACTGGGCAACCTCAGACTGCCCCAGGCCCCAGAGGGCCACGTTGTCGTAGAGGGTGTGATCCTCGACCCAGAAGCCGGTCTGAGCCAGGGTGTCGATCTGGGACCAGCTCAGATAATGCTGTGGGTTGTAGCCGGTCTCCGTCGTCACATACTTTCCCACCAATCCAGTGGGTATGAAGAACGTGGCCGTGAAGTGATCCTGTTCCAGGACCGGCAGCGCGTACTGATAGGGACTGGCGCGCCCGTCATCAAACGTGATCACCACGGGGTGGGCAGGCAGCGGCAGGCCGTAGAGCAGGAAATCGGCCAATCGATTCAGCGAAATGGCGTGGGCCGCCTGGGCCACCAAAAATGCCATCTGGGAGGCAAACTGACTTGGGGTCACCGTTAGTCCGTATTCCAGATCATAGGCGTACTGGCTGTTCCACTGTGCCCGGACCGGAAACGGGGCGACCACGTGATACATCAGGACCGGCACCGCCGCCGCCTCCTGGACCGGTCGCGTTGGCTCGATTATCGGTGCGTCCAGAGACGCGGGGCCGCTCCCCAACACCAGGAGCCTGGCGTCCCGGGCAGCCACCACGACCAGATCCAGCTTCTGGTAGGCGTCGGCGACGCCCTGAGGCTGCAGGGAAAGAGGCGCCGCAAAGCTGATGCTGACCGGTATCCGGATGCCGCCGGACAAGATCTGCGCTGGATCCTCTGAGCTCACCCAGGGAGGCGCCGGGCCCGGGACCCCCACCGCGAAGCCGACGATTCTCGCCGGCCCCTCGAACTTCGCAGTCAGCATCGCGGTCCGGGCGGCCTCTGAAGGCCACTGGCTCTGGGCCACTGGGGCCAGCTCCGCCCACTGCGCCGAGTACCGGCCCTCCTCCAATTGGCTAAGAAACGCCGCCGCTGCGGCCGCGGCGCGCTCGTCCTGGGTCACCTTCACCGGAGTCGCCCTGCCCTTGGGCCGGGGGTGCTGCGCTGTGCCCAAGGGCGCACCGCATCCCGCCGCCACGCCGGCCGCCATGAGGATGGCGACGCCCCGGCCCAGCACCTGCCACCTGCCTTTCACCGCCACTGATCCTAACCGGCGCTGAGACCGGGTGCCAGCCCAGGCTCACTGCTGGAGGGGGTGAACCCCCGCCGGCACCGACCCTCGCCGAACCCAGAGCTCGGACTCGTAGGGGTGGTAGACCTCCACGTAGTACTGCCGCAGATATGGCTGGATTTGGGGATACACCGACAGCGACGAAGGCGTGGTGACCACGACCTGGGGTTGCTGGGCCTCCACCCAATCCATGACCCCGGCCGCACCCAGCCACATCTCGTCCACATAGAGGGCAGGAGTGGGCAAGACCGGACTAGAACCAGCCAACAGATAGAACCAAGCGTCCGACGACCAGACAAGGGTGGGCGCGCCGGCGAGGCCATGCTGATCCACCCACTGAGCGGCCAGCTTCTCGCCAGCCACCCGATAGTCGAAGAAGTTGAGGTAGGTGATGGACGACTCCTTGCCGAGAGCTCTGGCCGCGAAGTTCTGGTAGTACCCGAGGGTGATCCCCGTCGTGTAGCTCGCCAGCCCCCCGCCGGTCGCCAGGATCTGGCCCCACAGCGCAACCGAGATGAGGGCCGCCAGCACCACCCCCCACCGCTGGCGCACCACCGCAAGCGCCTGGGCACGCGACGACCAGGCCGGAAGCCGAGTCCTGGCCACCACCAGGGCCAGGGGAGCGATCAACGGCAGGGTGAAGAAGACATATGGCCGGTTGGGCAGAGCTGCTGTTAGCGCTGTTGCCGCGAGCCAGATCCAGACCAACCTCCACTCCTGTGACCTCTCCCGTCTGCCCACCAGCGCGCCCAGTGGGATCGCCACCAGGGCGATGGCCCTAGGCGCGATGGTGGCGAGCGAAAGCCCGACCGACGACTGGGTGTACCCGTCATAGGAGACGACCAAGAAATAGAAGACCCTGCCCGGTCCCGCCCAGATCAGGTACGGAGCGAGGGCGGCTCCGACCAGCACCACGGTTGTGATGACCGCGGAACTGAGCGCTCTGCGCCCCCGCCGATCCGGCAGGAGGACCAGCCAGAGGCCCGCCGCGAGGGCGATCGCGAGAGCCGTCTGCTGGTACAGAATCGCCGCCGCAAAGCATGCGCCGGCTGCGGCACCGAGGCCCCACTGGGCTCGGGCACCGGTTGCCCGGGCCGCCGCCAGGGTTGAGACCATGCCCCAAGTGGCGGGGGCGATGAGCAGACACTCGGGGAGCGCCAGCTCTCCGTTGAGAATCGGAAGTCCCAACGCGATCACCGCCAGCAGTACGGCGACGAACGCCCGCCGACGGCCCATCAGGTCGGAGGCGAGTTTCCAGAGGCCACAGAGGGCGATCACCCCCATGAGAGTCGACATGAGGTGGAGCCCCAGTTCAGATGGTCCGAAGAGGGTGAGGACCAATCCATAGGACCAGAACAGAAGCGGCGGCTTGTTGTTCCAAACCGTGGAGTAGAGAGTGGCGCCGTGAAGAGAGAGCCATGAGGTGACTGCATAGCCGGCCTCATCGGTGTACCAGTGGGGCTCAAACCAGGACGGCACGCGCAGCACGATGAAGAGTGCCAGCAGAAGCCCCAGACCGACCCCCCGTCGGGCCCACCACGACTGAGACACGCCGGGACTCGCTGACGGCTGACGGCTGGCCGCCACGGTCACTCCCGACGGAACTCCAATCAGACCATCTCCCGAAACTCGAACCCGGGGTCCGGATCGAGGCAATTGGCCGGAGACGCTTGGGATTGTCCAGCGCCCACCTTAAATTCTCCCCTCATTGTGCGGTCTGGCCCTGAGACCGCGCTGAGAGACTCGGCAGAGTGCCCCACTCCCAAGGACGCCACCCTACCATGGAAGGATGATCGGATCCCAAGGTCGCGCCCGGGTCGTGGTCACCGGAGGAGCCGGCTTCATCGGAACCCACACTGTCCGGCTCTTGCTGGACTCCGCCCACGAGGTTCTGGTTGTGGACGACCTGAGGCACGCCTGCGGCCAGGAAGTTCCAGCTCCCGCCAATCTGCTGGTCGCCGACATGGCTGACCGGGAGGCCCACGATGCGATCGTCTCCTTCCGACCCTCGGCACTCATTCACCTGGCGGCCCAGGGCGGGGTCAATCGGTCGCTCATGGATCCTGCCGCGGACGCCAGGAACAACGTGGCCGGGACCGCCGCCGTCCTTCGCGCCATGGTTGACTCCGGCTGCCTGCGAATCGTTTTCGCCTCGTCGGGGGGAGCCATCTATGGACGGGCGCGCAGGTTGCCCAGCGAGGAACGGGACCGCGCCCAGCCGCTCGCCCCCTATGGCGCTGCGAAACTGGCCGGGGAGGGGTATCTGGGCATGTTCCGGCGCACCTTCGGGGTCCACTTCACTGCCATGCGGTACGGAAACGTCTACGGGCCCTATCAGGACGGGACGGGCGAGGCTGGCCTCGTTGCCATAACCTGTCAGCGTCTCCTTCAGGGGCTGCCCCCGGTGGTCACAGGCGACGGTGAACAGACGCGCGACTTCGTCTACGTGGAGGATGTGGCGCGGGCCAACGTCCTGGCCCTGACCACCCCGCTCGACGGGCCGGTGAACATCGGTACCGGTAAGCCCACCTCTGTCAACGCCATAGTTCACACCCTTCGCTCGCTGGTCGATCAGGCCCCTGCTCCGGAGCGAGTAGCCGGCCGCCCGGGCGAGGTGCGCTCAAACTTCCTCAACGTCACCCGGGCCAGGACGCGCCTCGGATGGTCCGCCGCCGTAGACCTCACCGACGGTCTCCGCGCCACGATGGCGGCCTTCAGGACCCAGGAGCGAAGACCCCCTCGCCCCTGACCGCGTCAGCTTCGGGGCGGCCCCCACCGGCGGGCCAGCTCCACCCGGAGCCGCACCAGCTCCACCACGGCCCGCAGGATGGGACGCAGGCGCCCGCCGGAGCGGACTCCGGCCAGACGTGGGTGATGGTTCAGCCCCACCTGGACGACCCGCAAGCCGCTGCGCTGGCACTTGAAATAGAGCTCGGTGTTCAGCAGGGCAGAACGGGCCAGCAGCGGAGACGCAGCATCCAGCACGCGCCGTCGCATCAGCTTGAAGCCACAGTCCACATCCCGGAAGTGCACTCCGTAAAGCAGGCCCACGAGGACATTGAAGGTGCGGCTCACGACTGACCGGTGCCAGGGGTCGGCTCGATGGATGCGCCACCCGGTGACCATGTCCGCCGCGGAGGCACGATCAGCCAGAATCCGCAGGTCCCGAGGATCAAACTGGCCGTCGCCATCCATGAAGGCAATCCAGTCACCGCGAGCGGCCCTCAGTCCATCGGCGACCGTGATGCCATACCCGGACTTGTGCGAGTGGGACACGATCCTCAGGCGGTCGGCGTACCCATCCATGGCCGACCTGGCCACCGCCACTGTGTCATCTGTGCTGCCATCGTCGACCAGGACGACCTCAAACCCGGCAGCGAGGGACACCAGCACCGGCAGCGCCAACCCGACGACCCGGGGCAGATTCGCCGCCTCGTTGTGCGCCGGGATGACCAGGCTGAGGACGCCGGGCAGCGGTGAGATGGTTGCCGCTGGATCAGCCGTGGACAACTGTGATGCCCTGCAGCAGTGTGTAGATGAGCGCCGGGAAGATTCCCAGCACCAGGGTTCCCACTGCCGCCAGGACCACCACCGCACCGGCGGAGGCGCCGACACGCACGGCCGCTTCCGGTGCTGCCACCGCGGCCCCATCCACCGAGACGCCGGCGAGGGCGGGTGGTGCCGCCTCCTCACCTGCCGCACCGGGGCTGAACATCACCAAAATCACCCTAAGGTAGTAGAACAACGAAACCGCCGAGGTCAGAATGCCCCAAATCGCCAGGGGCAGTTGGCCATCGTGGATGGCTGCCGAGAACAGGAAGAACTTGCCGAAGAAGCCTACGGTGAGTGGGAAGCCGGCCAATGACAGCATGAAGATTGACATCAGGCCCGCCAGCAGCGGCTGGCGACGATACAGCCCGGCCAACTGCGAATAGCGGTCACAGTCCTCACCTCGACGACTTAGGATCGTGATCACCGCGAAAGCACCGGTGTTCATGAATGCATAGGCGGCCAGGTAGTACAGGGAGGCCTGCGTCCCGTCCGGACGCCCCACCGCCAGCCCGATCATGATGTAGCCCGCCTGCGCGATCCCCGAATAGGCCAGCAGCCGCTTCACCGATGTCTGGGCCACCGCTACGATGTTCCCGAACACCATCGAGATGATCGCCACCACCGCGATCGGCACCTGCCACTCGGCGCGATAGGGGGCCAGGGTGGAAGAGAATATACGGAGAAAAACGGCGAAAGCAGCGACCTTGGTCGCCACCGACATGAACGTCGTAACCAGGGCCGGGGACCCCTGATAGACGTCCGGTGTCCACCAGTGGAAGGGAGCCGCCGAGACCTTGAAAGACAGGCCCACGGCCAGGAGAGCAACTCCTGCCAAGAGCATCGGGTCGACCTGTTGCGAGATCGCAGTGTTGGTCACCACACGGTGAATCGCGACCAACCCAGTGTGCCCGGTCTCACCGTAGATGAGGGCCATGCCGTATAGGAGAAACCCGGAAGCAAAGCCGCCGAGCAGGAGGTACTTCATGGCCGCCTCCTGGGGCAGCGGCTCGTCCCTGGCGAAACCCGCCAGGACGTACAAAGGGATCGATAGCAACTCTATGCCGAGGAAAACGACTATCAGATTCAGAGCCCCGTCGAGGACCAGCATGCCCGCGACCGACGCCAGCAGGAGGATGTAGAACTCACCCTCCTCCATCCCCCTTCGGCGCAAGTATCCCGGGCTCAGGATGACCACCGCCAGGGTCGTCAGCAGAACCACGAAGTCGGCGAAGAGGGCGAACCGATCATCGGCGTAGGCACCGTTGAAGACAATCGGGTTAGCCGCGTGCACCGCCCACTGGCCCGCTGCGGTGCCCAGCGCCCCCAGGACCACAACCGCGCTCAAAGCCGGCAGCAGCAGGTTCCCCCGCCTCGGCACCGCCAGATCGGCGAGCAGCACCAATACCGCTCCCCCACCGACGATAAGGATCGGCAGAATTCCCAATAGGTTCGAAGCGGGCACGAAGTGCAGGGGGAACCACGGCGGCAGCGCTCCAACGATCATCCCCGCACCGGTCATCTGGCGGTCTCCTGTCCCGGAACCGTGCTCACCGCGCGGCCGGCGGCCCCCACCCCTGTGCCACGGTCGGCGGCCTGCACGTACTGCGCGGCCGAAAACCGGCTGTAGTGAATGATCGGCCCCGGGTACACCCCGATGAAGATCATGAGCGCGACCAGAGGCGCCAGGACCACGATCTCAACCGGCCCCAGATCTATGCGACCGATGCGGCGCACGGCCTGCGCAACCACCGAGTCCGGCTCTCCTCCCCCCGGGGCCAGCAGGGGGCCCTGGGTCAGGCCCTGATACATGCGCAACATGTACCAACACGCGAGAATCACCCCCAGCGCGGCCACGACGGCCCACGCCGGGGAGACCTGAAACGCCCCCAGCAGGATCAGGAACTCACCCACAAATGAATTGAGAAGCGGCATGCCCAAACCCGCCAAGGCGACGACCAAAAACATCCCCGCCATGACCGGCATCGCCTTGGCCATGCCGCCCAGCTCTCGCAGGCTCCGCGTGGCAAATCTGGCCTCGAACACCCCGACGCAAATGAAGAGCGCGGCGATCACGATCCCATGGTTGACCATCTGGATTATCGAACCGTTGAGCCCCTCGACATTCAGGGTGAAGATGCCCAGCACCACAAAGCCCAGGTGGCTGATCGAAGCGTAAGCGACCGTGCGCTTGACATCGGTCTGCGCCAGGGCGGCCAGGGCCCCGTAGAGGATGCTGGCAACTCCCAACCCCATCATCAAGGGCTGAAAGAAATGACTGGCCTGCGGGAACAGCGTGAGGTTATAGCGGATGAAGCCAAAGGCCCCGAGCTTGCTCACAATGCCTGCGAAGAACACCAAAAACGGCGTCCGCCCCGAGGTGTAGGCATCCGGGAGCCAACTGTGGAAGGGAAACAGGGGCACCTTGATCGCAAAGGCCAGCGCGAAGGCCAGGAAGAGCCAGTCCTGAGGATTGAGCGCTGGAAAGCTGTGCCCGAACAGGCTGAACGTGGTCTGATGCGTGGTCGCCACAAAACTCTGCGCCGCGATGAGTGTCGGCACATCGAACGTGTAGACCCCGGTCTGCGCCCCGGTCACGAAGTAGACCCCTATGATCGCCAGCAGCATGAACAGGCTGCCGGCGACCGTGTAGATGATGAACTTGAGCGCAGCCCTACCGCGCTGCTCATCGCCCCACCCAATCATGAGGAAGTAGAGGGGCACCAGCGCTGCCTCCCAGAAGAAGTAGAACAGCACCAGGTCCAACGAGGTCAGCACCCCCAAGACGCCAACCTCACTCAGCAGCATCAGCACCGCGAAGGGCTTGAGCCTAGCTTCCTTGCGACTCAGCATCACCGCCGCCACCAGAAAGAGCAGTCCAGCAAGGGCGATCAGCCAGACAGAGAGACCATCGACTCCCAGGTGGAAGGAGAAGTTGATGGGTGGCGGCCCAGACTGGTTGAAGGCGTTGTTGCCTTCGTTGAAGGCCGGGTGGAACTGTGACAGGGAGCTGCTGGTGTGCAGCCACGCGACCTGCTCTTGGAACTGAAATGTCACGGGCGAGTGCACCTGGGACAGCGACTGTCCGTTGGCCGTGCCGGTCAGCCTGGACGCCGAACTGGGAGGGACCGCCAGATAGGCGACCAGAAGCACGCAGGTGAGCCCAAAGGTGAGCGCCGTGACCGCGATGAGGATGCCCCTGATCATTCGAGGTCTGGTGCCGGGCAGGCCGACCAAGACCAGGCCGCCCGCCAAGGGGACCAACAGCAGCACCGCGAGAATCGGCCAGTTCATGTCAGCTTCAATCCCAGGACGACCAGCCCGACCAAGGCGAAGAAGAAGAAGACAAGCGCATAGTCCTTCAAAAACCCGGTCTGGAAGGTGCGGAAGTCATCCGCGAGTGTGGCCACCGCATCGCGGACTCCTGCCACCGCGCCGTCGATGACCTCGGGCTCGACCGCCCGACGCACAAAACGGGCCCCCGCCACAACTGGCCGGTAGAACGCCAGGGCATAGATCTCATCCCAGTAGAACTTGTTGAAGGAAAGCTGGTACAGCCACGGCAGTCTCTGGGGAATCAGTTCCCGTGAGATGACTCCCCGGCCGTAGACGGCCCACACGATACCAACCCCGCCAACGCTCAAGATGACACCCACCAAGAGCGCCAGCCCGCCCACGAGATCACTGGGAGTCGCGCGAGGCACCCCCAGCACTGGCTGCAAGAAGCTGCTGAAGACCGTGATCGGCGCGAAGCCGGCAAAATCGATGTTGAGAAAGCCCACCACGGTGGCCAGACCGGCCAGCACCGCCACCGGGATCAGCATGATGGGTGGTGCCTCATGAGCATGTTGAGCGTTTTCCGAACGGGGCTCGCCACGGAAGGCGATCCACACCACCCTGAAGATATAGAAGCTGGTCAGAACGTTGACACTGACCCCTATCACCCAGAGCCAGGGGACCGCCGGCCCCAGGGCCAGTCCGTTGCTGAGCAACTCCTCCTTGCTGAAGAACCCGGCGAAAATGGGAATCCCGGAGAGAGCCAGGGCACCAACGGTGAAGCACACAAAGGTCCACTTCATGCGCCGTGAAAGCCCGCCCATCACTCTGATGTCCTGGTCATCATGCAGCGAATGGATCACATTGCCGGCGGCCAGGAAGAGGAGCGCCTTGAAGCAAGCGTGGGTGAAGAACTGGAACATCCCCGCCGAGTAGGCACCCACGCCCACCGCGAATATCATCAACCCGATCTGGCTCATTGTGGAGTAGGCGATGACCCGCTTGATGTCGTACTGAGTACAGCCGATCACGCCGGCCATGAAGGCGGTGCCAATCCCGACGCAGGCCACGACCCCGGCCGCCACCGGTGCCTGCTGGTAGATGGGGTGGAAGCGAGCGACCAGATACACTCCCGCCGTCACCATCGTGGCAGCATGGATCAGCGCGGAAACTGGGGTCGGACCCTCCATAGCATCGGGGAGCCAGGTGTGCAAGGGCCACTGGGCCGACTTGGCCGCCGCGCCGATGAACAAGAGGATACCGATGGCGGTGACCAAGCCGCCTCCGACCGGTCCCAGGCCGCCGTGGAAGTGGTTTCCGGGGCCGACGTTGGCGAAGATTGTCTGCAAATCCACGGTGTGCAGCAACTGACCGTTGGGGCCGCGAAGATTGAGGAATATCAGGAATGCCCCAAGATACAGTCCAACGTCTCCAATCACTTGCGTGATGAATGCCTTACGGCCCGCCTGGACTGCGGACTTGCGCTCGTACCAGAAGGCGATGAGGGCATATGACGCAAACGCGACCATCGACCAGCCGATGATGAGGAACACCAGCGAGTTGCTCATCACCAGGACGAGCATGCTGGTGATGAACAGGTTCATGTAGGCGAAGAAGCGGTTGAAACTCGGGTCGTCGGCCACGTAACCGACGCTGTAGACGTGGATGATCCCGCCGATGCCCGTGATCACGAGCATCATCAGCACCGACAAGGGGTCGATGCGAACCGAGAAATTGGCATTGAATCCGGACTGCGCTGTCACGCCACCGGCGGACCCCACCGAGGTGTTGAGCCAATGCCAAAGCACCACGGTGATACCGCGGTCACTCGCGGGTCGCTCCAGCATCGCCACGAAGGTGACCAAGGTGGCGACGAATGCCCCCAGTACCACTCCCGGGCCCATCCAGGCCACCACCCGCTTGGGCAGACGGCCCGCGGTCAGGGCGTTGACCAAGAACCCTGCAGTGGGAAGGCCCAGGATTATGGCCGCCAGCACAAAGATCAGGGTCGCGTTCATAGAGCCATCACTCGCTCATCTCGCTGAGCTCGTCCAAGTCCAGATGCCGTCCGCTACGGTAAACACCGGTGATCAGCGCTAGACCGACAACCACCTCACTGGCGGCCACTGCAATCACGAACAGAGCAAAGATCTGACCAGCCATGGTGTGGGTGTAACGGGCATAGGTTACCAGGGCCAGGTTCGCCGCATTCAGCATCAGCTCGATCGACATAAAGACCACCAGGGGATTGCGGCGCACAAGCACCCCCACCGCGCCGATTGAGAAGAGTGCCGCCGACAGGATCAGGAACCCTTGAAACATCCCGCTCACTGCTCCACCCTCCTGCGCTTGGACAGGTAGACCGCTCCCACGGCCGCCACCAAAAGCAGCAGCGACGTAACTTCAAAGGGGAGGAGGTAGGTGGTGAACAGCTGCTCCCCGAGCGTCTGGACCTGGCCATGGGCATTGACCACGGTGGGAGCGAATGGACCAAGGCCACCGTGGAGCCGACCGTTCGGCCCGACGGTGATCCCGTTGAGCGCCAGGCGCCCGATCACCAGGGTGAAGACGATCGCCGCGACGCCTCCCAAGAGCATGCGCAGTTCGAGAGGGCGCACCCTCTCCTCAGCTCCAGGGGACAGGAGGGCAATGATGAAAACGAAGAGGACCATCACCGCTCCCGCATAGACGATGATCTGAACGGCGGCCAAGAATTGCGCATCCAACAACAGGAACAGCACGGCCAACGAGACCATGTTCACGACCAAGCTCAGGGCCGAGTAAAGCGTCCGCTGGCTCAGCACGACCCCGAGTGCCCCCAAGAAAGCGAACCCGGCCGCGATCCCGAAGATGACTGTCATATGGGGTCGGACCCTCCCCCCTCAAGGCGCGGTTCCGGAATGGCCGGACGCAGACCGGGGGCCGCCCCGGCCGGCCCAAGGTGCGACGATCCGGCGCCCATCGGGCTGGGTTGCGGAGCCGGCGCCCCCCGCCCCACGGCAACATTGGTAGCCATTGGCTCGAAGCCGGGCCAGGACTCGAGCAGGTCATCTTTGGTGGCCACCAAACGCTCTCGCTTGTAGTCGCACAGGTCGAGCCTTGGGCCCAGGGTTATGGCCTCGGTCGGACACGCCTCTGCGCAGTAGCCACAATAGATGCAGCGCATGAGGTTGATCTCATAACGGACCGCATAGCGCTCCCCAGGAGAGACGGGGTGGGCAGGGTCATTTTCCGCCGCCTGCACGTAGATGCAACCCACCGGGCATGCGCCCGCGCAGAGCTCGCAACCTATGCACTTCTCCAAGCCGTTGTCGTAACGATGGAGTATATGCCGCCCGCGATGGCGCGGGGGAACCGGCCGCTGCTCCTCGGGGTATTGAATGGTGATGGGCTTGGTCATCATCTCGCGCATGGTGATGCGCAAGCCACCGATTAACTCACGGAACATGGCGCCCCACTAGTCGAATTGCCAAAGCACTGAACACTCATCTCAAAGCCACGAAGAAACTGGTCACCAGCAGGTTCACCAGACCCAGCGGCAGGAGAACCTTCCAGCCAAACTGCATCAGGCGGTCGTAGCGCAAACGCGGGAACGTCCACCGCACCCACATCATGATGAAAATCAAGAGACCCACCTTAGCCACAAACCAAATCGGGCCCAACCAGTTCGGGAGGAAGAAGAACGGCGCCATCCACCCACCCAAGAACATGACGGTCGCGATTGAGCACACGGTCACCATGTTGATGTACTCGGCCATGAAGAATAGGCCGAAGCGCATGCCCGAGTATTCGGTGTGATATCCCGCCACCAGCTCCGACTCCGCCTCGGGAAGGTCGAACGGAAGTCGGTTGGTCTCCGCCAGCGCGCCTGTGAAGTAGAGCAGGAATCCCATGGGTTGCAAAAATACGAACCACAGTGAATGCTGCTGGTTGACCAATGTCTCCAGGTTGAGCGAGCCCGCCAGCAGGACAGGGCCGATGAGGGCGAAGCTGACCGCCATCTCATAGCTGATCAATTGCGCCGAGCTGCGCAAGGCCCCCAGCAGCGAGTATTTGGAGTTGCTGGCCCAACCTCCGAGGAAGATCGCGTAAACGCCCAACGAGGTGATGGCCAGCACGAAGAGCAGACCGACGTTGAGGTGCGCCAGATCCCAGTGCAGAGGGTACCCCCCGGGGCAGCTGGCCGAAAGGGGCCCGGCGCCATGGGTTCCGCCGATACAAATTGTTTGATCTATCGGAATGACGGAGAAGGCGAACAGGGCGGCGGCCGCCGCCAGTGCGGGAGCGATCAGGTAGAGGAGGTTATCGCGCCCATCGGGGGCGGCCTTCTCCTTCAGGAAGAGCTTGACCCCATCCGCCGCCGGTTGGAGAAACCCGAAGGGCCCGACGCGATTGGGCCCGTAGCGCAGCTGGATTCGCGCGGAGATCTTCCGCTCCGCGAGGGTCATGTAGGCAAAGGCTGTCGCCAACACGATGACGATGAGAAGCCCCTTTACCAGGGCCACGATTACGGCGAGCAAGACAGAGGTGGCGGCCGGGCTCACACCCCAACCCTCCAGCTGGCCCGCAGCCCGCCCTGGGTGCCGGCATATGCCGGGACGTCCTTGCTGAGGCGGGCGAAGACCGGCGCCGCTAGTGGTTGAGCCCCGAAATCACCCCCCATCCCGATGCCAAGCTCCACAATCGTCCGCAGGTCGGGCGGAAAGGGGAACTTGGGCTCAACCGCCGGACGCAGGCGCTGCACCCGGCCCTCCGTGTTCGTGATGGTCCCTGCCTTCTCCACCAGGGTCCGACCGGGTATCACCACCTCGGCCAACTCGGTGGCGACACCGGGCCAGGCCGCAACCACCACCGCCAGATCCACCCCGCCGAGGGCATCCCGGAAGTGAGGGTCCGCCTCCATCGCTGCTGACGGATCCACCATCACGAGTGCGCGCAGCCGCCCCTCCACCGCAGCGGCCAACATGGAGGTCACGTCGAGTCCTGGAGCGAGCACCGGGCGGTACCCCGGCAACCAGCCGGGAGAAAGCCCCATGTCCTGGCAGCCGCGACTGTTGACCTGCTCCAGGATGGTCAGAAGCCTAGCCCGCCGCTTTGGCGATCGGATGCGATCCCGCAGGGCGCGTGCCGCGACGGCGTCGCGCTCGTGGGCGATAATCCCGACCACACCTTCTTCCGGCAGCTCCTTGAGGGAGCCTAGGGGCTCACCTGCCCCCGGTAGGCGCCGCACGGTGCGGCCCCGCTTGTGCTCAGCCTTGTACAGCCGCAAGGTCAGGACCGGCGCAGCGTCCTCCGGAGCAGGCCCCAGGACGAGAACTTGATCGCACTCCTCGATCTCGGCTATGGAGAGCTCGAAATCGTCAGCCTGAGGTGACGGCGGCGGGTCCAATCGGTGGTCGATGTTGGTGGTCCCGATGACATCTCGGGCTAGCCACTGGAGGGCGAAAGCCTCTTCGTTAGTCATCCGAGCCGACCCGATCACCCCGATCGACTCCCCCCCGAACTCCCCCTTAAGACGCAGCAGCGCACCACAGGCGCGCTCAATCGCCTCCTTGTGGGAGACCGCTTGGCGCAGTCCTCCAACCCGGGCCTCCGGATTGGCGACCCGCCCCGCCCGGTTGAACTCCGGAAAGCTGTAGCGCCCGCGGTCGCAGAGCCAGCTGTCCTCAACCTCAGGGTTGTCGCTGCTGGCGTACCGGGCCACCTGGTCCTCGCGCGCATCCACGAATAGGTTGCAGCCGTAGCTGCAATGGGTGCAGACGCTCGCGGTCCGCCTGAGATCCCATGGTCGGGCCCGAAAACGGTACTTTGCGTGCGTGAGGGCACCCACCGGGCAAATCTCCGGGAGGTTCCCTTGGAACTGGCTCTGCAGCGGCCGGCGCTCGAAAGTGTCGACCACAGTGTGCACCCCGCGCTCCTGCAGGACGATCTCCCGCTCTCCCGTGATCTCCTCGTAGTACCGAACGCACCGCCAGCACAGGATGCACCGCTCCTGATCGAGGAAGATCTTCTCGGACAGGGGGATCGCCTTGTCGAAGTGAACCTTCTCCGTGATACTGGTTCGGGTGCGCCCAGGGCCGTACCGCTGCGTGAAGTCCTGCAGGTCGCACTCACCCCCACGGTCACAGACGGGACAGTCCAATGGATGGTTGAGCAAAAGGAACTCCAGGTTCCCGTCCCGGAACTTGCGCACCTGCTCGGTGGCGGTGCGGATGACCATGTCCGGACTCACCCTGGTGGCACATGCGGGCTGGAGCTTTGGCATGCCCTGGACCTCGACCAGGCACATGCGGCACACCGCGACCGGCTCGAGCTTCTTGTGAGCGCAGTAGACCGGGACGAATACCCCTGCCTTCTCGCATGCGTCCCAGACCAGAGTTCCCGGGGGCACTTGGACGACCCGATCGTCGACGGTGACGTTCAGCAATTCCGGAGCCGGCTGGGAGGCCACTTAGACCAGCACCTCGGCGCGCTCCCGGACGGGGCACCCGCCGGCGCCGCAATGGCTCTCGAACTCCTCTGGAAACATGCGATAGGCCGACATGACGAACCAGGTCGCCGTATCCCCTAGCGGACAGAAGCAGCGCCCATCCATGTTGGCACAGATATCGGCCAAATTGTCCAGCTCGGCCCGGGTCGCGATTCCACCCTCCAAACGGTGCATAAGTTCACTTTCAAAGTAGGTCCCCTCCCGGCAGGGCACGCACTTTCCGCACGACTCATGCCGATAGAAGTCGACCAGGCGCATCGCCACGTTGACCAAGCAAGTGGAGTCATCCATCACCACCAGGGCGCCGGCGCCCAGAGAAGATCCGGCGTCGGCGACCGCTTTGAAGTCCAAAGGAAGATCCAGGTGCTGCGGACCCAGGATCTGCATCGAGCCACCCCCTGGCTGCATGGCCTTGAACTGACGCCCCCTCCAGACACCGCCGGCCATCTCCAGGAGGTCCCGGAAGGTGGTCTTCCCCATGGGAACCTCGAAGGTGCCCGGCTTCTCCACGTGCCCGCTGACACAGAACAGGCGGGTCCCCGGACTCGCCTCAGTCCCGAGCGCGGCATAGCTGGCTCCCCCCTCGGTCACTATGTAAGGGAGGTTTGATAGGGTCTCCACGTTATTGACCACGGTGGGCTGACCGTAGAGGCCCTTAACCGCCGGGAAAGGAGGCTTGAGGCGGGGCTGTCCGCGCCGCCCCTCAAGAGAATCCAGCAACGCGGTCTCCTCGCCGCAGATGTACGCTCCCGCCCCGCCGTGGACGATCAGGTCGCAGTCCCATCCCGACCCCAGCACATTCGTCCCCACATATCCGGCGCGCCGGGCCTCGTCGGCGGCCGCCTCCAGCAGTTCCCGCTGACTGCGGTACTCCCCCCGAATGTAGATGAAGGCGTGGGTTACCTGAAGGGCGTAGGCCGCGATCAGAACCCCTTCCAAGAATTGGTGGGGGTACTCCTCCATGAGCACCCGGTCCTTGAAGCACCCCGGCTCCGATTCATCCGCATTGACGCACAGGTAGCGAGGAAAGACGTCCTTGGGCAGAAAGCTCCACTTCGTGGCAGTGGGAAAGGCGGCGCCCCCACGCCCCCGAAGGCCGGACGCCTTGACCTCGTCCGCTATGGCCTGTGGCCCGATCTCGATAGCTCGACGCAGGGCCCGGTAACCACCGGCACCTTCGTAGCTGGCCAACGATCTCACGTCGCCGATCCCGGCGTAGCGCGTCAGGACCATGCCGGAACGGTTCATCGTCCCTCCCCGATCTTGCCGGACCTGATCTTCTCCAGGATCTCCACGGCGCCCTGGGGGGTGAGGTTTTCGTAGGTGTACCGATCCACCTGCATCATCGGCGCCCCCCCACAGGCACCGAGGCACTCCACCGTGCCCTCGATCGTAAAGTCGCCCTCTGGAGTGGTGCCGTCCTCGTCCAAGCGCATGGCATCGCGAAGGTGGGCGACCAGCTCATCGGAGCCCCTCAAGCCGCAGGAGACATTGAGACAAACCTGAACCACGTGCCGCCCGGGCTTGTGGTTGAAGTACATGGAGTAGAAGCTGGCAACGGCCTCCACATCGCCGGGGAGCAACGCGAGCTCCTCCGCCACCAACTCGATCGACCAAGGCGGAAGGTAACCCAGTTCATCTTGAATTGCCCATAGTGCGGGGAGCACGGCCGAGCGTGGGGAGGGATATCTCCCAGCCATCGCCCGTATCCGCTCCAGGCCCCCACCACTGAGGCGCTGGGAGACCTCCCCGGCCACATCGCCAGTCATCCTGCCGCGCCCGCCAACCCGAGGGGCATGGGAGCGTTCCGCTCTCTCCCCAGAAGGCGGGCACGACGCTGCATGCCCATGCTCATTCGACCCCACTTTACCAATCCTCCCCACCCGCTCGGAGGCCAACACTGTCAGGACTCCGGTCGATGCCTCAGGATTAGCCGACATGGAAACGCCGCCACCCGCCGACGAAGCGGCGGAGGCCAGTCAGCTCGCAAGCCGAGGGCGGGATATCCGGAGGTCACTCTCCGGTGCGACCGTGCGCCACAACTTCCTCTACCTGGTTGGGATCGGGGGTTCCGGGGCGGGGGTCCTGGTAGCCCAGTCCTACGGCGCCCATCACCTGTCCACGGCGGCAAACGGGGCATCCACGTCAGTGGTGGCCGTCCTCAACCTCCTGTACACGACCACGTATGTGGTGGCGGCCGGGTGCGCACGGGATGTGGCCGCCGCCGCCGCCCAGGGCCTGGCCGCGGAGTCACAGTGGCACCGTCTACGGCAGAGCACTTGGCGGCTGGGTCTCGTGCTGGGCGGGGCGATGATCCCAATCGACGTGGTCCTGGCGCTCCTGCTTCACCTCCAGGATCCCTGGATCCTGTCCCTGACCGTCGCCGCCGGCCCCATCGCGGCGATCGGAGGCGCTCAGCGAGGGTACCTGCAGGGCGCGCGCGAGTTCGGCCGCCTCGCCATCAACTTTCTCGCCTACGGCCTCACCATGGTGGTGCTGTCCGTCGTCTTACTGCAACTGGGCCTGGGCCCGATAGCTGTGCCCCTGGCCTCAGTTGCCGGCGCCCTTGGGTCGGCCGCCTACCCCTGGCACCGGAGGACGGAGCCGCCGCCGCACGCGGCCCGCTCAGGACCGCTGGTGGATGCAACGGTCCTGGCTGGGGCCGCGACGGCGCCGATATTCAACAACATAGACGTGGTGGCGGCGCGTCACGTCCTCACCCCAACCGCGGCGGGACTCTATTCCGGCCTATCGGTAATGGGCAAGATTCTCTTCTTCGGTACCAGCAGTCTGAGCGCCGTGATGTATCCTCGCATCGCGGCTGCGGCGAGCCCACGGGACCGCCGTCGGCTGTTGGCCCAAACTGCCTCCGTACTCCTCATCGTCGACCTGGTCGTGCTGGGCGCCTACGCCACCCTGGCCCATCCCCTGCTGGGAATCATCCTTGGTCGCCGCTATGAGGCGGACGCAGGACTGCTGGTGCTGTTCAGCACTGGCATAGTGGGCCTCACCGTCGTGAACCTTCTCGTCTACTACAGCATGGGGTCCCGCCATCGCAGCTTCGCGCTGGTCCCCGGGGTCGGTGTCCCGATCCTGATCGGGTGGCTCTTCACGAGCCCGCCGGAACTGGCGGCGTTCGTGCCCCGAATAGCCTCCGCCCTATTGGTGTTGGCCGCCTTGGAGGCACTGGTGGTCCTTCCCGGCCTGCTCAGGCAACCGGCCCGGCGCCCAGCAGCGGGTCGCTAGCGATCGATGTCGCCCAAGATGATGTCGATCGACCCGACCACCGCCACCACGTCGGCCACCATCTCATCTTGGACCATGTACGAGAGGGCCGAGAGGTTGCTGAAAGAGGGCCCGCGAACCTTGCACCTGTAGGGGCGATTCCCACCGTCGCTAACCATCAGGAACCCGAGTTCGCCGCGGGCGCTCTCCACAGCTGAGTAGACGCGGCCGACCGGAGGCCGGAAACCCTCGGTGCTGATCTTGAAGTGGTGAATCAATGACTCCATTGAATTGTCAATTTCAGCTCTTGGAGGGAGTACCACCTTGCGATCGGGAGTGTTCACGGGCCCACCGGGCAACGCCTCGACCGCCTGCTTCACGATTCGGCACGCCTCCCGCATTTCTCGGACCCGCACTAGGTAGCGGTCGTAGACATCACCGCGTACACCCACTGGTACGTCGAAATCGAAGTGGTCGTAGCTGGAGTACGGCGCCGCCTTGCGGACGTCGTAGGGCACCCCGGATCCCCTGAGCGTCGCCCCGGAACACCCGAAGGAGATGGCCGTGGCCGCGTCCATGACCCCGAGCCCGATCGTCCTCTGGCGGAAGATTGGATTAGATGTCAGCAGTCCCTCGTATTCGTCGACCCGCGACGGGAACTCCGCGACAAAGGCTCTCACCATGGGGACGAACTCTTCTGGCACGTCGGCCATCAGCCCCCCCACACGGATGAAGCTGGTCATCATCCGAACCCCAGAGATCCACTCCATTATGTCCAGCACCTTGTCCCGCTCCCGCCAGCAATACATGAATGCCGTCGTGGCGCCGATGTCCATGGCGTGAGTTCCAAGCCAGATGAGGTGGCTGGCAATGCGGGAAAGCTCGGCCACGATGACCCGGATGTACTGTCCCCGCGGAGGCACCTCCACCCCCAGCAGCTTCTCCGCAGCCAACGCGAACCCCAAGTTGTTGATCGGAGGGGCGAGATAGTCCATCCGATCGGTGAGGGGAATGCACTGTTGGTAGGTATGCGACTCAAAGCTCTTCTCAAAGCCGGTGTGCAGATAGCCAATGTCGGGCTTGCAGGCTCTAACCCGCTCTCCATCCAGGCTCAGGACCAGCCGGAGCACACCATGAGTCGCAGGATGTTGCGGCCCCATGTTGATCTCGAGGAGCTCCTCGCCAACCTCGATCTTGTCCAGGAACTCTCCCTGTCCGCCCGGGTGGATCCTTGGAACCCCCTCTTGGCGCGGGACCCGATTCGGTAGAGTGCCGTCGCCCCGAATTGGCGGAAGGATCGCCATCAGGGCCGCTCCACAGAGCCCCGGATGGCCCCTGGAAGGTACTCGGGCCTATCCTGCGGAGAGAGAGCCCACTCCAAGTTGTGCGTGAACGCGACCGGCTCACCGAAGGACACGTAGTCCTTCCGAAGGGGGTGGCCCTCCCAATCATCCGGGAGGAGAATCCTGGTGAGGTTGGGGTGGTTGACGATCCTCAGCCCAAAGAGGTCGTAGCACTCCCGCTCGTGCCACTCCATGCCGGGGAACACGGCTGCTAGCGAGGGCACCTCGTCGAGTTCGGAGGCGCCGACCACCAGCGTTATTAGGTCGTTGTGAACCAGGGACCGCAGCAGGTACTCCACCTGAAATCGGGGGTCGCGCTCGGGCCAGTCGACGCAGGTCATGGTGACCGGCATCTCGTAGGCCCCCCGCGGGTCATCGCGGAGCGCCACCGCGACGTCGACCAGTCTGTCCATCGGAATTCTGGCGGTCACCTGCCCATGCTCGACGGATACGTCGAGTTGGGCGGGGTCGACGAGCTCTCTTATCACCACCAGGGCACGCTCACCCTCGATCGCAGGCTGAGCAGAAGGCGGACCGGACGTTGGTCGCCGCGACTGTGGCACGACTACTCCCTGAGACTGGCCACCGGCGTGGCAGCGATCTTCTTTTGCAGCTTGATTACCGCATCGAGAAGGCCCTCCGGTCGAGGGGGGCACCCGGGTATGTAGACGTCAACGGGCACCACTTTGTCCACCCCCTGGATGATGGCATAGTTGTTGAAGATCCCCCCGCAGGAGGCGCATGCTCCCATGGAGATCACCCACTTCGGATCCGGCATCTGGTCGTAGACCTGCTTCAAGACGGGGCCCATCTTCTGCGAGACCCTTCCCGCGACGATCATGAGATCGGCCTGCCGCGGAGAGGCGCGAAAGACCTCGGCGCCGAACCGCGCCAAGTCGTATCTGGCCATGGTGGTGGCGATCATCTCGATCGCGCAACAGG
>DAHWNZ010000033.1:0-28146 GCA_027339635.1 Candidatus Dormiibacterota bacterium
CTACGGGGCGGCGATGGTGGGACTGACGGTCAGCCGCCACCTGGTCATGGGCTTTGTGGCGATCCCGGATCAGGCGGATCAGGTTCGGGAGATCGTGCGGCGCCACCGGCCCACAGCCGAGGTGCGGCTGCTGACTCTCTCGGAGAGGCGGCCCAGGATCAGGGTTGTGCCCGGAGCTGGCCCACTGGAGATCTGGCGGCGGCCGCGCCTCGATCTCGGGGGCGGGCAGCCGGAGCGCACCACCCAGCTGCTACCGGGAGACCCCCCGGCGGAGGTGGTGGCGTTCAGGGGCGCCAGCCTGCTGGTCAGGGCTCCGGGGGAAGCCATAGGTTGGGTCGACCGCGATGCGGGCAGCCGCGAGGCCCATGCCTCAGCGGCCGCGGATACCCCTCTGCTCCGGCGTGCCGACGAGCCCGGGCTCACCTGGAGCTCTCAGGAGGTCGTCGACTTCGCCCTGACTCAGCTGGGCAGGCCCTATGTGTGGGGCGGCACGGGCTGGGAGGGCTTTGACTGCTCCGGGCTGATCTGGCGAGCCTTTCTGCAGCGGGGAGTGCTGCTGCCCAAGAACAGCAGGCGCCAGCGCCTAGTTGGCTCCCGCATTCCCCGCAGCGAGATGCGACGGGGAGATCTGGTGGCGGCCGTCAGCCGCGGTCCGCGGGCGGCCAGCCACGTCGCCCTGGCCGTGTCCGCGACCGAGGTGGTTCACGCCTGCAGCGAGACCCACACGGTCCGACGCGAGTCGATGGTGGAATTCGAGGGGCGCTACCGGGTCCTCGGCCTCAGGCGGCTCGCGGGAGACACAAGCACTTCCCGGTAACCTTGGCGGATGACGACATCTCCCCCACCCGGGTCGAACAGATCCTCGCTCAGGGTGCCACCGATCCTGCTGGAGCGCCGCGACCAGAGAGTGGACGTTGTTGGGATCGCGGGTGTCGAAGGCGGTGAGATGGCCAGATACCTGCTTCGAGCAGGCTTCACCAAGGTCGTCGGGCATGATCAGCAGCCCGACCTGGCGGCCCTGGAACGAGCGGACAGGCTGGCCCATGCTGGCGAGCCGGCAGAAGCGTCGAGGCGCCGCCTCGAGGCCATCTGCAGCGGGGTCCGGGAGCTCATGCTGGGCGACCGCTACCTGCATGGGATCGAGGACTCGACCCTCATAATCCCGAGCCAGGCCTGGTTCCTAAACCCGGCCAACCTGCCCGTCCGACGCCTGCTCGAATCAGGTGCTCCCTCCTACTCCCTGACCCAGGCGTACCTGGACTTGGCCAACTGTCCGGTGATCGGGGTGACGGGGAGCCATGGCAAGTCAACCACCTCTTCCCTGGTGGCGGCCGGGCTGCGCCGCACCGCCACGTTCGAACACGTGTGGCTGGGCGGCAACGACCGCCACAACCAGCAGGCGCTGGAACAGGTTGCCGAGGACCGCAGCGGGAGTGGTTGCCTGGTCCTGGAGATCTCCAACCGCCAGTTGCTGCAGATGAGCACCGCGCCGGGCATCGCCGGTCTGACCAACATCACCCCAAACCACCTCGACGAGCACGGAGGCATGGAGGGCTACGTCCGCACCAAGCGCAAGATCTTCGACCTTCCCGGCTGCCGCGTGGCCGTCCGCAACGCGGACGACCCGATCAGCATGGGCACGGGCCCAGTGCCCATGGGCACGCAGGAGCTGAGGTTCAGCCGCTCGGCGGAAGGGCTTGGTGGCCTGGATGGGGCCTACCTCGACTCGGGCTCCCTCGTGCTACGAAGGCGGGGCCGTGAACGGAAGGTGCTGGAGCTGGCCGACCTGCGCCTCCGCGGCGACCATAACCACCAGAACGCGCTCGCGGCCGTAACCCTGTGTTCCGCTCTGCACGATTTCCCGTCCGGTATGGAGGTTGCGGTCGGAGCGGGCATCTGCCAATTCGGGACCCTCGCGCACCGGATTCAGCTGGTCTGGCAGGAGCTGGGGGTCGACTACTACGACGACCTCTCCAGCACGACGCCCCAGTCCACCATCGCCGCGATGCGAACTCTGGCTCGCCCGGTCGTGCTCATCTGCGGGGGCCAAGACAAGGGCATCCCCTTTGATCAGCTGGCCAATGAGGTGGGGAACTCCGCTCGACACGTCATCCTCCTGCCAGGCGAGGGTTCCGACCGCCTGGCCGAGGCTCTGCAGGCCCTGGGCATGGAAGGCCGCACCACCAGCCGCCCGACCCTTCTAGAAGCCGTCTCCCGCGCCCGGGAGATTGCTGAGCCAGGGGACGCCATCCTCCTCTCGCCGGCCTGCCCAGGCTTCTTCAGCGCTCACTACGCTGGGGGTGGCTTTCGCAGCGTGGTCCGCCGCCTCTCTACTTCTCCTCGTCAACAAAGGGCGCGAGGGTGAAGGGCTGGAGCGCCACCAGTTCGAACACGGCGCCGCAATTGGGGCAGTCGACCAAGTCTCCGACCGCTCCGACATCGGTGAGGTCAAGTTGGGCGCCACAGTCGGGACACGCCTCCGCGGAGGCTGCAGAAACTGACAAGGAACTCCTCCTCCGATGACCGGTGAGCCGGCCACCGCAAACCAGGGCCAATGGACCAATGCCGACCTGTTCGGGGTGAGTTTACCGAGAGCGTGCCGGGTCACTCTGGGTGAGGGCGAGACTCCTCTGCAGGACGCGGGACCCCTCGGGGCCAGGCTTCGGCTGCCAGGGTTGGCCCTGAAGCGGGAGGACCTCTCCCCCACCGGATCCCACAAGGCCCGCAGCCTTGGCCTGATGGTCTCCCAACTCCTCGCGCAGGGGATCCGCCAAGCCGTCATCTCGTCCTCCGGCAACGCTGCGGTCGCCGCCTCCGCCTACTGCCGAGCGGCCGGGATCAGGTTGCTCTGTCTCATCTCGCCCCGAACTCCGAGGGTCAAGGTCGATGCCCTGCTGCGCCTCGGGCAGCTGGTGGTCGCGACGCCGCGGCCGGTGGACCTGCTGCACCAC
Organism: Candidatus Dormiibacterota bacterium; assembly: GCA_027339635.1. Classification (GTDB taxonomy): domain Bacteria; phylum Chloroflexota; class Dormibacteria; order Aeolococcales; family Bog-877; genus AG-12. Next base: position 2,952 of record DAHWNZ010000033.1, read on the forward strand.
GGGGTCGGAGCCTGGGGTCTGGCCGACCTCAGAACGTCGACCAACCCGCTCGGCCCGGCCGCCTATCGCGGGATTGCGGCCGAGCTCCACCGGGCTGGAGCCTGGGCCAGCGTCTTCACCTTTTCCAACAGTGGGGCCACCGCCCTGGGCCTCCACCAGGGCGCGCGATGCCTGGGGGGGCCCGAGCCTCAGCTGCATGTGGTCGAAGGCTGGCCGGGCGGGGAGATCACCAGACCCTGGTACCCACCCGGTGAGTCCCCACCAGCAACCGGAGTGGGAGACCTCGGCACCAGCCGCAGCCGACTGGCCCCGGCCGTTCGCAGAGCCGTCAGGGAGAGCGGCGGGCGCGGATGGCGGGTGACGAGAGCCGAGCTCGATGAGATGCGCCGGCTCACCCGAGACCTTAGGCCCGGGACGTCGTGGGAGGGGTTGGCCGCGCTGGTGGCGGCCAGCCGCTGGGGGAGGATCTCCGGCACTTCGGGGCCAGCGGTGGTGCTGCTGACCGGGGCGGCCGACCAGTTGGACACGACTCCCTACGCCCGGCTGCCGCCACTGCTCCCACTCGTAGAGACGACGGCCGCCCTGGATCAGGTGCTGCGCCATGCGGATTTCGTCCCTGGAGCGAGTTGAGACCCTCTCCTAAGGCGGTCTTTGTGGGCCCGGAGGCGCTCCCGGCGATGGCCAGCTCGTTGCTGATTGCCTGCCATGACGGCTGCCAGCTCGAATCGGACGAGGGCCGGATCACCGAGGTCGCGGGCGCGGAGCGCTCGAGCCGAGCGCTGGTGACGACCCCTGCCGTCAGTCGGCTGCTGCGGGAGTCCGGTCTTGGGATGCTGGTTTGGAAGTCGTCGGTCGAGGTTGAGCGAGCGGCGAAAGAGCTGGGGGTGCCCCTGGCCAACAGCCCCACGATCGTCGCCCGCCGCCTGGAGAACAAGGCACTCTTCAGCGGCGCTGCCCAGCTGGCGGGCCTGCCGGTTCCGCCGTTCGCCTCCGGGCGCGCCGGGGTGGAGCTTATTGCCCGGGCTTCCGCGCTCGGATTCCCTCTGGTGTTCCAGCTCGCCCACGGCTTTTCCGGAGCTCAGACCCACCTTGTCGGTTCGAAGGAGAGGCTGGCCGAGCTCGTCGCCCGGTTCGCGGGACACCCCTGCCGGATCTCCCAGCTGGTCGAGGGCATCCCGGTCACGGTGACCGGGGTCGCCCTGGATGACCGCGTGGTCGTCGGGACCCCATGTCTGCAGCTGACGGGCATACCCGTGCTGACCCCCCATCCCATGGGCTCCTGTGGCAACGACTTCGGCAGCCCGGTGCCCCATCGCGAGGAGGTCATCAGCACGGCGCAGGAGGTGGGTGGGTGGGTCAGGACCGAGGGCCACCGCGGGGTGTTCGGGGTCGATCTCGTAGTCGGTCGAGACGGCCGGTGCTGGTGCATCGAGGTCAACCCTCGCATGGTCGCCAGCGTTCCGCTCTGGAGTCTCACGGCACGGGATCTCGGCCTCCCATCGTTGCTTGATCTCCACCTGGCCTGCTTTGGGATAGGTGAGGCCGCGACGACTGAACTGGACTGCCACTGGTCACAGCTCATCATCTACTGTCGGCAACCGGACCCGGTGGGTGGCGGGCGCGGCAGTGGCCGTGGGAGGTTCACCCATCAAGGGGAATTCCAGTGGTTGGGCCGGCTTGCCCTCGAGGGGCCGCGGCCGGACGAGGCGGGGGTCGTGGTCCGCAGGTCTCCACGACCGGGTGGAGAGCTGGCCCGGCTGATCGTACGCAGTCGGTTGCTCGACGACGAGGGCAACCTGCTCCCCCATCTGGAGCGCTTCGCGTTGGATCTCAGGGCCACCCTGGAGGGGCCGTTCGCGCCCTGACCCCGTTTCGACCGGCCCCCGAGGCGGTACCTTGGGGGTGTGGAGTACCGCGACTACTACGCCACCCTGGGGGTCTCTCGAAGCGCCGGCGAGAAGGAGATCAAGGCCAGCTATCGAAAGCTGGCGCGCGAGCTGCACCCCGACGTCAACAAGGATCCCAAGGCAACCGAGCGCTTCAAGCGCGTAAACGAAGCTTACGAAGTGCTCAAGGACCCCGACAAGCGAGCCAAGTACGACAGACTTGGCGCCGACTGGGAGCAGTTGGAGAGAGCGGGTCAGCCCCGTCAGCAGCAGCGCCAGCAGGCTCGCTCGACGTCCGGCGGCGCGGGTGCCCGGTTCTCGGGGTTCAGCGACTTCTTTGAGACCTTCTTCGGCAGCCATGGCAGCGAGCCCGACCCCCTGGTTGACCTCGAGCTGGAACGCCTGCGCCGCGAGCAACAGTCCCCTCGGCGCGGCCAGGACAGCGAGTACACAGCGGATGTGACGCTGGAGGAAGCGCTCTCAGGGAGCGACCGCAACCTGCAGGTTTCCACCTCAGAGCCCTGCTCGACCTGCCATGGAACAGGCCGGGTCTCAGAGCCAGCCTCCGGCGGGGGAACGGCCGTCAAGGTGGAGCTGAAGACCTGCCCCACCTGCCAGGGAAGCGGGCGCCAGTCGCGCCAACGCAGCCTACGGGTGACCATCCCCAAGGGGGTCACCGAGGGGTCTAGGGTCAGGATCACAGGAGAGGGCGCGGCTGGGGCGAACTCGGGACCCAGGGGCGACCTCTACCTCAAGGTGCATTTGAAGCTTGATCCCGGAGTCGAAGTGAAGGGGAGGGATGTGCATGTTGTGCTTCCCGTCCGCGACTATAGGGCGGCTCTCGGCGGACGGCTCGAGGCGAGGGTTCCCACGGGAAGGATCGAGGTGACGATCCCCCCCAACTGCCCATCCGGGCGGATGCTGCGGGTGGCGGGCAAGGGCATCCCTGCCCTGCGTCCTGATGGTCATGGTGGGGACCTCTACCTCAGAGTCCGGATCACCACGGCGAGCCCGGTCAGGGATTCAGAGCGCCACGCCTACCTGGAACTGGCCCGCGCGGACGGGCAGCAGGGCTGACCGGCCCGGATGGCCGGGGTCATGAGACCCGGGGCGGGGCCTCGGTCGGCTGCACCAGGAATATCCAAATGTCCCAGATGATGTGGCTGATTATCAGGGCGGGCATGGGCACGTCCAGCGCCGCCAGCGCGGACCAGGCCGCGCCCGCCATCGAAGCCGCGCCGACCAGAGTTGGGTTGCCGGTTATGAGATGGGCCCCGCCGTACAGGGCCGTGGAGGCGGCGGCGCCACCGACCGGCCCGAACCGCCGGGTCAGACGCCGCTGCATGAGGCCCCGCCAGAAGAGCTCCTCGGCAGGGGCGATCGCGATTCCCAGCCGAAGGGCGAGCTCGCTCGCGGGGCGAAGGCGCCTCAAGGCGTAGATGTCTCCGATGTTCTCGGAGCCGCGGGGCATGACGCGCCGGGCCGCCCGATCGCCGACGGCGAACACCAGGTAGAGGCCGGAGGCGATCAGGCCCCCGGCCACGACGTGACCCGCCCGGGGTCGCGTGCGCAAGACCTGCGGCTCCCCCACCACCGCGAGCGCGCCCAGGGTGACACCTGTCTTGGTCATCCGCTGCCAGAAGCGCCTCCTCGGCCCTCTAAAAGTGGCAGCGAAGGCGGCGTAGGCGATGCCGGCGCCCAATCCCACGAGGAGCAGGCCCGACTGACGATCTTCTTGGCTCATAGGTCAGGCTCCCGGTTTCCAGATGGCGGTCAGAGCCAGGCCGACAACCAGCAGCACCCCGAACGTCATGTGCAGCTGAGCGGTCTGGACGTCAATCATGGCGATGGCACGCTGCTGGCCGGCGGAGCCGAGTTCGGAGGCGCGCAGGGCCCTTACGAAGAGGGGCAGGGAGAGGACGGCAAAGAGGCTCAAGCTCGGGATCGCGCCCACCGCCACCCCCAGGGCCAGAGCCATGTAGGCTCCGACCAGCAGCAGCACGTAAAGTGCATGCGCTGTTCTTCTGCCGGTCAGGATGGAGATGGTGCTGATCCCGGCCCTGGCGTCCTCGCCGATGTCCCGCCACTCATTTCCGTGCAGGATTGCGGTGACCAGGAGCCCGATCGGGATGCTCACCACCGCCGCCGTCACCGACCACCTGCCGGTGATGGCGAAGTATCCTCCCAACACCATGAGGGGACCCATGAGACAGAAGACCAGGGGCAGGCCCACCGCCCGGTACTTGTACTGGAGGGGGGGAGCGGTGTAACCCCACCCGCCAACTAGGCCTATCAGGCCCAGCAGGAGCAGTTCCCAGCCCCGGAACACGATCAGTCCCACCCCGATGGCGGTCGCCGCCGCGAAAGCCGACCCGGCGAGCCAGAACGCGGCCCGCTCCCTGACTCGGCCGGTGACCAGGGCGAGGCTCGCCCGCGGCGAGGTGATCGAGTCCACCCCCTTGCGCACGTCGTAAATCTCGTTGATGACGTTGGTGCCGATCTGAAGCAGGACTCCGCCGCAGAAGGCGGCCAGGAACAGCGGCCAGATCATCAGGTGCTGCGCCAGGGCGAGTGCTCCCGCGGCGGCCACGGGTATGGCCGCGGCGGTGAGGCTGAAGGGCCGGGTGATCTCAAGCCAACCTCTCGCCCGGCGGCCCAGGTCAACGCCTCCCCGGGGCTGCGCCGCCGGCGACTCCTGACGCACCCTCTGGGAGTGGCGCAGCTCGGAATAGAGCCTTGCCGCTGCGACCAGCGCCTGCACCTGGTCGTCTTCCTGCAGCACCGGCTGCAGGATTGGAAGGGTCATACCGGCCCGGTGGTAGGACTCGGTGCCCTCCGCGATCTCCTCGGGGGTGCCGCACAGCAGGAAGGCGTCCACCAGGTCGTCGGGAATGAGCTGAGCCGCCCGGTGGTAGTCCTCACTCTTCCAGGCGGCGAAGACAGGCTGTCGAATCGCTGGGTCAAAGCCGGCATGACGCAGGGCGCTGTCCGACTGCACCGACAGCATGTAGATGACAAAGGGCTCGCGCTTGGCCCTGTCCAGGGCCAGGCGCCGGCTGCGATCCGACAGGGCCAGCAGGTACCCTCCGATCTCGACAGCCCCCTGGGCTCGGCCGGCGGCCGCGAGCGCCTGGCCGATCCTGTCGACCCCAGCCCGCAGGGCCGCGATGGACTCCGCCGGCCGGGCCAGGAAGCCGTCCGCCCGCCGGCCGGCCAGCTCGTGGAACGCCGGCCTATAGCCCGCGACCCACAGGGGGACGGGGTGCAGGGGTGGGAACATCGGCTCGATGTCTGGAAGGCCTGGGGCCGTCGGGAGACGGTCCCCGCGCCAGAGCGCCGCCATGTCGTCCATCGCCCGCTCCACCTTCTCGATGGCTTGGGCCGGCTGGTAGGGGATTCCAAGCTGCGCCAGCCTCAGGGGAAGGGCCGTTCCCAGCGCCAGCACCATCCGGCCGGGCGCCATCTGGTCCAGGGCGCTCACGGTCATGGCGGTCAGCACCGGGTGGCGCGTGTTGGGGTTGAGAGCTCCAAGGCCGATGCGGATGTCGCCCACGGTGCTGGCAACCGCGGACGCGTAGGTGACAGCGTCCCGCTCGAAGTAGCTCTCGTGGAACCAGACCGAGTCAAGGCCATTCTCGGCGGCCTGGCGGGCAAATGCCACAGCGGAGGTGACCTGCCCGCGAGCCGCCAGGCCCAGGCCGACCGGCCTCGTCGCCCCCGTCATCTCGCATCACCTCCAGAAATCGTCCGGCAGAGCCCCAATGACTCAGGCCAAGACTAGCCGGTCTCGGCCACCTGGCCCCAATACCCGGGAAACGGCGGGAGGCGGCGCCACCCCGGGACCTCTCCGGCAGACCGGGGCGGGCCTGCCGGAGAGCGCATCAGCGCCGGCGGCGTTACCGCGCGCCTCAGAGGGCCAGGTGAAACCCGAGAGCGAAGTTCAAGGTGGCTGCGTACATGAGGTAGATCAACCACAGGCCGGTCAGGAGGTGGAACAGACCGAGAGCCCGCTCCCCCATCTCGCCTCCGATCTTGAACGTGGCGGCGATGTCCGATAGGTAGACCAGCAACAGGCCGACGAATAGTGTGCCCACCGGCCAGTCCCCTGCGTGGTAGAAGACGATCAGGCCGAGGAGGGAGATGAAAGAGAAGGAGACGGCCATGAAGCCGTTGGGCCTGGGGTCCGCGCCGCGAGCGCGGTTGTAGCCGATGGCGAACCAGTGAACGCCGTAGGCGGTGAACGCGAGAGCCGCCATGTAGAGCGGCCCGGCGGTGAAGGTGTGGAACAGGGTCAGCCCGGCGAACAGGTAGGTTCCGGTCAGGAACTGCAGGAAGCCGGGCATCCAGATGCCCCAGACGCCGGTCGCCAGGTTGACCTGAGGGTCCCGCTTGGGAAATCCAAAGAGCTCCTGCGGGCCGTAGATGAGGTATCCCGTCGCCAGGCCGAAGAATCCCAATGCCAGTGGTGGGAACGCGGAAGCGGGTAGCGAGACGATGGTCACTCAGCCCACCTTTTGAGAACAGTTGCTTGCACCAGCAAGCAACCTAGCGCAGCCCCCCTCACTTGTCAACAAGTTTGGGCTGGGGGCGGCTGCCAGGGGTGAGCGCGGCCGCCCTCACCCCTGGCCCATATACTGTTGCCGCACATCCTTCAAGACGGTCCGGCGAGGCCGACAAGGAGCGGGGCGTACGTTGCGCCCTGGCTGACTTGCGGTCCTGCCCGGTCAAAGGTTGGGAGGCAGATGACCGAACCCGAAGCCGTGAGCAGCGCGCGGCTGAGACACGTCCTCAGCGCCGGGCAATTCTCCCCTGCCGCGATCTCGGATCTCTTCGCCACCGCCGTGGAGATGGAGACGAGCATGACAGGGCCCGCCCGCTTCGATCTGATGGGTCAGGTGATGGCGACCCTGTTCTACGAGCCCAGCACTAGGACCAGGCTTAGCTTCGAGAGCGCCATGCTGCGCCTGGGCGGTCAGGTGATCAGCACCGAGAATGCACGCGACTTCTCCTCCGCGATCAAAGGGGAGACCCTGGAGGACACGGTGCGGATCGTGAGCGGCTACGCCGACTGCATCGTTCTGCGCCACCCCGAGGAGGGGGCGGCGTCCCGCGCCTCGGCCGTGGCCGACGTGCCCGTGATCAACGCCGGCGACGGGAAGGGCGAGCACCCCACCCAGGCCCTTCTGGACCTGTACACCATAGCCCGCGAGATCGGGCGCCTGGACCGCCTCCACGTGGTGCTGGTGGGCGACCTGGCCAACGGCCGGACCGTGCATTCCCTGGCCCAGCTGCTGGCCTCCTACCCGGGGCAGAGGCTGACCCTGGTGGCGCCGGAGCGGCTGCGCATGGGCCGAGAGATGGTGGATCGGCTGCGGCACTTGGGAGCCGTCGTGGAGGAGAGGGACGACCTCACCGCAGCCGTCGCGGATGCCGATGTGGTCTACCAGACGCGCATCCAGTTGGAGCGGATGGCCGAGCCCCTTCCCCAGGCCGACCAGGATCGGCAGCGCTTCAGGATCGGCCTCGACGTGATGGCCGGGCTGCCCGCAGACGCCGTCCTCATGCACCCCCTGCCACGGGTGGGAGAGATCGACCCCGCCGTGGACAGCGACCCCCGGGCCGCGTACTTCCGGCAGGCCCGCAACGGCGTGCCGGTCCGGATGGCGCTGCTCGCAGCGGTCCTTGCCAGATGACTGAGGAGCAGGGCACGAAGGCCGCGGCAAGGACCGAGTGGGGGGCGCCGGAGGTGCAGAGGATCCTCTGGCGTCTGGCGCGCGAGCTCCAGGAGGCCCATCCTGGTGGCGGTGAAATCTGCCTCTGCGGGATCGTCACCAGGGGGGTGTACCTGGCCCAGCGCCTTCGCCAACTCGTCGAAGAGCAGTGCTCGGCCGAATGGACGGCCGTGGCCCTCGACGTCGGCCCGTTCCGCGATGACGGCCGACGGGCCAGTTGGCAGGGGGTGGCGGAGCTGCCCCTGCCATGGGCCGACCGGTCAGCGGTGGACGGTCGGGACGTCATCCTGATCGACGACGTCCTCTATCACGGCCGCACCGCCAGGGCGGCCCTGGCCGCCCTGGCGCAGTTGGGACGGCCGCGCTCGGTCGAGCTCCTGGTGATGGTTGACCGCGGCCACCGCGAGCTGCCGCTGCGGGCCACCTACGTGGGCAAGAACATGCCCACTTCGGCGGAGCAGCGGGTGTCGGTGCATGTGCTCGCCTGTGATGGCGAGGATGCCATCCGGCTGCAGCTCCAATCCGAGCGGGAGAGGCTTTGAGGGAGATGCTCGTGCGGGGCGTCCGCCTCATCGATCCCTTCCAGCAGCTGGACCTGGATTCATGCGATATCCGGATCGCCGACGGAAGCGTTCGAGAGGTCGGGAGCGCCCTCACGGCGCCCCCGGGGGCGGCCGTGCTGGAACTGCCCCGGGGGCTGGTTGCGCCCGCGTTCTTGGACGTCCACTGCCACCTGCGAGAGCCGGGGCAACCCTGGAAGGAGCGTGTCGCCAACGCCACCGGGGCGGCGGCGGCGGGCGGTTTCGGGGCCATCTGCGCGATGGCCAACCTGCAACCGCCGGTCGACACCGTCGCCCAGCTGCGCCAGGTTCTGGCCAAGAACCGCAGCCTGGGCCGGATCCCGGTGCTGCAGTTCGCCGCCTGCACCCAGGGCCTGAGGGGCCAGGAGGCGACACCGGCGGAGGCGCTGGTGCGGGCCGGCGCCAGCGGGCTCTCCGATGACGGCCGCAACGGCTTCGACGCTGCCCGGCTGACCGAGCTCCTGGAGGAAGCCGACCGCCTCAAGGTGGTGCTCGCCATCCACCCTGAGGACGAGCGGGTTCTGGCCATGGCCAACGAGTGGGCAGGCAGCGACCCGACCGCCTGGACCCTCCGCCCGCCGGAGGCGGAAGAGGAGGCGGTCAGGACGGGGCTGGACGCCGTCAGGCGCTCGGGATCCTGCGCTCTCCACCTGCAACATCTGACGACGGCGAACTCCGCAGACATGGTGCGCAGGGCCAAGGCGGAGGGGCTTCGGGTGACCGCGGAGGTGACGCCGCACCATCTGGCCCTGGACGGCTTCCTGCGCGATCCCGACCAGCCCGACCGCCCCCTGACCTGCAACCCGCCACTTAGGACAGCTGCCGACCGGCGAGCCCTTTGGGTGGCCCTGCTGGACGGCACCATCGATGCGGTCGCGAGCGACCATGCGCCCCACGAGATTCCATCCGACCGGCTGCAACGACGGCCAGCCGGATTCAGCGGGGTGCAGTCCGCGGTATCGGTTGTGCTGTCCGTGGCCCAAAGCGCCGGTGCGTTCTCGGAGAGCCTGCCTCGTCTGGTGGCGGCGCTCACATCAGGCCCTGCGGGCGTCCTGCGCGAGCGGGGAGCGGCCCTGCCCCACAGCGGCATCGCCGAGGGACAACCAGCGCATCTCACCCTGATCGACCTGGACGCGCGCTGGGCGCCAACCCAGGACAACTGGCTGTCGGTTGGGAGCAACACCCCGTTCTGGCGCGAGGAGCTGCCCGGCCGGGTTCTTGCCACCTTTTCCAGGGGCCGGGCGGTCTACCTGAGCCCGCTGGTTGCCCAGGAGGTTGGAGATGAGTGAGCCCAGACGCACCCCCGCAGCCATCGCCCTTGAATCCGGAGCCCACTTCTTCGGAACCTGGATAGGAGAGGCTGGCCTCGACCAGCCCACAGTCGGCGAGGTCGTGTTCAACACCTGCATGACCGGCTACCAGGAGGTGCTGACCGATCCCTCCTACGCCGGGCAGTTTCTTACCTTCACCCAACCCCTCATCGGCAACGTGGGGGCTGCCGAGGTGGACATGGAGTCGCATCGGGCCTGGGCCAGGGGCGTGATCGTCTCCGTCGCCAGCCGAAGCTCGCCCCACTGGCAGGCCGAACTCACCCTGCGCGAGTGGCTGAACCAGCAGAACCTGCCTGGGATCCAGGGCGTGGACACCAGGGCGCTGACCCGGCACCTGAGGGACCGCGGGAGCCTGCGCGGCGCGCTGGCCCCTCTCAGTGTGGCGAGCGCGGAGGAGCTCGTGGAGGTGGCGAGGCAGGCGCCATCGGTCTCCGAGCAGGACTTGGTGGCAGAGGTCTCCTGCCGCTCCATCTCCCTGGTCGACTCTCCCCTGCACCCGGCCCTGCGGCGCACGGCGGCCATGGCGGGCGGGAGTGGGCACCGACCGGGCCAGGGACTCAAGATCGCGGTGATCGACTTCGGGGTGAAGCGGAACACCCTGCGGTCCCTGGTCAGCCGTGGGTGCGAGGTCTGGCTCCTGCCCCACAACAGCAGCCTCTCCGACCTGGAGAGGCTGCGCCCCGATGGGGTGGTGCTCAGCAACGGGCCCGGCGACCCTGCGCGGCTCCCGGCGGAGGTCGAGCTGACCAGGGCGGTGTTGGCCCGGTACCCCGTGCTGGCTATCTGCCTCGGGCACCAGCTGGTGGGGCGGGCCATAGGCGCCACCACGAGCCGACTTCCCTTCGGTCACCATGGCGGCAACCACCCGGTCCGGGAGCTGGACTCGGGCCTGGTGTTCGTGACCCCGCAGAATCACGAGTTCCAGGTCGACGAGGCCAGCATCCCGCGGGATTGCGGGTGGTTCGTGTCCGAGCGCAACCTCAATGACGGCTCCGTCGAGGGCTTGCGCCATCCCTCCCTGCCCGTGATCTCCGTCCAGTACCACCCGGAGGGAAGCCCCGGGCCGCAGGACCGGCAGGTCCTGTTCGACCAGTTTTTGGGACTGTGCCGACGGCCTGCGATGCGGCCAGGTGTCTTGACCGAGCGGCCGCCATCGGGTCCGACCCCGCGCAAGGTCCTGGTCCTGGGGAGCGGTCCCATCGTCATCGGCCAGGCGGCCGAGTTCGACTACGCCGGCACCCAGGCCTGCCGCTCTCTGCGCGAGGAGGGGGTCGAGGTGGTGCTGGTAAACAGCAATCCGGCGACGATAATGACAGACGAGGAGACCGCCGACCGGGTGTACCTTGAGCCCCTCACCGTGGAATCGGTGGAGCGAATCATCGCCCGCGAGCGCCCCGACAGCATCCTGGCCGGACTCGGCGGCCAGACCGCACTCAACCTGGCGGTGGAGCTGGCGGACAAGGGCGTCCTGGACCGGCACGACGTGCGGATCCTGGGGACGCCCCTGGAGGCCATCCGCGACGCCGAAGACCGGGACCGGTTCAAGCGCCGGATGGTGGCGCTGGGGGAGCCGGTGCCACCATCCCGGACGGTCAACTCCGTGGCCGAGGCCACCGCCTTCGCGGAGGAGGTCGGCCTTCCCCTGGTGGTGCGGCCGGCCTTCACCCTGGGGGGCACCGGAGGCGGCATCGCAACCTCTCAAGAGGAGCTCGAACGGGTGGTCGCGTCCGGGCTCCGGGCCAGCCCGATCACCCAGGTCCTGGTTGAGCAGGCTCTGATGGGGTGGAGGGAGCTGGAATACGAGGTGATGCGGGACCGCCAGGGGACCTGCATCTGCGTCTGCAACATGGAGAACCTGGACCCGATGGGGGTACACACCGGCGACTCGATAGTGGTGGCGCCGAGCCAGACCCTCACCGACAAGGAACATCAGCAGCTGCGGTCGGCGGCGCTGCGCATCATTTCGGCCCTGGGGATCGAGGGGGGTTGCAACGTTCAGTTTGCCCTGGCCCCGGACTCCTTCTCCTACTTCGTCATCGAGGTCAACCCCCGAGTCAGCCGCTCCTCGGCCCTGGCTTCCAAGGCCACCGGCTACCCCATCGCTAGGATCGCCGCCAAGATCGCCCTCGGACTGCCTCTCAGTGAGATCCCCAATCAGGTGACGGGCAAGACCTGCAGCGCCTTCGAGCCGAGTCTCGACTACTGCGTGGTCAAGATCCCCCGCTGGCCGTTCGACAAGTTCCCCCATGGGGACAGGCGGCTTGGCACCCAGATGAAATCGACCGGGGAGGCGATGGCCATCGGCCGCAACTTCCTGGAAGCGCTGAACAAGGCGCTGCGCTCCCTCGAGCAGGGACACCCGCCGGAGGCGGCTCTGAGACTGGCCCAGGACCGCCTGGAGGTCCCCACCGACCTGCGCCTGCCGGCGGTCCTGGAGGCGTTGCGAGCGGGGATGCCAGCCAAGACCGTCTCGGCCAGAACGGGGTACCCGGCGTGGTTCTGCGACCGGCTGGAGGAGATCTCAGAGCTGGAACGGGAGGTGGCGGCCGCAGGCACAGAGCCGTCGCCCGACCTGCTGCTGAGAGCCAAGCGCGCCGGCATCAGCGATCGGGACATCGCGACCCTCAGCGGGCTTGGAGGCTGGGAGGAGGTGGCGGAGCTACGCCGCCGCCATGGGCTGCGCTCCGTGTTCAAGTGCGTGGACACCTGCGCCGCGGAGTTCGACGCTGAGACTCCCTACTTCTACTCCTGCTACGAGGTGGAGAACGAGCAGCGGGCCAAGCCCGGAGCGGCCGTGGTGCTGGGCTCAGGCCCCATTCGGATCGCCCAGGGAATCGAGTTCGACTACTGCTCAGTGCAAGCCGCCTCCGCGCTGCGACGGCATGGCCTGGAAGCGGTGATGATCAACAGCAACCCGGAGACGGTCTCCACCGACTTCGATTGCAGTTCCCGCCTCTACTTCGAACCGGTGGACCTGGAGGCGGTCCTCGAGATCTGCAACCAGGAGCTGCCGACCGGCGTCGTGGTCCAGTTCGGGGGGCAGACCGCGATCAACCTCGCCGCTCAGCTGGACCGGGCGGGGATCCCCCTGCTGGGATCCCCCAGCAAGTCGATAGAGCTGGCCGAGGACCGGGCCCAATTCGATGCGATGCTGGAGGAGCTCCGGGTCGCCAGACCGCCCGGCGCGACCACCAGGGATCCGGACAGGGCGGTCGCGATAGCGGAGGCGGTGGGCTACCCGGTCCTGGTGCGTCCCTCATTCGTGCTCGGCGGTCGCGCCATGGACGTCACCCACTCCGAGCAGGAGTTGCGCGCGTACCTGACCGACGCCCTGGCGGCCTCCGGGGATGCCGGTGGGGAGGTTCTGGTCGACAAGTACATCCTCGGCTTGGAGGTGGAGGTGGATGCCATCTGCGACGGCCAGGAGGTGCTGATCCCGGGGATCATGGAGCATGTCGAGCGCGCCGGAGTTCACTCCGGAGACTCGATGGCGGTCTTCCCACCCCAGCGCCTCCATGACGACGTCATCTCCAAGCTCGCGGAAATCACGACCCAGCTGGCCCTGCGGACAGGGACAGTCGGGCTTATCAACGTGCAATACGTGGTCCACCGGGGCCAGGTGCTGGTGATCGAGGTCAACCCCCGCTCCAGCCGGACGGTGCCGTTCCTCAGCAAGGTGACCGGGGTGCTGATGGTGGAGGCCGCCGTAGGTTGCATGCTGGGCGACCCCCTGCGGGCCCAGGGACTTGAGCCCGGGCTGCGCCCCTCCCCACCCCTGGTCGCGGTCAAGGCACCCGTGTTCTCCAGCCGCAAGCTGGAGCTGGTCGACACCGTCCTGGGTCCGGAGATGAGCTCCACCGGGGAGGTGATTGGGGTGGACACATCCCTGCCGGCCGCTCTGGAGAAGGCCTTCGAGGCTGCTCTGGGGACCCTGCCCACGCACGGGGGCGCTCTGGTCAGCATCGCGGATCAGGACAAGCCGGAGGGCCTGGCGGTCGCGGCCCGGCTCGCGGAGCTTGGCTTCCGCCTCTACGCGACGACAGGCACCGCCGCCGCCCTGGCTCAGGCGGGAGTGTCGGTCACTGAGGTCAGAAAGTTGAATCAGGGGCATCCTGACGTGGTGGACGTCACCGTCGGCGGCCATGTGGGATTGGTGATAAACACGATCTCCAGGGTTGCGACGGACGAGGCACCGCACGCGGATGGGGCTCAGCCGGGAAGGCGCCCGGTGCGTGATGGATTTCGCATTCGCCAGGCGGCGGTACAACGGGGCATACCATGCCTGACCTCCCTCGACACCGCGGCTGCCCTGGTGCGCGCTCTGGAGAACTCCCGCCGCGGGGTGCTGCCCACCACCAGGACGATAGGCGAGCACCGCCGCGGCGGCCTGCCGGATGTGCCGTGACCGCGTCGAGCCAGCCCTCCGCCGCAGATCTGGTGGGCGAGAGTGACCTCACTCTGGCAGTCGAGGAAGTGGCTACCTGCCTGGGCGTCGACTCACTCGGGGAGAACCTGTTCGAGGTTCTCGTTCTGGCTCCCCGGATCCAATCCCTTGCGGAACCGGGCCAGTTCGCGCAGCTGCTGGTTGACGAGGGACCGGTTCCACTCCTGCGACGGCCATTCTCCTTCAGCCGCTCCGATCCCAGATCGGGGATGGTGTCGTTCTACCTGGCCGCCGTCGGGCAGGGGAGCCGACGCTTGAGCCGGTTGCGCCCCGGCGACCAGCTGCGGATGCTGGGCCCCCTGGGACGCGGCTTCTCCCTGCCCGAGACCCGGGGCACCTCGGTCGTGGTGGCGGGAGGGCTGGGAGCCGCGCCGTTCCCGCTGCTGATGACACGTCTGCTCCAAGGCGACGAGAGGGTGGTCTTTGTGAATGGGGCCCGCCGGGCGCTGGAGCTCTACCCCGAAGAGCGGCTGCCCCGTGGCCTCAGTTCCCTGGTGGTCCGAACGGAGGATGGGTCGAGGGGGCAGGCGGGCCGGGTGACCGACGGCCTCTTGGACCTCATGAAGGGCGCTGACAGGGTTTACGCCTGCGGCCCCAATGCCATGCTGTCCGCGCTGGTCGAAATCTGGGAGGAGACCGGCCCGGGGGTTGAGCGGCCGCGCCTCGAGGTCTCCATCGAGGCGCCCATGGGGTGCGGCTTCGGGACGTGCCTGGGCTGCGCGATCCCTCTGCGGCTGCCTTCTGGCGATCCTGCGGAGGGCCCGCTCGGCCTCTGCTGCCGCCAGGGCCCGGTGCTGGACGGCCGGGAGCTGGATTGGCCGCGACTCCTGCTTCAACCGTCTCACCTTGGCTGACCGCGACGTGACTCTGGAATGCCAGGTGGACCTGGGCCGAGGCCTCGTGCTTCCCAACCCCATAGGAGTTGCCTCCGGGACCTTTGGCTATGGCTTCGAGGCGGAGCGGATGGGAACCATCTCCGGGCTGGGCGCCATCTACACCAAGGGGACCACCCTGCTGCCTCGCAGCGGGAATCACCCTCCCCGCATCGCCGAGACCACGGCGGGGATGCTCAACTCAATCGGGCTGCAGAACCCGGGCGTCGCGGTGGTCGCCGGGGAGTACGCGAAACGGTGGGCTTCGTGGCCAGTGCCGGTGATCGTCAACGTCGCCGGTTCGGACATCCCCGACTACGTGGCGGTCTGCCAAAGGCTGACCGGGATCGAAGGGGTCGCCGGTCTGGAGCTCAACATATCCTGCCCCAACATCAGCCACGGCCTGGACTTCGGCACCGACCCCGCCCAGGCTGGGCGCCTCGTGGAAGCGGTGAGGGGCGCCACCGACCTGCCTCTTCTGGTGAAGTTGACACCCAACGTCACCGACATCACCTCCGTGGGCCGGGCGGTGGAGGCGGCTGGCGCGGACGGTGTGACAGCTGTCAACACCTACGTTGGGATGAAGATAGCGGTGCCTCAGAGGGCTCCGGTCTTGCCAGGCTTGGGGACTGCGGGCCTGAGCGGTCCCGCCATCAAGCCGCTGGCCCTGGCGGCGGTGGCCGCCCTGCGCCGGGCGCTCGGCATTCCCATCGTCGGAATCGGGGGGATCGGATCGGCTGAGGATGCACTGGAGTTCCTGGTCGCCGGGGCCGACGCCGTTCAGGTCGGCACCGCCAACTTCTATCGCCCCGGAATCGCGGCGGAGGTGCTCGAGGGTTGCCTGCAGTTTGCGCAGGCCAATGCGCTTTCCAGTTGGCGCGACCTCCGGTGGAGGCCCTGATCAGGCAAGCCTTCTGGCGGAGCGCTTTGTCCTGCCGTCGGCCGGCCAAACTCACCCGGACAAGGCACCGGCCAGGGCGCTAGTCCCGGCCGGCGAGCACCTGGTCCAGAGCGTCCAGGAGCATGTCCGCATGCTCTTCCTGGAATACGAGCGGGGGGCGGATCTTGAGCACATTGTGCCGCGGCCCGGTCGACCCGATGAGGATCCCCTTGTCCCGCATCCCATCGACGATCCGACCAGCATCCAGGGGAGCCCTGGTGGCGGGATCTGACACCAATTCCACGCCTATCAGGAGGCCGGCTCGGCGGATGTCTCCGAGGCATCGATGTCGGCGGGACAGGTCCCACAAGCCCGTGTCGATCCGCTGCGAAACCTCCCCGGCGTGGCTCACCAGGTGATCCCTCTCCAGGATGTCGAGGACGGCGTGAGCGGCAGCACAGGCCACCGGGTTGCCGCCAAATGTGCTGAACCAGCGCGCATGGTCCGCGAACCGCTCCACGATCTCGCGCCTTGTCACCACGGCCGCTATCGCCGCCCCATTCCCCATCGGCTTGCCCAAGGTGACTATGTCGGGTACCACTCCGGCCAGCTCGAACCCCCACATGCGCACCCCCGACCTGCCGAACCCCATCTGGACCTCATCGGCGATTAGGAGCCCGCCCCGCGATCTCCAGCGCCTCTGAAGGTCCTGGAGGTACTGAGGAGGGGACGTCAGGATCCCCTCACTGCTCCACCCCGTATCCACAAGGAGGGCGCTGGGGCGGTGGCCGCGAGATGCCAGCTCGGCTATCGCCTGGTCCACCTTGGAGGAGTACCAGAGCGACCATCCCGGCTCTCCTGCTCTGGATGGGCCGAAATATCCGTCGGGCGCGGGAACAAGGGCCACGTGGTCGGGTGCCGGCCTGCCCCGCCATTCCTCCGGAGAGCAGGCCGCGGTGACCGTGGTGGAGCCGTGGTAGGCGTTGGTCGAGACCACCGTGCCCTGGGCCCCGGTGAACGAGTTGGCCAGCCGCCAGGCGAGATCATTGGCCTCGCTGCCCGAGGTGGCGAACATGACCGTGTCCAAATCCGCTGGGAACATCTCGAGCAATCGCTCGGCGAGGTCCAGGGCGGGCAAGCTCAGGTAGCGGACGTTGGTGTTCAGCAGGGCCGCCTGGCGGGCCTGGGCACCCAGGACCAGGGGATGGCAGTGGCCGACGATGGGGACATTGTTGTAGGCATCGAGGTACCGTCGGCCGGCGGAGTCGAACAGCCACACCCCGCTGCCTCGCACCAGGTGCAGCGGGTTCGCGTAGAAGAGCGGCGAGAGGGCGGGACCGAAGACCCGCTGCCTGCGGTCGGCGAGGGCGCTGATGTTGGCCTGCGAGTCGACGTCCGGCGGTGCGCCTGACGCGGCCAGGCGCACCCGGTGCCTCCAGAGCTCGGTGCCCAAGGTCTCAACCGTCTCCAACATCTCCCACACGCCGGCCTGCCAACCCGCCACGTACCTCGCGGTGGCGGGGAAACGCCGCATCCGAAATTGCGAGATGAGCACCAGCGCGACCCACCTGGCGCGCAGCAGGTCGGGAAGGAGCGCTATCTCGTCCTCCTCCAGGGGGATCAGAGTGGAGTACCCGGCGACAAGCGAAGCCAGTGCGGCCATCCCATCCCGGCGCTGCAGGAGCGCCTCCGCAGCGACCACGGAATCGATGATGAGAGGGGCGTGGATCATGTCACCGAAGTCCAGAAACCCTGACAGTCGGCGGTCTTCGTCGAAGAGGAGATTGCTCAACGACAGATCGTTGTGGATCACCTGGGCGCGGAGCCGTCCCAGCTGAGTGCTGGGGCCGTCTTCGAACTCGTCCAGTGCCCTTTGCACCATCGCTCGCCGACCCGGGTCCTCGATCGTGGTGAGTAGGGGGCGCAGCTCCGGGACTCGTCGCAGGTCCCAGGAGAGAGTCCTTCCCGCTGCGGGGTGGAAGAAACCCCGCAAAGCGAGGTCCAGGCGCCCGCAGGCGATTCCCAATTCCCGCAGTGAGTCACGGTCGAAATCGTCTACCTTGAGGTGTCGGCCCGGGCTGGCGGTAAACAGTCTCGCCAGATGATGCTCTCCCGTCGCTGCGACCCAGTCCGCCCATTCCGCGCCGTCCACCGTTAGCTGCGGCCTCATCACCGGCAGCTGCGGGTCGAGTCGGCCGATGTGCCTCAGGGCGGCCCCCTGCATCTCCAGGACCTCGGGCCCGTCCTGCGAGCAGCTGACCTTGAGCACGAACCGACCCCGGGGCCCTGCCTCGACCAGAAAGTTCTGATCTCTTTCACCGCCCAGTCGGCGGAGACTTCCTTCCAGCCCGAAACACCGCGCGGCTAAGGACGCGGCCTCTGCGACGGTCAATTTGGGAGGGGCGCTGTCCACATGGCCGGGGAATTCTGGGTCCCGACCTCCAAGCTGGCTGGCCACCGGGGGTCGACCGGCCATGCGACGGCACCTACCCCAGCCGCTAAGGTCGCCCGACCAGGTCGTCTATCCGAGCCAGGGTAGGGGCCGTGAGCCTTGGCAAAACCTCCAGGGCTCCCAGGTTCTCCCGTACCTGAGCCACGCTGGTGGCACCCGTGATCACGGTGGACACTCTGGGATTGGCAAGACACCAGGCGATCGCGAGCTGGGCCACAGAACACCCGAGCTCCTCTGCCAGTGGGATCAGGCGTCCCACGGCTTGGTTCTTGTCTGGGTCCGTCAGTTCGTCACGGAGCCACTCATAACCGGGCAGGGTGGCACGGCTACCGTCGGGTATACCGTCAACGTACTTCCCGGTCAGCAGACCGGAGGCGAGCGGACTCCAGGTGGTCAGACCGAGTCCCCAGTCTTCGTACAGCCGGGAGTACTCGGCCTCCACCCGATCGCGGTGAAAGAGGTTGTATTGCGGCTGCTCCATCACGGGCTTGTGAAGGTGGTGGCGCTCAGCTATCTCATAGGCGGCGCGGATGTCCTCGGCTGGCCATTCAGAGGTTCCCCAATACAGGGCGTACCCCTGGCTGACCATGTCGTGCATCGCCCATACGGTCTCCTCGATAGGGGTCTCAGGATCCGGCCGGTGGCAGAACGCGAGGTCGACGAAATCTAGCTGGAGCCGCTCCAAGGACCCCTCGATGGCCTGCCGGAGGTACTTACGGTTGAGCGTGTTCTCGACGTTCACGCCCTCGTGGATGCCCCAGAAGAATTTGGTCGAGACCACGAAGTCCCGGCGTTCCCATCCGGATCTGGCGAGAACCCGCCCCATGATCCGCTCGGACTCGCCTCCGGCATACACCTCGGCATTGTCGAAGAAGTTCACGCCCGCCTCGCGGGCGGCTGACATGCTGGCCAGGGCCCTGTCCTCGTCCATCTGGTTGCCAAACGTGACCCAGGAGCCGAAGGAGATGGCGCTCACCTTGAGGCCGGACCGGCCCAGCCGTCGATAGAGCATTGCCATAGGGGACATCCTCCTCAATCAGGGATGCGCCCAAGCGGCCATCCCCACCACTCCATCGTACCCAGCGCTCAGCCCCGGTCCCCGGTTGGCTGGACCACCGGGACGTTTTGCGGCCCACCCCGAACGCAGCCCGCGACCTCCCGCCCCACGGCGCGTACGCCCACCGAGGGATGCGCCTCTCGGGTCCTAGGTTGGGCCGCTTGATGTCCGATGAGCATTCGTGCAAACTATTTTCGTGATTGAAGTGGGCCATGGCAGAGCTACGTCCAATGCTCGGCTGGACGACCGCTTCGCCCGCTGCGTGGGCCACGCCAGCGGGCCGACTTGGCCTCCTGGCAGGCAATGGGCGCGGCTCGAAGAGCCGCCCGCTGTTGGTGCCCGGGGCCGCCTGAAGACAGACGGTTGCTCTTCGGTGCAGTTGGTTATCCGGCACCACGCGCCCTCCCGGGAATACACGGACACAAGCCGCGTGGCCGCCGCGCGACTGGTATTCCAGCACGCGGTCGAGGCGCTGGCGCGGGGGCGGCGCCTCGGTTGCGGGTCATGTTGGACGGGCCGCCGGCCCTCCCGTGGACGCGGATGATGGGCGCCAACCTCCGTTGTTCTGCCCAGGCCGATCTGGATCGTCTTGTCCAATTTCCGGAGCACGCATGAGCGGCTGGCTTGGAGTTGCGTCGGCCGCCCATGTGCGGCAGGGGGTGAAGCTCGGCATCGCTCAGATCGGGCACGGCAGGAGGCCCGGACTCGCCAGGATGAAAGCCGGGGACACGCTGGTCTATTACTCACCGGTCGAGCACTTTGGCGACGCTCTGCCGTTGCGCGAGTTCACAGCCCTTGGCCTAGTTGCCGACGACCTGATCTGGCAGGCGGACGAAGGGGACTTCAAGCCCTTCAGGCGCCGCGTCGACTACGCGCCGGCCAGAGCTCTGCCCCTCGAGGCGGTCAGGTCACGGCTCAAGCTGGCGTCCGCTGCCAACTGGGGCTATCAGCTCCGGCGCGGCCTCGTCCCGCTCGACCCGTCAGATGTCGCCGTGCTGAGCGAGATGATGGTCCTCCGGTGAGCCGCTCTCTCGGGAGCGAGTTCGCCGATGCCAACGACAGTCCCGGGCTCATGCTCTGGCGCGCGAGCAACAGGTGGCAGGCGTGCCAGCAGGCCGCTCTCAGGCCGTTCAGCCTCACCCACGTCCAGTTCGTGTTGCTGGCGTCGCTGGCGTGGCTGCAGGGCGACTCCCCGGTCACTCAGCGAGCGCTCTCCGACCACGCGCACACGGACCCGATGATGACCTCCCAGGTCCTTCAGGTCCTGGACACTAAGGGTCTGATCCGGCGGGAGCCGAACCCGACAGATGGGCGGGCCCGAGCGCAGACGCTGACCCCCGAGCGGACCGGGCCAATCGGCGGTCGAGGAGGCGGATAGGCGATTCTTTGGCCCGCTGGAACTCCGGCTGCCTCTGTTCAGGCAGATGCTGCTCGCCCTGACCGAGGGCTGATCGCGGCTCGGCTGCGGCGCTGAGAACCCACACCTGGCGGCGGATCGCGACCGCGCGGGGTCGGACCCGCGGCACACATTTCGGTCCACCGAACTGACCGGCGCCACCGATGGCGGATTGGCCGCGGCGTCGCCCGACAGCCGCCAACTTGACTAACCCCACATGGTTATATAACCTAGTGGCTATGTTGCGTCAGGACCCTCTCAGCATCACGTTCGCGGCACTCGCAGACCCAACGCGTCGGGCGATTCTCGACCGGCTCTCGGCGGGTGAGGCTGGGGTGGTCGAACTTGCCGATGCCTGCACCCTGAGCCAGCCCGCCATCACCAAGCACCTCAAAGTGTTGGAGCGAGCTGGCCTCATCAAGCGTGCTCGCGACGGCCAGCGCCGCCCCGCCCGGCTGCGGCCGGACGGTCTGCTGGAGGTCGATGACTGGCTCCGCCAGACCCATGCCGACTGGTCCGACCGCCTCGATCGGCTTGAGATCCATCTCGCGAGCCAGACCGCCAGAGGCAACTCCAAGGAGGACCCCCGTGCCTGAGCAACCCGTTCCCGTGGATCTGAGATCTGTCACCCCGACCAAGCAGCTCACCATGGAGCGGTGGCTGGCGGCGCCGCCGGAGCGAGTCTTCCACGCCTTCACCGAGTCGGGGCAGATCAAGAGCTGGTGGTGGCCGAAGGGGTTCCGCTGCCCCGCAGCGGAGGTCGACCTTCGCGTCGGAGGCCACTATCGGATAGCCATGGAGTGGCCCGAGTTCATCCAGGCAGATGCGCGATTCTCCCACTACCTGGCGGGCGAGTACTACGAGATAGATCGCCCCAGACGGCTCGTGATGAGCGGTCGGGCAGTGAACGAGGAACAGGGCGAACTCTTTGCGACCCTGATTGAGCTGACCTTTGAGCCTCACGAGGGTGGCACGGCGCTGACTATGCGTCAGTCCTACTTCGACCCGCTGCCACCCCCTGAAGCGATGTCCGGCGCCGAACAGGGCTGGTCCGAGCAGCTGGACAAGCTGCGTACGCTGTTGCAGGACTGACACGTCCGGTGACCACCACACGCACTCAGACGCTCGAGCTTCTTGGAGTCGACCTCGTCTTCGACGTTCGGGGCCAGCTGCCGACGGCCGACGGACGGCGACCACTCTTCCTCGTCGGACAGCCCATGGACGCGACCGGCTTTCGCACCCTAGCCTCCCTGCTCCCCGACCGGACCGTGATCACCTACGACCCGAGAGGAATAGGGCGCAGCACCCGCAAGGACGGTCGCTTAGATCACGATCCCGGCATTCAGGCCCAAGATCTGCATTCTGTCGTAGACGCGCTCGGTACCGGCCCAGTGGACATGTTCGCGAGCAGCGGGGGCGCGGTGACGGCACTGGCCCTGGTTGCCATCCACCCCACGGACGTCACCATCCTGGTGGCCCATGAGCCGCCGCTGGTCGAGGTCCTTCCCGACGCGATGGCCGCGAGACGAGCTGTGGACCAATTTCTCGACTCGTACACGGCCCTTGGACTGGGTTTCGGCATGGCGTCGTTCATCACCATGACCTCATGGGCGGGCGAGTTCGGCGATGACTACTTCGCTCAGCCGGCCCCGGATCCCGCCTCCTTCGGATTGCCCAGCGCGGACGACGGGACGCGCGACAACCCGCTGCTTTCGGGGAGGTCCAGTGCGATTACCAGCTATCGTCCCGACGTCGCGGCACTGGTCTCGGCCCCGACCCGCATCGTCATCGCCGTTGGGGAGGAATCGCTGGGAACCTTCACCGGGCGCACGTCGGTGGCGATGGCCGGTCTACTCAGTAAAGAGGTCGTGGTGTTTCCGAGCCATCATGCCGGTTTCGCAGGCGGGGAGTTCGGCTACATGGGCCAGCCCAGAGCCTTTGCAGACCGACTTGCCGCCCTGCTGGACGAAGTTGAGCGCGATTCGCAACCACAGTGATGCGGGCCGGCGTGGGACGGCATGCCCCGGAGTTCCGGAATATGCCCACCAGGGCCTGACCCCCATCGCCATCCCACCCTGGTTCGCGGTCCGGCAACCAGAAGAGCTTCGACTCCAAGGGTGGCGCAATCCGACACCGTGGGGCAAGACGGGGCACAGCCCGGCTGAAGGAGTGGGCGGACAAGCCCTGCTCGGGTGACCCTGCCGGTCTCCATCCGGCCGGGCAGGACAGAGTCGATGCCGCGCCGCTTCTCAAGCCGCTTCTCAAATTGGGTCATCTTGACCGTGAACCCGCACCCGGGCACACCCGGCTCGCGCCTCAGGCGGGCCTACGCTCCTGTCAGGCTTGGTGAGAATCCCATAGCGGTGCTGGCTGACGCGGCGCCAGCTACTGTGCTGCCTTGGCTCACGGGGAGCGTCCTGGCCAGGCCGGTAAGAGGCCCTCTGTGCCCGCTTTCTGGAGCTGGTGCCCGATCCTCGAGCACGAGCTCGGAGCCTTGCTCAAGCCGCTAGTACGGGTCCGGCCGACCCAGTGCGCGCCTGGCCCGGCGGCCGTAAGCGTGACCCCGCTTCCGCCATCGGACCCTGCCGCGATAAACCGACTGGAAGAGCTGGCCACCAAGCACCGCCTCCCAGTGGCCGCTGGAGTCTCGGACTATCGGTGGTGGCCCCGGCGTAAGAGGAGGACAGCCGTAGGGGCGATCCGATCTCCCGGGGAGGCGATCTCCCGGGCCCAGAGGGAGCTGCAGGCGCTCGTGGAAGATGTTCGAAAGGAGATGGCAGTATGAGCGGGATAGAGGATCTGCGTCGGCGGCGCGAGGTGGGGTCCTCCGTGCAGCGACGTATGCCAGCCGCCCTTCGGCCACGCACCGACCCTGCCGTAATGGCGAAGGGCCCCGGCCGGAGCGATCCGCAGAACCCCGGGGAAGTCGGCGGGCGGCTACCTGACGCTGACCCCTTGGTGGCCCTGGGCGTCCGGATCCCCCGCCGCCTAGACGACCGGCTGGCGGTGCTGGGCGTCCTGCTCCGGGTTCGAGGCATACGGGTCACCAAGGCGGAGCTGGTGGCGTACACGCTGAGGCATCTGCCCGAGAATGTGACCGAAAAGCTCGCGGCTGAGATCCGGCGCTAGCGCAGAGCAATCGCCCAGAGAGCGTAACTCAGCAGAACGAGGCGCAACCCGTACGGATTCCCGTACTATATGGGTGTGCCAAGGTAGTTGCTACAGGTGAGGCACGTGCAGCCCTCCACCAGATTGCCAAGCGCTTCGACGCCGGAGAGGGCGAGCCGGTGTACTTCGGTTCCCACCGGCGTGCCCAAGGCGTCATCGTTCCACTGGAGGTCTGGGAGAAGCTGCTTGAGCAGGCCGAAGATACGCTCGACCTTGAGCTTGCCCGACAGCGTTTGTCTCATGGGGACGGGCAAAGGCGAAGCCGTGCCGATCTGGATGAAGCCTTTCGCGAGGCAGCCGAGGCAGCAAGCCGTAAGTCTGGGTGACGCCGCGAGCTAGACGGCCACACTACACGCTGATCCCGCATCCAGAGGCTGTAGCTGACATCGCCGCCTTGGCTTCGCAGGGCCCGGCCGTTGTCGCGGCAGCGGCGGCAATCGCCGACGGCTTAGCCTTTGGGCGGGTCATCGCCAAGGAGCTCGGGCTCAGGAACATCAGTAGCGACTTGAGCGGCCAGTACCGTGTCAAATTCGATGTGGCTGGCCAGCGACCTCAGCGATTCCGGCTCATCTACCGTCAGGTCGACGTCACCACTCGGGAACTCGTTGCCATTGGGCGACGGGAGGAACACGCCATCTACCGCCTGGCGTCCAGCCGACTATCGCCGTAGTCCTGATTGTCCAAGCTGAACCGCACCCGCGCTGACCGGCATCAACTAAGAGCACGCGCGAATAGGGTGGCCGAGACGAGGTTTGGTGGGCGACCCGTCGGGCGGGGTTAGTCGGTAGCTCGTCCTGGTGCCCAAGGGTTGGCGTCGGATCAGCGAAGATGACTGCACGGGGCTGGAGTGGATGCTTCCAAGGGAGGCTTGCTCCAGGGTTGAGAGACCCGCCGACAGTGGTGAATGGGGCTTTCAGCGGTTCCAGCGATCCGCCCAGAGGAAGAGCTTGACGACCAAGATGAGGGTGGCTGCGAGTGCCATCATGGCCAAGCGGTGGTCAGAGCGGCGGTCGGTGCTGCGACGCAGCAGGCCATAGTTGGTGAACCAGGAGTTGGTGCGCTCCACGGGCCAGCGTTCGCCCATGGGAAGTAGTTTCCTGGCGGGAGCCTGGCCGCGCTTGCGCCGCCGCGCTATGACCACATCAGTGAGGCCGTGCCCAGCACACACCCCCCGCACCACCTCGTTGTCGTAGCCGCGGTCGAGGTGGAGAGTCTCGATGTCAGCCATGAGTCCCCGGCGGGCTACGGCATCGAGGGTGGGTGGGAGCAAGATGCAGTCATGGCGGTTGGCGGCCGCGATGGCCCAGCCCAGGGGCACCCCCCGGTGTTCAGTAGCGATTGACCACTTCCAGCCGACCTTGCCGCGGTCGGTGGGATTGGGCCCAGTGTCTTCTCC
>DAHWNZ010000034.1:0-27728 GCA_027339635.1 Candidatus Dormiibacterota bacterium
AGTGTCTGTTCCAGTGCGTGTCGGTTGTGCAACCCGGTGAGGGAGTCGGTGAGGGCCAGCTCTTCCATGTACGAGAACAGCTGGACTCTGGAGATCGCTGCCGCGCACTGGTCCGCGAACAGCTCCAGGGCGCGCACCGTGTCCCTGCTCGGGTAGCGGCGGTTGAGAGGCTGGTCCAGGGAGATCAGGCCGAGCAGCTGGCCCCTCGTGAGCTCCAGGGGGATCGTCAGGGAGTCCAGCGGGTGCCATTGTCCGGGCCGCCACCCCTTGGGAAGGGCGGGCACGCTCAGTGCAGCGTCCAGGACCGAGCCGGCGGGCAGCTGGTGGCGGCGGTGGTCGAAGAGGTAGGAGCGTCCGACCCGCATCTCCGGGCGCATCAGCGGCGCGTAGTCCCGCAGGGCGACGGGTAGGGCTCGCATCCTCGCGGCCTCGCCCTGATCAACCCCCACTATGGCGGCGGGGTGGAGCAATTGGGTCTCCTGCTCCAGAATGTAGATGGCAACCGCGTGGAAGCCGCCCGCCTCGGCGAGGATGGCGGCGATCCGCTGCAGGATCGAATCCAGACTCTGGGCCTCGTGGATGCTGGCTCCCGCCTCCAAGAGGCCCCGAAGCAGCCTGCGCTCGTCGGCTGGGGAAGCGCCCCGGGAGACCCGCGCGCCTGGCGCTCTCTCCTTGGGGCGGTCCAGGGCCCGGCTCAGAAGGTGTGAGGCCACGGCGAGGAGCATGCTCTCGTCGCCCGTGAAGTCCGGTGGTTCCCCCTGGGGGTACTCCAACACGAGCAATCCGTGGGAGGGCTTGTCCGGCCCCCCAACCCAGATCGACACCGCGGATGGCTCCCGCACATGGGCCCGGCCGGGGCTGGAGCTCACAGCGCTCGCCCTTTGCGGTCGCCAGAGACCAGGGTGTGAGATTGAGATGGGCGTTCCCCCATTACGCGCCGGCAGCCTGCGGTCGTCCTGGGCCAGGCGCAGCCCGGAGAAGCGGCGTGCCTGGGTCGCCGGGAGATTCCAAGACCCCCAGCTCCGGTAGGTTCCCTCTCCTGTCGCGCAAAGGACCCCCACCCGGTCCGCACCAAGCGCGCGGCCAACCGTCTGCAGAAGACGAGCACGGGCCCTGGGCGAGGTCAGCCCCGATCGGGATGGTGGTGGGCACGTGCCTTCGAGGAGCTGCAGAAGACGTTCTGTGAGACCGGGGGGACTCGGTCCATGGGCGGGGGCCGCTCTACCCTGGGCGCAAGGGGAAGTGGACGGAGCGCCGTGGTTGGCGCCCGCAGGGGCTGGATTGGGTCCACCGGGCTCGACTTCCCTGCCAATCCGCCCGTTCGCAGCGGCGGTCATCTCCCGGTGACGGTACTCCGAGCCTCCGGCCTGGACCCGTCCGCGGCAGAGTTTCCACCAGGAGGTTACCTGCCCGTGACGGGTGTGTTCGGCCCGGTCGAGCCAGGCGCGGGGTTTGAACGACGGCCTGGCCAGGATGCCCCACCCTGCTGTACGGCCGGGCTGTCAGCGGGGCCGGGTCACGCTTCGGAGCATCGCCGCCGTCTGTGGGTGCTCAAGACCTGCTACCCGCCACAGGTTCATGGCCAGGTGGGCGCGCCAGGGCCGACAGGCCGCTGCGATCTCCTCGGCGGCACTCGCCGTCACCGGAGCCGCCCCCGGTTGGGCCAGAGCTCTGCGGATTCCGAGGTCGGAAGAGGGAAAGGCATCTTCATAGCCGGCGCGCAGCGCCAGCAGCTGGGCCGTCCACGGCCCCAGGCCGGGGAGGCTAGTGATCCTTGCCGTGAACTCCTCCAACCCCGGCCGGGCGTCCAGGTCAAGTTCCCCCGTGGCGACAGCGGTGCTGAAAGCCAGGAGTGCCCGCTGCCGGGATCTGGGCACCCCCAGGGTGCCCAGATCCGCTGCGGCAACCGAGGCTGGCTCCGGAAACATGTGGGTCAGCCCGAGTGACTCCAGCCCCTGGACCGGGGTGCCGAGGGCGCCGACAAGCCGGGAGGACAGGGTCGTGGCGCCGGTCACCGTCACCTGTTGCCCCAGGATCACCCGGACACCCGTCTCGAACAGGTCGAATGCGCCCAGGGGGCGCAGGCCGAGTTTGGGCAGCAGAGAAAAGCGGGTCGCCAGCCCGGACCCCAGCACCGCATGTGCCGCCGTGACGTCGGTGTCCAGGCGGAAGAGGCGGCGGGCTCTCAGTATTACCTCTGGCTCAAGGCGTGGATCAGGACCGAGCGAGGAGAGCAGCAGGTGGCCCGGTTCCGGCTGGCTGACCTCGATGGCCCCGGGTGAACCGCCGATCAGGACTGTTCTGCGGTAGGCATTCGCGGTCACCGACTCAATCCCGGCTATGGCCCGCGGGCGGAGGTAGGCCAGCGTCGCCTCCCACTCCAGAGGGCCCTGGAACACGAGCCGCATCCGTGCGGCGTGTCCCGATTCCTCGGGATCGGTGGTCATATTTCTTCCTCTGGCGCCCAGCGCGGACGGCACTTCCCCCCGGCGGGGAAGATAGCGTATCTCCTCTCTCCGGTCGCAGCGGTTTGTGCCAGGTGGAGTTGGGGCCTGCACCAGTTTCCCACCGACCGAAGCGACCACGCGAAGCATGGACCAGAGGCGCGGTAGTGGGGGAGGTCGCACCCGCCGCCTCCGCTTACGAGTTTTCGGAAGTGGGTGGCGCAAATTGGCGATTAGCCTCCCCGACACACTTCTTATGGCAGTGTGGGTGGCCCGGGGCCCGGCCCGGGACAAGGAGGCGAGAGGGACGGCCCCTCAGCTCAGGACGGGGCCAACCCGCATCAACTTGGCCGAGGCATCGCGGCATCCCTGAAGGTGGGAGTCGGAGATGAACAAGGCGGCGGTCTGTCCAGGTGGGTACACGCGCAGCCCGAGCACCGAGGTCACGTCACAGTCGCTGGAGGGATAGTTGAGGGCCTCCGCTATCTGCAGGCTGGCCGCCACCTGCTGTCCCGGTTGCAGGGTGACAGTCGTGGCCGCCGAGCGGTTGACGAACGTCGCGGCTGCACCTATCTGGGTGCCGTCGGCACCGGCCACCATCGACACCCCGGGGTTCCCGTAGAGGGTGCAGGGTGTCGCGCTGGTGTTTTTGAACTCCAGGGCGAAGATGACGCTGCCCGCGGCGCCCTCCCCGTTGCTGAGCGCCGCCGACAGCTGGTCGGTGGCACAGGCGGTCGGGCTTCCCGACTGCGCCGGCGTGGGGTTGGCCGATGTCGTGGGACTCGGTGTGGGCGAGCTGGTCGGCGGCGCGGTCGAGCCAGGGGTGGCCGAGGAGGGCGAGGGGGAGGGCCGATGGGATGCGGTGCTGCCGCAGGCGGCCAGCAGTAGCCCCAGGGCGACAACCGCAGCCGCCGCCAGCGTGCCTCTCATGGCAGACCTCCCTGACTTCCCAGCAACTCACTAGCGTCCTGACACTCGGCAGGCGGACCCCAGTCGGAGAACGCCGGGCGGGGAGGGTCGGTTACACGCGGGGCGCTCTCAGCTCGGGCGCCGCTCTGAGGGCAACTCACCCAGTCTGCCGTGGGGCTTGTCCAGGGCCCACGTCGGCGCCGGCCGGCGCCGCTGTTTGGAATACACTATCCCACCTCAGTACACGACAGGACCGTGCGGCCCGGAAGTGCGGCGCGCGACGGTCCAGCAGGGAGGTGGTTGTGATGCAGCGGCTGTTCACCCGTTCGGGACTTGCGGTGATGGCTGTGGGGGTCATGGCGACGCTGCTGGTGTCCGCCTGCAGTGGCGCTGCCCAATCCTCCTCGAAGTCAGCTTCCGGAGGTGTTGTCACCTTCGCCGAGACGGCCGGGGGAAACCCCGACTACATCCTGCCACTGGCAGGAGGCCCCTATTTCAGCATCGCCAATGACTCCTTGTTCTCTAACATCATGTACGTCCCCCTGTATTCGTTCGGCGTCGGAGCGGACCCGGTGCTCAACAAGCAGCTGAGCATCGCCGACCCCCCGGTCTTCTCGGAAGGCAACACCGTGGTGACGGTGAACCTGAAGCACTGGGTGTGGTCCAACGGGACTCCGATCACCTCCAGGGATGTTGTCTTCTGGATGAACCTGCTGTCCGCGGTCACCGATCCCAACGCCCCTGTTATCGGCTCCAGCAGCGCCCCCGGCCCCGGTTGGGGAGCCGAGGTGCCAGGGGCCTTTCCCTTCAACGTCGAGAGCTACCAGGCGACCGGGACGTATCAGGTGCAGTTCAAGCTGAACGCGTCCTATAACCCGACCTGGTTCACCTACAACGAGCTGAGCCAGATAACCCCGTTGCCGCAGGCCAGCTGGGACCGCCTCTCCGCGTCCGGGGCGGTCGGAGACTACGACGCCTCCGCCCAGGCCCGGCAGGCCGTGAGCGGCACCTCCCCGGTGCAATACATACCCGGCAACCCGGGTACGGCGACCGGCGGCGCGCTCGGCGTCGCTCAGTTCCTGAACAGTGCCTCCCAGGATCTCAGCACCTATGCGACAGATCCGTTGTGGAAGGTCGCCAGCGGTCCCTTCGTGTTGAACCAGTTCACCACCAGCGGCTTCGTCAAGATGGTGCCCAACCGGCAGTACTCGGGATCCCCAAAACCGTCCATCAGCGCCTTCGAGGAGCTCCCCTTCACCTCGGACACCTCCGAGTTCAACGCCGTCCACAACGGCAGCGTCACGATCGGCTACGTCCCGACCCAGGATCTGGGCCAGGTCAACCAGCTGGAGAAGAGCGAGGGGTACAAGTACAACCCCTGGTACACCTTCTCGACCAGCGACTGGAACTACAACTTCACCAATCCGACCAATGGCGACATCTTGAAGCAGCTGTACTTCCGGCAGGCGGTGCAGTCCCTGGTCAACCAGACCCAGTACATCAAGGACTTTCAGAACGGCCTGGGCATCCCCACCAACGGGCCGGTGCCGACCTATCCTGCCAAGAACCCAGACGTGAGCCCGTTGGAGGGCGGGGGCCTCATCTACCCCTACGACCCAAGCAAGGCGGTGAGCCTGCTGAAGCAAAACGGCTGGACGGTGGTCCCCGGGGGCGCGAGCTACTGCTCCAAGCCGGGAACCGGGGTCGGTGAGTGCGGCGCGGGCATCAGCCTGGATCAGAAGGCCACTTTCACGGCTCTTTACTCGTCCGGCAACACCGAGCTCCAGAGCGAGATGGAGTCGTTCCAGTCCACCGAGCAGAAGTACGCGGGGATCGACTGGCAGATCCAGAGCGAGTCCGGAACTGAGATGGCGGGAGTGGTCACCGGTTGCACCTACGCGCACCCCTGCAGCAGCTGGGACCTGGAGAACTTCGGAGGAAGCGGCTGGGTCTACTCGCCGGACTACCTGCCCACCGGGGGCGAGCTGTTCGCGAGTGGCGCCGCCAGCAACCTGGGCGACTACACCAGCGCGACCGCCGACCGTCTGATCCAGGAGACCCACACCGCTCCGACCGCCGCGGCGGAGCAGAAGGCGCTCTTCGCCTACGAGGATTACATAGCCCAGCAGCTGCCCCTGATCAACTGGCCGAGTGCCTTCACCCAGGCCACGGTGTACAAGTCGGACCTGAGTGGGTTCGTTCCCCAGGGCGTCTACGAGACCCTGAGCCCGCAGTACTACCGGTTCTGAGAGCTTCCGGCGAAGAGAGGTCGGTTTGGCCTCTCTTCGCCGCCGCAAGCCCGAGCGTATGCCCATCGTGCCTCTGGTTCGGTGCCCACGCGGAGGTGGCGCGGGCTGGGCCGCTCATATGTCCGGCCAGCCCTGTTCGGAGCCGCTGGCAACGGCGCCACACAGGCGCTGGTGTCCCCAAACCTGCCGGTCAGGGCCTGTTTCGAAGCGGCGCACCCTCAACTCCGGCCGACGCCGACCGCTCAGACTATGGCCACTCCCGCCTGGCGCATCTCCTCGACGGCCCTCCTGCCGGCCCCGGGTTGGAGCTCGACCGGGGCGCAGGCGCTCTCGATCAGGCGGGTCCGGAAACCCAGCGAGACCGCATCCAGGGCGGTCGCCAGCACGCAGACGTCGAGAGCCAGGCCCACCACGGTCACGATCTCGACACCACTGTGAGCCAGGAGCCGGCGGAGGGTGGTGGCCGTTACGGCATCGGTGCGCAGGTCGCGGATGGAGAAGGCGGAGTAGCCATCCGCCTCGTCCTCCCCCTTGAGGACTATCGCGGCGGGTCTCGGCAGCAGCGGGTGCAGCTCCGCGCCCCAGGTGCCCCGGACACAGTGCCTGGGCCATTTCCCTCCGAACTCTCGGAAGTGGGGGGTGCGCGGTGGGTGCCAGTCCTTGCTGCAGACCACCAGGCCGCCGGACCTCTCCGCCTCCGCCATCAGGGAGGAGACCCGGGCCGCGACCGCCTCTCCCCCTGGGACGAAGAGAGAGCCCGCCGGGTCGGAAAAGTCGTTCTGGACATCCACCACGATCAGGGCGGAGCGCGAAGCCGCGAGGTCTGGCGGTCCCATCTGTCGATTGTCCCGCAAGCGGCTCCGGAAGGAGCCCGGTGCGGATTCCGAAATCTCAGCTCATTTGCATAAGCTTGGCCCCATGAGCGCCGACAGCCCGTTGGATGACGACCTCGCCCAGGGAGTCGACCTGGGCCCGGTGCGAGGAGTGCGCGGCCCAGCTCGGATGCTGGCGAATCTGGCCGCACGTTCCCGCAGTCGCTGGGTGGGGTCTTCCGAGCTGCGCCGTTCCTTTGGGCTGTGGGCGCTCCTCGGACTGGCGCTGGCCCTTGGGTCCGGACTTAGTGCGGGGGAACTCGGGGGCCAGGCACCCCTGGGGGCGGCCCTGGGGATCAGCTGGTGGGTTCTGACCACCGCCTTCCTCCTGGTCGCCCTGGACCTGAATCGCCAGTTTCCCGACAGGGCTCCCCTCAGCCGACTCGGCCTTCCCAACGGCCTAACCGCGATCAGAGCCTACATGGCGGTGCCCATCCTGCTGTACGCCAGCATGCCGCCCCAGGGTGAGGCTCGCCCCCTGTTCCTCTGCGTCGCCTCGCCGATAGCCCTGCTGGATGTGCTGGATGGCTGGGTGGCGAGGAGAATCGGCCCGGTCACGATCCTGGGCCGGGCGCTCGACCCGATCATGGATGCGACCTTCTTCTCCCTCTCCGCCATAGGCTGCCTCGTGCTCGGCTTTGTGCCCCTGTGGCTGGTCCTGCTGGTGCTGGCGCGTTACGGGATTCCCGCCATCGCCTTTCTTTCCCTCTACCCCTGGCTGCCCAGGCGGCCGGAGATGGTGGCGACGAGGTTCGGCAAAGTCAACACCTTTGCCAGCGGGGTGGCCCTGGCGGGGTCCTCGCTTCTGGTGCTGGCGGGGGCGCCGACCCTGGCCTTCGATCTGGTGCTGGGTGTCATCCTGGCGGCAACCGCAGTCGGCCAGATCCTCACCCTGGCGCGACGGGGGATAGCAGAACTGAGGACGAGGTAGGGGGAGGCGGGCCGACTGGGGCCGACACCATCGTCCGATGACCAGCAGGCCCCGAATGGCGGCCACTGAGGGGACGCTCTCCCTTTGCTGCCGGTCCGCGCCGAGGGTTCGAGACCGGAGCGTCCCTCATGCTGATCGGGCTCGACTCAGCCCCCGGTGATCTCCCACAGGGACTCTGGCGGCACGAGCCAGTGCAGGGCGGCATGGGCCACCCTCAGGCCACCCTGAAGACTGCCCTCTCTGAACATCCTCCGATAGGCATGCTTCACGGTGGTCTCTGCCAGATGGACCATGCCTCCGAGGGCCGCGAAGGGCAGCAGCTGGAAGTCCACGAACAGGGCCATGGCCACGGCCACCTCCAAGGGGACGTGGAACTGGGCCAGCAGAAATACCAGCACCCCCTCCCTGATCCCGATGCCGTTGGCGGAGATGGGGATGAAGGTGACCAGCAGGGCGATCGGCAGCGCCAGCGCGAAAACACCCCAGGAGATGTCGTAGCCGAGGGCCCGGCTGAAAGCCTCCATGGAGAGGAGGTTCAGCCCCCAACCGACCCCTCCGGCGACGATCGAGATCCCAAGCGCCGCCGGGGCGCCTCGATACCTGCCCAGGGAGCGCAGAAAGGTCGCCAGATGCTCGGTCAGTTGGTGGGTCCGCCAGGAGCGGCCGACCGGCTCAACACCGCGCAGCCGGGCCAGCACGTGCTCCGCCAGCAGGGCCGCACCCCAGGCCAGGAGCATCATCCCCGCGAAGACCGCGAAGCCGACGACATCGGTGGTATGGAAGACGGTGCTGATCACGACCGCGCCACCCAGGCCCCAGAACGCCATGCCCATGGTGCCAGCCATACGGCTGCCCACCAGGGAGGCGATCACGGGTCCGTGCCCGACGACCTTGCCCACCTGGACGCCTCGCACCGCATCGCTGCCGACGCCCGCGGGAAAGATCTGGTTGATGAAGAGTCCCTTCATGTACCAGGAGCCCAGGTAGTGCCAGCCGATCCGGCGGCCAGCACCACGCAGAAGGGCTCCCCACTCGACAACGCTCGCCACCACCGACAACCCCGCCAGAGCCATCGCCAGCAGAGCCCACTCACCGTCGAGGTGTCCGAACTCGGCGATGGCGGTTCCGAGATTGACCGAGTGGACGAAGATAGCGAAGGCCAGCAGCGTGACCGCGACCCTGGTCGCCGGATTCGCCACCAGGC
Organism: Candidatus Dormiibacterota bacterium; assembly: GCA_027339635.1. Classification (GTDB taxonomy): domain Bacteria; phylum Chloroflexota; class Dormibacteria; order Aeolococcales; family Bog-877; genus AG-12. The sequence continues at coordinate 8,610 of DAHWNZ010000034.1, forward strand.
GGCGACCGACCGTGAACATTCTCGATAGGGTGCGATTCCCCACGAGCTCGGACGATACACCACCATCCTGAGAAATGTCTGCGCCGTGAGACTTTCGTCGCAGGGACGGCCGGCACCGACTACGATCCACGACAGTGACTCTCCAGCCCAGCGTCGACACTTCCCCCCCGATCGAGGGGCCTCCCGCAGTCGGGGTTCTTCCCACCTACGTCCCCGAAGAGCGGCTGACCAGGGTGGCTCAGCCGCTGTCGCGAAGGCAACGGGTGCTTCAGCGGGCGTTCGAGATGGCCCCCGGAGCCACCGTCTGGCTCTGCCTCCTGGTGCCCATGGCGGTTGGCTTCGTGATCACGTTCGCCAACTTCCAGTACCTCTGGATCCTGGGCGGATTCGCGGTCGGGCTAGACCTCTACTGGTTGGTGAAGCTGGTCTACACGTTCAGATTCGTGCTCAAGGGCATCGGGTTGCTGGAGCAGGCGCAGGCGACCAACTGGACCGAGGTGCTGAGCCAGGCGCAACTGCCCCCCGGAGCGCCCGATCCGTCCGACCTCCTCCATGCGGTGCTGATCCCCACCTACACCGAACGGTACGAGACGCTGCGCTCCACGGTCGCCGCCCTGGCCGACGCCGACTACCCCAAGGAGTTGAAGGTGGTGGCGATCATCACCCGGGAGACCGATCTTGACGGGTGCCGCAACATCGCCCGGCTCCAAGAGGAGTACGGGGATCGGTTTCGCGCCTTCTGGCACATCAAGGATCCCCTGCTGCCCGGCATCGTGGTGGGCAAGTCGGCGGCCATGGCGTATGCCGGACCGGTCCTGAAGCGGGCCCTGGACGGACTCGGGTTGGACCCGGAGAGGGTTATCGTCACCGACCTCGACTCCGACTACCGGGTCCATCCCCAGTACTTCTCCTATATCAGCTATCACTACTGTCTGGCGGAGGACCGCCTCACCTCCATCTGGCAGCCCGTCCCGATCTTCTTGAACAACCTCTTTAAGGTCCCCGCCGCGGTGCGCTCGATGGCGACCCTGGCCACCCAGTGGCAGCTCTACTTACACCAGCACCCCAAGCGGCTGGTGATGTTCTCCGCATACTCCATGTCCCTGAAGCTGGTGGCGGAGGTCGGGTTCTGGGATGACGACGTCATCCCGGAGGACTCCCGCTTCTTCTGGAAGGCATTCTTCACCTATGGGGAGAGGCTCAACGTACGAGGGGCGTTCATGCCGATGTTCGGTGACGCGCCGAGGGCGGCGGATTATGGGGCGACCCTGGTCAGCCAGTACAACCAGATCAAGCGCTGGGCCTGGGGCGTGACGGACATCCCATATGTGGCCGCCCGCATGCCCAACCATCCCGAAATCCCACTTCGCGTGCGCGCCCAGCGCTTCAAGATGTTGATCTTCAATCACCTGAGCTGGGCGACCGTACCCCTGCTGATCCTGGTCGCCGGCTCTCTGCCCTCGATCTTCAACTACGACTACGGCCTCTCCAACACGGGTGCGATCCTGGAGACGGCCGCCAGCCTGATCCTGGAGACGACCCTGCTCAATATCGTGGCGGTCGCCATCCTGGACAACCGGCTGCAGCCCAGGCCCAAGAGTTGGAATTGGTGGAGACGCCGGTTCGCCGATCTCCAGACCATCACCTACCCGGTCGTCTTCCTGCTTTTGAGCGTCATCCCTGCCCTGGAGGCTCAGACCCGTCTGCTCTTCGGTTCCCATCTCGAATACCGGGTCACCGAGAAGCACTAGGCGGATTTCTGCGATCGATACAATCTCCGCCATGGAGGATCGCCCCGTCGTCTTCAGTGGCATGCAGCCCAGTGGCGATCTGCATCTGGGAAACCTGCTCGGCGCCCTCCGCCCGTGGGTCGCCGGCCAGCGGCGGTTCCACAACTACTTCTGCGTTGTCGACCTGCATGCCCTGACGGTGCCCCAGGATCCGGCCGAACTCGGCCCCAAGACCAAGGAGGTGGCGGCTCTGTACCTGGCCTGCGGGATCGACCCCCAGGTGTCGACGGTATTCGTGCAGTCCCATGTGCCGGAGCATGCGGAGCTGGCGTGGATCCTGGGATGCCTGACCCCGTCGGGGTGGCTCGAACGCATGACCCAGTACAAGGACAAGTCGAGGCGGGGCGACTCCGAGCGGACATCTTCGGGGCTCTTCACCTATCCCGTGCTGATGGCGGCCGACATCCTCCTGTACCAGACCAGCCTCGTGCCCGTCGGGGAGGACCAGCGCCAGCATCTCGAACTCGCCAGAAATCTCGCCACTCGCTTCAACCGGCTCTTCGGCGAGACGTTTCGGATCCCGGAGCCACAGATCGGCCTGATGGGCGCGGGATCCCGGGTCATGTCCCTGGACAACCCCGACCGGAAGATGAGCAAGAGCTCTGATTCGGAGGCCGGGCGGATAGGGCTGCTGGACCCTCCCGATCGCATTCGAGCGAAGTTCCGCAGGGCCAAGACCGACAGCGGCACCAAGGTGAACGTCAATGCCGCCGCGGGAGGGGTAGCCAATCTCCTGGACATCTACAGGGCCCTGACCGGATGTGACTCGGACACCTTGGAAGCGGAGTTCCAGGGCCTGGGCTACGGTGTCCTCAAGGATCGGGTGGCGGACGAGGTGGTTCTGGCCCTGGAGCCAGTCCAGCGGCGGCACCGGGAGCTGACCGCGGACCCCGCGGCGCTGGACTCCATTCTGGAGAGGGGTGCGCAGGTGGCCCACGAGGCGGCCCGTAAGACCATGTCGGAGGTGCGCCGGCGCGTGGGCCTTCTTCCAACCACAGGGTCCTGACCGGCAGCAGCCGTGGCGCTGCGGCGTTGGCCGCACAGCGGGTGGCCGGCCGTCGGGCCCCCGTGGCGCGGGTCGGTTCCCCGGCTCAATCGTGGTGGGAATGGATGTTCCCAAGGCCTTGGGCAAAGAGACTGGAGCCGGGCCCACCAGGGCGGGCAACTTATAATCCCGCCGATGCGGTGGAGTCGTATAGGCGTCTTTCTAACCGCCGCGGCACTTCCCGCCTACGTCCTGCGCGGCAGCCTGCTCGGCAAGCTCCCGTTCACCGGACTGGAGGTGGTGCTCGGTTTGACCGTGCTCGCCTTCGTGATCGAGAGCTGGCGCCAGAAGCGGATGCCGCATCTGGAAACCCCGTTCACAGTCCTGATCGCCGTGCTCCTGGTCGCCACCGTGATCGCGGTTGCGGTCAGCCCGGAGAAGAGGGACGCCCTGGGGATCGCCAAGGCTTACATCGTGGAGCCTGTCATCTACTTCTTCGTGGTGATCAACGTGCTTCGCTCCAGCTGGGACTGGGAACGCCTCACCTACGGGCTCTACGTCAGTGGGACCGTGGTCGCCGTGTCCCAGTTCGTGGCGCTCGGGAAGTCCCTGGCGGGGCACACCTTCAACATCAACACCAATCCGCCGGTCCCGACCTGGCTCTGGACCAACAACAATTTCGGCGGCATCTTCCTGGACCCCCTGGTCGCCCTCTCCCTGGGGTTGGCCCTCTTCGGCGGGGTCAAGCACCGCCGGGTGCACTGGGCCATGTTCCTTCTGCTGGGCTTGGGCGATGTGCTCACCTTGAGCCGCGGCTCCTGGTTCGCCCTGGTCGTCATCGCCCTGGTGGCGGCGGTCCTCCACCCGCGCCGCCGCATCCTGCTCTTGGGGTTGGTTGGCCTGGCGGTGGTCGCGCTGATCCTGCCCCCGGTGCGCCACCGGGTGGAGAACGAGCTCAACCCCAACAACCCCGCCAACTCGGTCGTGACCAGGGTTCACCTCTGGCACGCGACAGTGGACCTGATCGCGGGTCATCCGTTCACGGGGAGCGGGCTGGCCAACTATCAGGAGGAGATCGGCCCCTACCGGGCCCAGCTCCACGACGTGGTCCACGAAACCCACGTCTATCCGGACCAGCTGGAGCTGGACTTCTGGGTGGAGCTGGGAGTGATGGGGATCGTCTTCCTCATAGGATTCATCTTCGAGCTCGCCCGCTACATCGCCCCCGCCGTCAGAGCAGGCCCACTGAGCCACCCCTGGGCGGCCGCTCTGGCCCTGGCCTGGGTAGGTATCTTCGCTCACGGGCTGGTGGACAGCCCATATTGGAAGAACGACCTCTCCGTGGAGTGGTGGGCCCTCGCCGCGCTGGTGGTCGTCGCCGTGGTCCCGGCGACCAGACAGCTGCAGCTGCGGCGTCCCCCCCGCAAGACCTGAGCCAAGCCGGGTGAGCCTCGCCCACCGCACGGTTCGCAACACCACGATGCTGTTCGTGGCGCGGACCGGAGCCAGGCTCCTGGTGTTCGTCGCCTTCATCATCCAGCAGCACGCCCTCCACGCCTTCCGCTACGGAGAGTTCGGAGTGGTGGTGGTGCTGAGCAACCTCTCCAGCATCGTCGGCGATGGCGGGCTCCAGATCGTCTACCTGCGCGAGGGCAGCCGGGACAGGAAACGACTCGAGCCCTATCTGGCGGCCATCCTCGGGGCCAAGGTCCCCCTCCTGCTGCTCAGCCTCCTGTGTCTCTTCGTGATGTCGTCGTTCACGAAGAACCCCTCGGTGCTGCCGCTGCTCTGGCCCGCGTTCGCGCTCCTGGTCGCCACCTCTTTGGCCAACCTGCTGCGGAGCACCTTCTACGCGACCGGGGAGATGCGCTACGAGGCGTTCGAGACCATGTCCGAGGGGGCGATCCTGCTGGCCGGCACCGCCTTCGCCTGGGTGGAACATCTGGGGCTGGCGGCATACCTGTGGGCCTACGCCGCCTCCTACCTGTTCACCTGCCTCTTCGCCGTCGTGATCATCGGCCGGCGCTATTTCCATCCCCACATAGCGATCGACTATCCCCTGGTCCGACGGCTGATCAGGATGGGGCTGCCGTTCGCGATGGTCTTCTTCCTCAACACCATCTACTTCAAGATCGACGTGCTCATCCTGGATGCGCTGCGCAACACGACCGAGGTCGGCTACTACCAGGCTGGCTACAAGTTCCTGGAGGGGTTGTCCTTCCTGCCCCAGACCGTGATGAACGCAGTGTTCCCCGCCCTTTCGATCCTCCACCTGGGAGCCGCCGAATCCATGCGTCGGGCCTACACCGTCACCCTGAGACTCCTGGCCGGACTGGCGATGCCGATGGCGATCGCGCTGGCGTTGGCGGCAGGCCCGCTGCTGGGCTTCCTGCACATCTACTCCCAGTCCGCCCCGGCGGTCAGCATCCTGGCCCTGGCCCTGGTGTTCCTGTTCGTGAACAACACCTTCGTCTTCGGCTTGGGAGCGATGGACCGCCAGCTGGACAGCATCAAGCTTTCGGTGATGAGCATCGTGGTGAACGTGGTCCTGAACTTCGTGATGATCCCCCTCTTCCCGTATCAGAAGGGCTATCTTGCTTGCAGTTGGGCGACCGTGATCACGGAGGTGTTCCTGCTGGTGGCCGGATACGTCCTCGTGCGGCGGCAGCTTGGACCCCTCCCCTGGGTCAGATCTCTGATCCCCATCATCGTCTCGGGAGGGCTTATGGTTGGGGTCATGGGGGTGCTCTCCTCTGAGAACGTGTTCTGGGTCGTGCCGGTGGCAGGGATCCTCTATCTGGGCTCCCTGTGGCTCACCGGTGGAGTCACCCCAGAGGAGCTGCGGATGGCCCGCCAGAGTCTGCGCCGCCGTTTGGCCCCGGAAGTGGAGGGGATAGACGTTGGCTGAGTCCCCCCCGCTGATACGGCCCCTGGAGCTCTCTCGGGCGATCTCCCACAACCGGCGCCTGGGACCGCTGATTGGGATAAGGGTGGTGGGGGACGCTCTGGCTGTGGCGGCGGGCGCTCTGATCGGCTACGGCTACCGCTTTCACCTGTCCGGGATCGCCATCCCCGGCGGGGTGGTGCCGAGCTTCCAGAACTACGCCATGGCGGTCCCCGTTGTGGTCGGCCTGTGGCTCGTCATCTTCGCCTTCACCGGCCGCTACCGGGTCCAGCGCGGGCAGTCCTTCGCAGACGAGATCCTGGGATCGGCGGGATCCGTGGCCCTCTTTGTGGTATTGGCACTGGCCCTGGAGGGGCTCTACCGGGGCTTCCCTTATTCCCGCCTGGTCCTGGCGGACGCCTCCATCGCGGCTCTGCTGCTCTTCATTTTGGAGCGGGCCCTGATCAGGGGGGTGCAGGGGGCCCTCTTCAGCTCCGGCTTCGGCTCGGTGCGGGTCCTGGTCGTGGGCAGCGGGGAGACGGCCGATCTCCTCATCCGCCGCCTGCGCATGTTCCCCGACTACGGCTACAACCTGGTCGGCCAGGTGCCCGAGGGAGATGCTCCTGCCTCACCTTCCCAGGACATTTCGGTCTTCTCGCCGACTCAGGGATTGGGGCGCATAGTGCAGCGGGAGCGGGCTGACATGGTCGTTCTCGCCCTGGCAGAGGCCGGCCACAGCCGGGTGGTGGAGCTGGCCAACCAGTGCCTCGACCAGGGCGCCGAGGTCAAGGTGCTGCCCGATGTCCTGGAGATCATGACCTCGGCGGCGCGCACCGAGCAGGTTGCCGGCCTGCCCCTGATCGGGCTCCGGCCCAACCGGCTGGTGGGGCGCAATCTCCACTACAAGCGGGGGTTCGACCTTTTGTTCACCGCGATCCTGGCCATCCCCGTGGCCCCGGTGGTGGCGCTCTGCGCCATCGCCATCTCCCTGACGTCCAAGGGTTCACCGTTCTATGGCCAGGAGCGGTTGGGGCTGCACGGCAAACCGTTCAAGGTGTGGAAGCTGCGCTCCATGGTGGCCGACGCCGAGAAGGGGACCGGGCCGGTGATGGCCTCGGCCGGAGACGACCGGCGCACGCCCGTGGGCCGCTTCGTGAGGCGATTCAGCCTCGATGAGCTGCCTCAGCTGTGGAACGTGATCCTAGGGGACATGAGCCTGGTGGGCCCGCGGCCGGAGAGGCCGTTCTTCGCCCATCAGTTCGAGGTCACCTATCCCAGGTACCGGGAGCGCCTGCAGGCGCCCCCGGGCTGCACCGGCTGGGCCCAGGTGAACGACCTGAGGCAGGGGAACTCGATGGAGGAGAGGATCTTCTACGACCTCTACTACATCGAGAACTGGTCTTTGAGCTTCGACCTCAGGATCCTGCTGCTGACTCCCTGGCGAATCCTGTTCCACCGCCACGCCTACTGAGACGCCGACCTCTGCCGGCGATCGGAACCGTCCCAGCTGGTAGCCTTGCAATCCGTGAAGGGCTTGGTTCTCAGCGGCGGCAAGGGAACCCGGCTGCGGCCCATCACCCACACCGGCGCCAAGCAGCTGGTCCCGATCGCGAACAAGCCGGTGCTCTTCTACGGCCTGGAGGCGCTCGTCGAGGCGGGCATCGAAGAGATAGGGATCGTCGTAGGGGATACCGGAGACGAGATCCGGCGGGCGGTGGGTGACGGTTCCCAGTTCGGGGCCAGGGTTGAGTACATCTCCCAGGAGGCTCCCCTGGGGCTGGCGCATGCGGTCAAGATCTCGCGCGACTTTCTGGCCGACTCCCCGTTCGTGATGTACCTGGGCGACAATTTCATCACCGGTGGAATTAGGGGGGTGGTGGAGCGCTTCCAGCGCGAGGGCCCGGAGGTGCTCATCCTTCTGAAGCAGATGCCCCACCCCGAGCGATTCGGGGTCGCCGAACTCGTTCAAGGGCGGGTGGTCCGCCTGGAGGAGAAGCCGCTCGTGCCTCGCTCGGACCTGGTCCTCGTCGGCGTCTACTGTTTCCAGCCCAGCATCCAGGCGGCGGTCGACTCCATCTCGCCCTCTCCTCGGGGCGAGCTGGAGATCACCGATGCGATCCAGTGGCAGATCGACCAGGGGCGCAACGTGGTCTCCCATCTGGTGGAGGGGCGCTGGATCGACACCGGCAAGATGGACGACCTCCTGGAGTGCAACCGGGTCGTCCTGGACACCCTGCCCGAGCGCCGGGAGGGGGAGGTGTCCGAGGACTCGCGCCTTCTGGGCAAGGTGATCCTGGAGGCCGGCTCAGAGATCCGCCACAGCACCATCCGGGGCCCCGTGGTTGTCGGTGCCAACACCAGGGTGATCGACTCCTTCATCGGACCCTTCACCGCCCTTTACCATGACGTGCTGGTGGAGAGCAGTGAGATCGAGCACTCGATCGTCCTCGAGAACACGGTCATTCGCGGCGCCAGCAAGATCGAAGACTCCCTGATCGGGCGGGATGTCGTGATCGAGAAGAGCGACACCCGTCCCAGGGCCCACAAGCTCATGCTGGGCGACCACTCCCGGGTGAGCCTGGCATGAGGGTCCGCTGATGGCTTGGCGGCGGCCCACCGAGGAGATGGACGCTGTCCTGCACGAGATGAGCCTGCACCCGCTCTCGGAGAAACTGGGGGCTATAGACCAGGTGATGGTCAAGACCCTGCGCCTGCACGCCGATCAGCGAGGGCACTTCACAGAACAGCTGAAGCGGGGAGACGTCGACGACCAGGGCCGCCCATTCCTGCCCGAGCACGGTTTTGCGCAGATGTCCAGGTCGCTCGCCTATGCGCGGGGCGGCAACCCGCCCGAGCTGATCAAGGCGTTCCACTGGCACAGTCGGCAATGGGACTACTGGGATATGGTTGCGGGCGATGCCAGGATCGTGCTGGTCGACCTCCGCCAGGGGTCGCCGACCGCGGGGAAGATCCAGGTGCTGATCGCCGGGGAGCACAGTCCCAAGATGATCGCAATCCCGCCCTTGGTCGCCCATGGATACCAGGCGCTCTCTCTGCGCGATGTGGTGCTCTGCTACTACGTGACCGAGCCGTACCGCGTGGACGACCCTGACGAGGGCCGGATACCCTGGAACGATGCCCGCATCGGATTCGACTGGACCATCGAGAACATCTGAAGTGGCGCCGGAGAGGGGGTTGCCCCCGGGGCTGCTGGCCGAGCTACCGAAGAGGCTCTTGGTGGCGGGAGGTGCCGGCTTCATAGGCTCCGCCTTCGTGCGGCTGCTGCTGGCCGGCCCTGGGGCGCCTTCGGTGACGGTCCTGGACAAGCTCACCTACGCTGGCAACCTGGCCAACCTGCGCGATGTGGAAGCTCACCCCGGGTATCGGTTCGTGGAGGGGGACATCTGCGACCGGGATCTGGTGGTCCGGCTGGGAGCCGAGGTCGACTGCTTCGTTAATTTCGCGGCCGAGACCCATGTGGACCGCTCCATCCTGGACCCCGATGCCTTCATCAGGACCGACGTCTACGGCACCTTCTCTCTGCTGGAGGCGGCTCGGCTCAACGGGCATCGCCGGTTCCTGCAGGTGTCCACCGATGAGGTGTACGGGGACGTCGAGGCACCCCGGCTGTCATTTGAGGACGATCCTTTGCGGCCCAGGTCTCCCTATTCCGCGAGCAAGGTCGGGGCGGAGATGCAATGCTTCGCCTATCGCGCCACCTACGACCTTCCGATCCTGGTCACCAGAGGATCCAACACCTACGGACCCCACCAGTATCCCGAGAAGATAGTCCCGCTGTTCGTGACCCAGGCGCTGGACGAGCTGCCGCTGCCCGTGTACGGCGACGGAGGCGCGGTGCGGGACTACCTTTACGTCGATGACCACGCGCGCGGGATCGCGACCGTCCTCGCTCGTGGGGAGGCTGGCGGTGCCTACAACCTGGGCCAGAGCGGTGAGCTGATCAACGGTCTGCAGGTGGCTGACGAGGTCCTGCGTCTGACCGGCCGCCCCAGGTCGCTGATAGAACATGTCAAGGACCGCCCCGGCCACGACCGGCGCTACGCTCTGGACAGCGGCAGGGCCAGGGCCCTCGGCTGGCAGCCGGAGCTCGACTTTCGCGAGGGCATGGCCCTCACGGCCTCCTGGTATGCGCAGAACCGCTGGTTCTGGGAGCCGATCAAGTCCGGGGAGTTCCTCCAGTTCTACCGCCGCAACTACCGTCCCCTGGCGGAAGCGGCTCCCGGCTGAACCGGGAATGAGGATCCTGGTCCTGGGAGCCGGGGGCCAGCTGGGGCGCGACCTTGTCCCCGCCCTGGCCGCCGCGGGCCATGCGGTGGAGGGCCTGAGCAGAGAGGAACTGGACATAACCGCCGAGGCCCCCGTGGCCGCGGCTTTGCGCGACAGACACCCCGACGTCGTCGTCAACCTGGCCGCCTATACCAAGGTTGACCTGGCCGAGCGGGAGGTGGAACTGGCGTTCGCGATAAACCGGGACGGGGCCGCCCTGGTGGCCCGGGCCTGTGCCCAGGCCGGGGTGCCCCTCTGCCACGTCTCCACGGACTTCGTGTTCACCCAGGACCCCGGGCACCCACCAAGACCATGGGGGGTCACCGACACCCCCGAGCCCCGCGGGGTTTATGCCACCAGCAAGCGCGAGGGGGAACTGGCGTGCCTGGATGCGGGCGGCGAGCTGTTCATCGTCCGCACCTCCTGGCTCTACGGCAACCGCGGCCCCAACTTTCCCCTGGCGATCCTGCGAGCAGCGACCCGGTCGAAGCAGCTGCGGGTGGTGCGCGACCAGCTGGGCTGCCCGACCTGGACCGCTGATCTGAGCCGTGCCCTGGCCTGGCTCATCGCCACCCGGAACTTCGGGATCCATCACCTCAGCGGGGCTGGTTCCTGCAGCTGGTACCAGTTCGCCAGGGAGATCCTGGACGAACTCGAGATCCAGGCGGAGTTGATCCCGGTATCCACGGCTGAATGGGGAGCAGCGGCGCCGAGGCCGCGCTACTCGGTGCTGGACAACTCCGAGTACGTTCACCTGGGCGGGCCCGCGCTGGCCGATTGGAAGGATGAACTTCGAGAGTACCTCCTTGCCGAGCGGGAGGGGGCGGTCGCCGCCGCGCTCTCCGGTGGCTGACCAGGCCTCCATCGCGGAAGTAAGGGTCGTCATCTGCACCTATCGCTCCCGCGATTACGTCTGCGACGCGATTCGGTCCTGCCTCGAGTCCGGCATGGGAGAGGCCCAGATCTCCGTGGTGGACAACCTGTCCCGAGACGGCACCCCGGAATTGGTGAAGGAACGTTTCCCGCAGGCGCGGGTGCTGGTGATGGAACGCAACCTGGGTTTCGCGGCCGCCGTGAACCGGGGTGCCCGGGAGGCCGGGGGCAGCTTCATCCTTCTGCTCAACCCGGACGCGCGCCTGGGAGCCGGGTCGCTCCAGGTGATGCTGGACGCACTCGCCGCCGACCCCCGCCGCGGCGCCATCTCGCCTCGGGTCGAGCGGCCGGACGGGCGGCTCGACCCCGCCTGCCGGCGCACCTTCCCGGACCCGGTCACCGCTCTTTTCCGGCTCGGTGGTTTGAGCCGTCTGAGCCCCGGTAGCGCCCGCCTCGGAGCCTACAACCTGACCCACATACCGGCCGATAGGGCGATGGTCGTGGACAGCGGCACAGGCGCGTGCCTGCTCTTGCCACGAGTGGTCTGGGACGAGGTGGGTGGCCTCGACGAGGGCTATTTCATGTACGGGGAGGACCTCGAGCTCTGCTGGCAGATCCGTGAGCGCGGGCTTGTGGTCTGGTACGAGCCTGGGGCTGTGGTGGTCCACTTGAAGGGCAGGAGCTCGGAGCAGGCGGCCATGGCGATGCTGGTCCAGTTCCACAAGTCCATGTGGCGGTTCTACTCCCGGCACTACCGCCAGGGACCCTGGGCTTGGCTCCAGCCGCTGGTAGCGGCCGGCATCGGTGGGCGCCTCCTGGTCCTTCTGGCCATAAACCTGGCACGCCGGCACCCCAGGGTCAGCCCTTGAGGAGGTTGGCATGAGCAGCGCGCCTGGGCCGGCGGTCGTACTGGTCAACTGGAATGGGCGGCGCGACTGCGAGGGCGTCCTGGCCAGCATCAGGAGGCAGCGGCTGGCGCCGGCGGAGGTCGTGGTCATCGATAACGGCTCCCTCGACGGCTCGCTGGAGTGGTTTCGAGCTCAGCCAGATGTCGTGGTGATCGCGAACCCAACCAACGCCGGGTTCGCGCGCGCGGCGAACCAGGGGGTGGCGGCTACCAGCGCCGACCTGGTCCTCCTCTGCAACCTGGACGTGCGCCTTCACGAGGGGTTCCTGGAGGCGGCGGTGGCGCGGATGGCCACAAGTCCCGACACCGGCAGCGTGGGCGGCCTGCTGCTCTCGGAGGCGGACCCGGGGGTGGTCGACTCCGCTGGGCACGTGCTCCACCGCAGCGGCTGGGTCGCCAACCGATGCCAGGGGCAGGCTGCCCGGGGGATGGAGGTCGCGGAGGTGTTCGGAGTGACGGCCGCCGCGGCTCTGTATCGGCGTGAGATGCTGGAGGACGTGGCGCTGGACGGCGAGGTCTTCTGTGAGGCGTTCTTCGCCTATCTGGAGGACGTCGACCTCGATTGGAGGGCCCGCTGGCGGGGCTGGCGCAGCTTCTTCGAGCCCTCCGCGCTGGCGACTCACCGGCGCGGAGGCAGCGGGCTGCACCGCAGCCGGCTCATCGAAAGGCACGTCCTTGCCAACCGAGCCCACCTCTGGTTGCGCAACGCACCAACTTGCTGGCTTGTCGGTTGGCCGGCAGTTTCGGCCAGCGGACTGGTCCTGCTGAGGACGGGCCTGGCCGCACGCCGCCATCCCCTGGCGGCCCTCGGCGTGCTCGATGCGGCCCGCCGGATGCCCCTAACCCTTGGGGAGCGACGCCGGATCCTGGGGAGGCGGCGAATCTCCGAGGCCGAACTCGAGCGCTGGGCCAGGCCAACCCCCTGGGGGGAGCTGCTGGCCAAGCATCTTGGCTGAGGAAGCCCTGATCTCAACCGGCTGAGATCACGGCCCCATGGGAGGGTGACCGCGCCAGGGGCACTGACCTGGGGGCTGGGAGCACATTCGAACTGGACTGGCTCACCGGCCACGGGGTAGTCTTGGGTGCGTGCAGGACACCACCAGGGTCACCGACGAGGGACATCCCGCTGCCGAGGCGGCGATGAGGCGGCTGTTGCTGATCCCAGAAGGCGTGGCAGCACCGAGCGATGCCGAGGTGGAGAGGGTCTTCAGCACCTCGCTGGCCCTGTCCGCCACCCGCTGCATCTTCACCTACATGATTTTGCCCCTGGCTGTTCCTGCGATAGGGGCGCTGGCGGGGTTCGGACCGGTCATAGGAGCGTTGCTCTCGGTCCTGGCATTCGTATTCGACGTGCGCGCGATCAGGGCATTCTGGTGGGCGGATGACTCCAGGCGCTGGGTGATGACAGCGCTGTACCTGGTGGTCATGGTCTTCGTGGTCTATCTTTTCGTGCTGGACGTCTCGCACCTCCATCTCTGAGGTCGCATTCGCGGCCCTGCCACTCCGACCGCAACCTTCCCGAGCATGGGGGGCGGACCTAGCTCCCCGGCGCTGAGATCGCTGGTGGCGCGGGTGCGAATTGCACCCACCTCACCTGACGTCCGGCCCAGGGACCACCTCCATGATTTCGAGGAGTCTCGTGGGGTGACCTTGGTGGGGAGCCGGATCGCCTGGCGTACGTCGGCGTGGCCAAGGACCCCTGTTGACGCTAGAGTGGGAGCCTGGGCCCGTCACAGGTGGTAATCAATGAATGCAATCCTCTCCGCCACGCCTATTTCCCCGGCCATCCTGCGCTGGAACCATGCCGGCTATGAGGTGCTCGCCAAACAGGGGCCTCACGGGGGCCTCTGGAACGTGGCCGCCGCCTCGCTGGCGGAGTGGGGAATATTCTCCCTTGCGTTCGTGCTGGTCGCCCTGCTCTTCTTTGGCAATCCCAACGACCACGCCAGGGTCGACGCCATAGCCGCGGCTGTCGCGGCGGTGGTCGCCTTGGTCCTCAACCACGTTCTGGGCCTTCTGTGGTACGAGCCCAGGCCCTACCTGTCCTCCTATCACGTGCCCCTGCTCGCGGCCGCGGCCCACGGCAACTCGTTCCCCAGTGACCATCTGGCGTTTGGCGGGGCGATCGTGGCAACCCTCTGGGTCACGAGGCGGCGGTGGCTGGCGCTCTTGTCCCTGCTGATCATGGCGGGTGTCGGTTGGGCTCGGGTGCTGGCCGGGGTCCACTGGCCCCTGGACGTTCTGGCCGGTCTCGGCCTGGGATTGGTGGTGGGTGCCGTGATCGGGACCCTGGCGGTCTCAGCCCCCGGCCTGGGCAACCTCCTTGCCAAGGTGAGGGTGCCGCGCCTTCTGGCGGTCGTGGGTGCCGTGGTTGTGGTGGTGATCGGATTCGCGGTCCTGGAGGAGGACACTCACCTCGGCCTGGTCCTTGGCCCGATTGGGATCGCGGCCCTGCTGATGGCGATCTTCGGAGCGCTGTGGTCCCAGACTCCAGCAGCCGCGAGGAGCTCCGGCCTCGGGGTCTGACCGCCGCAGGGGGAGTGGGCGGCGAGGTCCATCCTTGGAAGTCGCCGCCGGGGCGACCCACCCCCAAACCAATACCATGGCATCGTGCAGGCCGAGAGGGATGTCTCGCAGCTGGATCTGCGACAGTTCATACGCGACGTGCCTGACTATCCGGCCCCGGGGGTTCTGTTCCGGGACATAACGCCTTTGCTGGGGTCGGCCCGGGCCTTTCGCCAAGCCTGTGACCGGCTGGCCGAGCGTTACCGCGGGGTGGCCCTCGACGCGGTGGCGACCATTGAGTCGCGCGGATTCACCTTCGGGGCGGTGCTGGCCTACCAGCTGGGCCTGGGGGTCGTCCCGGTGCGCAAGGCGGGCAAGCTGCCGGCGGAGACCATAAGCGCCAGCTACAGCCTTGAGTATGGCGAGGCCGTGCTGGAGGTGCACCGGGATGCCATCAGCCCCGGTCAGCGGATCCTGGTGGTGGACGATCTACTGGCGACCGGCGGCACCGCGGTCGCGACCCGCGACCTGATCACCACTCTCGGTGGGGAGCTCGCGGGGTACGGATTCTTGATCGAACTGCTGGCGCTTGGGGGCAGGGCCCGACTGGCCGGAGCCCGCGTGGAAGCGCTGCTGGAACTTTAGGGGACCTCAATTGGCTCATTCGACAACTGATCCAGCGCTCGATTCCGATGTCGCCGACCTCCGCCTGGCGGAGGAGGGGCGAAGCAGAATCGCCTGGGCCGACACCGAAATGCCGGTGCTGCGCTTGATCCGAGAACGCTTCCGCAAGGAGCAGCCCTTCGCCGGCCTCACGGTCGGGGCCTGCCTCCACGTCACCGCGGAGACCGCCAACCTGGCTCTCACGCTGAAGGAGGGCGGCGCTGTGGTCCATCTCTGCGCCAGCAATCCCCTCTCCACCCAGGACTCGGTGGCAGCGGGGCTGGTGGACGGGGGGGTCCACGTATACGCCCGCCGGGGTGAGGACAACGCGACCTACTACCGTCATTTGGCAGCGGTCCTCGCCGCCTCGCCCGAGCTCACCATGGACGATGGAGGCGACCTCGTGGGGGAGCTCCACAGGCGTCCCGAAGATCAGCGGGGAGCCATCCGGGGAGGCACTGAGGAGACCACGACCGGCGTGATCCGCCTTCGGGCCATGGCCCGGGCCGGGGTGCTTCGCTTCCCAGTGATCGCGGTCAACGGAGCTCAGACCAAGCACCTCTTCGACAATCGCTATGGCACCGGTCAGTCGACGATCGATGGGCTGATTCGAGCCACCAACCTTCTCCTGGCGGGACGGACCATGGTGATCTGCGGCTTCGGCTGGTGTGGCCGGGGCCTCGCGTCCAGGGCTCGGGGCATGGGCGCCCAGGTGATCGTGACCGAGGTCGAGCCGGTAAGGGCTCTGGAGGCCGTGATGGAGGGGTTTCGGGTGATGCCCCTGGCCGACGCGGCCCCCATTGCGGACGTGATCATCACCGTGACCGGGGACTGCAACGTGGTCGACCGGCAGCATCTGGAGCTGGCCAAGGACGGGTGTGTGATCGCCAACAGCGGCCACTTCAACTCCGAGATCAACCTGGCGGCGCTGGACAGCCTCACGACCGAGGTCCGCGAGGCCCGCCCGGAGGTGGCCGAGCACACCCTGCGCAGCGGCAGGAGGGTGTATCTGCTGGCGGAGGGGAGGCTCCTCAACCTGGCCGCGGCCGAGGGGCATCCCGCCGCTGTCATGGACATGTCCTTCGCCAACCAGGCCCTGAGCCTGGCGCACCTGGCCAAGGAGTGGGAGACACTCGGGCCCGCAGTCCACGAGGTGCCCGAGGAGATCGATGCGGAGGTGGCCAGATTGAAGCTGGCCGCTCTCGGCGTCGCCATCGACACCCTGACCGATGAGCAGGTCCACTACCTCAGCTCCTGGGAGCAGGGGACGGTCTGAGCTCGGTCGGCCCGGCGCCGGTCCAGATCTGTTCCAGCGTCGGCTCTGGGACCCTCCGCTACGCCGGACGCAGCGTCCCCATCCTGGTCAGTGACGCCTCGGGGCCTCCCGAGCGCTCCAAAGTGTGACCTCGGGCCCAGTGGGCGGTCGCGAGGCCGCGCAGTACGCAGTAGCGGGCGGGTGGTCCTTCTCATCCCAGTGATCGAGCCGCGACGCTTCTGGCATCGCTTCCTTCACAACCACCTGGATCTGGTGCTGTCGGCAGCCTTTCGCCGGCGGCGCAATGTGGTCTTGGCCCGCCTCACCCTGCCATTGCGTTCGGAGTGAAGCAGCACCAAGGAGGCAGGGAGGGGGATGGTCACGGCCAGGCCTGCCAGCGGTCGGAGGCGGGAGCCCGTGATTCAGTCCCCGTTCGGTGCGGCATGAATGGCCAAAAGCGGCAGGTCGTCGGCCGGGTGAGTTAGCGCCTCAACCAGAGGTCAATGTGCTGAGGTCAACGCACGTAGGTGGCCGGCCGAGTCGGTGATCACCACGGCCAGCGACCGCTGGTCGGCCCCGCCGATCCAGCGATCGAAGGCCACTCTGAAAATGGCCACTCCGGCCTCCGCCACGAGAGTGGCTCCGGGCTCCGGGACGCCTCGCTGCCGCAGGGCACCAGCCAGCGCCGCCGCCAGCCTGGACAGCTTGATCAACTCGCGCTCCTGGAGCTCGGGGTTGGCGGCGATCACCTTCTGGCGCTGGCTGACAAGAGAGCGCCGCCCTTCGAAGATGCCTGCGGCGCCGGTCAGGGCGGCCGTGATCGCCTGGATCGGAGAAAGCGATGGATCCGCCTCCACCACCAACCGCACCAGCAGATCCTCGAGCTGGGTCGAGCCCGCGAAGAGCACCTCGCGCTTGTCCGCGTAGTGGCGGTAGAAGGTCCGCTCCGTGAGCCCGGCACGCTGGGCGATCTCCGCCACCGTGGCGCTCTCGAAGCCGCGGCTCTGAAAGAGCTCCAGCGCGGCTCGCTCCAGGCGTTCGGTTGCGCCGCCTGGCCAACGACCCATGCGCCGATCCTACCTGATGACAGTAGTTGACATCACTGGCTCCTAGGCGCTAGCCTTACGTCAGTAACTGACATCAGGTATGCGGCCCGAGCCGGCAGGGGCCGAGGTCGTGTGGGGGTACTGTCATGCGCGTTTTTGTCACCGGCGGCTCCGGCCTCATTGGTTCAGCTGTAGTCGGTGAGCTCCTCACGGGCGGCCACACCGTGGTCGCCCTGGCGCGCTCCGACGCCTCGGCAGAGTCGCTGTCCACCGCCGGCGCCGAGCCGCTGCGCGGGTCCCTGGCGGACCTGGACGTGGTCCGGGCCGGTGCCGCGCAGTCGGACGGTGTGATCCACCTGGCGTTCGGTCACGACTTCACCAGTGCCGAGGCTATTGCCCGAGCCGTCGCCGAGGAGCGCGCGGTCCTCACGGTCATCGGCGAGGCGCTGGTTGGCAGCGACCGGCCACTGGTCACCGTCTCTGGCACCCCAGCCGTGGCCGGGCGCAGCTCGACGGAAGCTGACCCGCTTCCGACCGGCGGTCCAGTCAGCGGGCGCGCTGAGTCCGTCATGGCGGCCCTCGCGCTCGCCTCCCAGGGGGTGCGGAGCAGTGCGGTGCGCCTCCCCCGTACCGTGCACAACGAGGGCAGGGGCGGCTTCGCCGGAATGCTGGTCGAGATGGCGCGCCGGAACGGGGTCTCGAGGTACCCGCTGGACGGCGGCCAGCGCTGGCCCGCGGTCCATGCCCTGGACGCGGCCGCCCTCTTCCGGATCTGTCTGGAGCGGGCACCCGCCGGATCCTCCTGGCATGCGGTCGCCGATGAGGGGGACCGCGTGCGGGAGATCGCCGAGGTCATCGGCCGCCATCTCCAGGTGCCCGTCCAGGGGGTGGACCCGGCAACGTTCGGTCCGCTCGGTCCGATCTTCGCTGCCGATCAGCCCGCCTCCAGCTGCCACACCCAGGAAACCCTCGGATGGCGGCCCCAGCAGCCAAGCCTCCTTGAGGACCTGGCCAACATCGGGGCGTGATCCCCATGCGTTCTTCAGGACAGCCGGGAGGGGCAGGAATTGGGCGACCCAATAGCCCTGCGGCGCCTTAGCCCGGGTCAGAAGCGGACTTCACTCCGGAGGCTTGTCGCCTGATTCCACGCGGAGGTGCATGAGGGCGTCACCGCGACAGTTGTGCACCGCGTCGAGGACCTCAAAGCGCGTGCCCTCAGCCAAGCACCACCTCCGCCTGGTCCCGGTTGTTGGGCGTGCCCCAGATGGCGTGCACGCCCACCGGGGCATCGATGGCCCAAAGCGTCCTGCGCCGGTACCGCTGCGCAGGCGCCCAGTCTGTGGCCACCCGGGGATCGGGCGAGGTGCTGATCAGGTGATCGGCGGTGAATTGCTCTCCCCTTCGGTGCAACCAGCGGGGAGAGGAGGAGCGGTAGAGCCGGATCGGCACCGGAAGGCGGCTGAGCGCCAGAGCCTCCCTCATCTGCTCCACCCAGATCATGACCCACCGCGAGCCCCGGCCGTCAACCATGGCCTGGTTGATCTCGTGGTAGTGATCTCCGGTGTACCGCATCACCGTACTTCGGAGGGCGGGCGACAACTTGGGCATCGGCCCGGCCACCCGGATGATCCACTCCCACGCCTGAGGCCCATGCACTCCACGGTCGAGCCGCCGGCAGCCGTCGCCTGGGGGGAAGTCCTGGATCCGGGCACCGCGCCTCACCGGCAGCGACGCCAAGGGGGCCTCTGCCCGGGGCTCGCCGTTGCTGCCAGATAAGGGATGGCCGCTGCCCGTCGACTTTACCTCCTGCGCTCAGATCCGCTGGTTACGCGATCGAGCAGTCGTCCTGCGGTGGAGGTCAGGCCGCCGGCGGCAGATCGCGTTGGTCGCCGGCCACCCTCGTTCAACCGGCGAGACAGCGCCC
>DAHWNZ010000035.1:0-27036 GCA_027339635.1 Candidatus Dormiibacterota bacterium
CGGTGCTGGGGTTCATCGCCACCTGCCAGCGCACCAAGGGGTCCGGGTGGTGGCTCAGTACCGCCAGCTCGGCCGGGGGAGTGAACGGATCGGCCGCCCACTCGCGGTAGGTGTCTCTCCGTGGCCGGCCCGCGGCCGGCGCCCGGCGTCCCCAGAGTCTCATCAGAGCTCTCCAGCCCGGGATGAGCCACCAGTGGGCCGCCCCCGCGCCAAGGGCCAGGAGGGTGAGCGGCCCCAGCAGCGAGCCCACCGTCAGGGCCTCGGCCCGCGAGTCCGCTGCATCCCGCGCTCCTGGTGCTGCCGCCGGTACTCGTCGTACTCGGCGTCCGCCTTGCGCCGCCGCTCCTCCTCAGCCGCGGCCGCCTGTGCAGCCTGCTGAGCTGCAGCCTTGCGGGCGGTGGCCTGGGTCTGCTCCACCGTGGCGGCGAGCCTCGCTTCCACGGCCTGCCGGTCGCCCCGGTCGAGGGCGGCGATCACCTCCGAGGCCAGCTCCTTGCTGCGGTCGCGGGTGAGCCCCGCCGCGAGCATCTGCGCCTGCTTCTTGCGAGTGGGCGCCTCTTCCTCCGGCAGGTGGTGCTCGGGGTCGGCGGGCCTCGGACCGGCGAAGTAGACCCGGTTGGCCTCCCGGCCCCGGGTCAGGGCGGTGTAGCCCCACTGGGAGCTGAGGGCGGCGCTGTCCGCGAGCACCAGGCCCACGTCCACGGTCCGGCCTTGGGCCTTGTGCACGGTTTCGGCGTAGCCGTGGGCGGCGTACTTGCCGAGGTAGAGACGGTCCACCGCCACCACCTCCCCGTCGGGTCGACGAACCTCGGCTGAGCCCGCCTCCTTGTCGATCCGCTCGACGTGGACCAGGTGGGAGTTCTTGACCCCCAGCTTGGGCGAGTTCTTGAGCATCTGGAGGGTGTCGCCGACCGCGATCTCCAGCTCCCCGGCCTTCATCCCCGAGGCTGCCACCTCGCCCCGCCGGATCAACTCCGGCCGGATGGTGGCGTTGAGGGCCAGGCGGTCCTTGTGGGTGGCGGCCATGAGGGCCACGGTCTGCCCTTGGTCCCTGGCGGCGAGGTAGTCCTGAGCCGCCTGGGCGATCAGGGCCCTCTTCGCCTGCCGGCTCTCCCCCTCGGCATAGACGATCCGGCCGTGGGCGTCGAGGGCCGCCACGGCCTCGGCCATCCGGCCGTGCCGGAGGTCCTCGACGGCCCGCCGCTCCCACTGCTCGACCTGCCTGCGGTTCTCGAGCAACTCATAGGTCGGCACGTGCCGGGGCAGCTCGCGGAGCGGCGCTCCCGGCCCGATCGACCCCAGCTGCTGGGGGTCCCCCACCAGCACCAGCTTGCCGCCGGCGGAGCGGACGTGGCGCTCCAGCGCCACCAGGTCCCGGAGATCAACCACCGACGCCTCGTCCACCAGCAGCACCACACCATGGGGTAGGGCGGTCGTGGCCGGCTGGTCGGCCGTGCCCTCCACGCGCTGCCGGAGGGCGGCGATGGTCATGGCCCGCTGGGGGTCCAGCCCGACTCCGGCTCCGAGCTCAGCGGCCCGGGCGGCCATCTGCGCCGTCGCGAGAACGGTGAGGCCGCTGGCGTGCCACGCCTCGGTGGCCGGTCGGAGCGCGGTCGTCTTGCCGTGGCCGGCGGGGGCCAGCCCAAGGGCGACTCCCGCTCCATCCGTGCACAGCCCGGCCACCATTGCCACCTGGTCCTCGCCCAGCTCGGGGTGAGCGGCCAGCGCAGCGGCGAGAGCCTCGGGCCGGGCCACTCCCGCTCCGGCAAGCCTGCGCTCCCTGGCGATGGACACCACCTCGCGCTCCAGCCGGAGCACCTCCTTGGTGGTGAAGCACTCGGCGAGCTCGTCCTTGAGCCGCACCTTGACCACCCGCCCGTCGTCCCGCCGGATCACCGTGCGGACCTCCTGCTTCAGGGCGACGATCTGGTCGGTGGCGCCGTGGGTCAGCTCCTTCGCCAGCTCCACGGCGCGGGCCACGGTCATCCCAAGCCGTGACCGGTTGGCGACCACCTGGATCGCGTCCAGGAGCCCGAACGTGTTGTCCTGCTCGGTCAGCTCGCGCGCCAGCTGGGCCGCAAGCTTGGGAGTCAGCTCCGGCTCCGCCTGAGGCGCTTCCTTCCGCTGGAGGGCCGCAGCCACCTGCTCGGGCCCGAGGCCGATGTCTGCGGCACGTGCCTGCCAGGTGGCGGTCAGCTCTTCTGTCGAGAGTCCGGTTTCCTTGGCGCGCCGGGTGGCGTGACCCGCCTGGTCCCGGGCGGTGCTAGGCCCCGAGCCGGCCGCCTCCATCAGTCCCTTGTGCTCCAGCACCGCGTCGGCCTCGGCGGACCGCCGGGAAAAGTGCTCGATCCAGTCCCGGCGGTCCAGCCCCCTGAGCTCGGCTATCCCGTTCACCGGCTGGGTCCAGTCGATGTGGTGGCCCAGAGCCGCGAGGCGGGCGGTGGCAGCGCGCCTGAAGGCGGCTTCCTCCACCGCCCCGACCCTCCTCAGCAGCGGGTACATCAGCTCCGCGTCCAGCGCATTCCACTGGCCGTCCTCGCCGTGGGCGAGGTTCGCGATGGTGATGTGAGTGTGGAGGTGGGGGTCCCCGCACGGGTCGTTCTCGCCCGGCCGGGTGGCCCGGTGGCAGAACTCCACGCCGATCAGGCCGGAGGTCGGCACGTGGTGGATGGTGTCCGGATGGGCGTCGTCCCGACCGCTGCTGGCGTGGCCGCGGCGGGCGACCGACACGTGGGACTCCAGCCAGCCCAGAGCCTCGCTGATGGACTCATGGTGCGCGGCCTCCAGCGCTGCCCGCACCTCCGGGTCGGTGGTCAGACCCCACAGCAGGGACACCGACTTTGGGACAGTGACCAGGTGGTCGAAACCCGACACCCGCTCCCCGCCGGGCTGGCCCCGGGTCAGCCGCTCGCCGGTGGTGGGGTGCAGCCCTGCCATCAGCCGCTCGTACGCCTCCCGGTTCTCGTCCAGCGACACCAGCCCCGTGAGCCCGAGGTCCTCCAGCGCCCCCCTGCCGATCCATTGGCCCGGAGCCTCGCCGTGCTCGCTGTAGTACCCGAGGATGCGGCCGTTGGCCTGGTCCCGGATCGCCACCATGGCCGCGTCCACGGCCCGCCCCGAGGCGTCCGTGAGCCCGGCGACGGCCTCCCCGGCGGTGATGGCCCGCAGCTGGTCTCGGTCCAGCACGGTGCCGTCCGCGAGCCGGTAAGCCGCCAGCCGCTTGCGGCTGAGGGTCACCCGCCGGGCATCCTCTTTATGGACTTCGGTCTTGTCCGCCAGCCGGTAGCCCGTGACCCTCCGCCCGTCCCGGATGACCTCCACCTGGTCGAGGGCCACCTCGCGGCCGTCCGCCAGCCGGAGGCCTTGCACCTTGACCTGGCGGCGGAGGCCGGTCACCTCGCCGGCCTCCAGCACGGTGCCGTCGGCCAGCTCGTAGGCCACGATGGTGGCGGCGGCCAGACGGCGCAGTCCCAGCTCCCGGGCCGTGGCACGGTCCGCGACGCAGCGGAGGTAGTAGCCGGGGTCCTTGATCTTCGCCACGCTCCACATGCGCCACATGCTAGCACACGTGGCGATGGGCCGCATCTTGATGCAAGGGTTCTAAACACCTCAGAGTGCCCCACCCAGCAACCGACGGTAGGTTGTGCACGCTGGCCGCGCCACCCCCACGACCCGGGAAGTCGGCCATGTGCACACTGCCGGGCTCAATATGTGCACGGCGGGCGTAGGATCGGACCATGACCAATGAAGGTTCACTAGAGTCGCCGACCCGCGCTCTCGGCGTCCGCCTCACTGCCGCCCAACACGCCTGGCTCAGCCAGCAGCCGGGCACGCCCAGCTCGGTGATCCGCCACCTGCTGGAGCGGGAGGTGCAGCAACCCAGCCCACTACCTGTGGGGGAAGATCCAGTCCTGGGGGAAGGCCCGCGGCCGGCCCCCGCCCGGAAGCCACTGAAGGCCTCGGCCGGCCAAGCCGACCTTCTGGCCCTGGCAGCCCAAGTCTCGGAGTTGGTCGCCGCCGTGGCTCGCCTTGATCAGCAGATCGCGGAAATGGCCGAGCAGCGCTCCTGGAGCCCGCCACCTGTGGGGGAGGAGCCGGGCAAGGGGGAAGGACCGCCGCCGCCCGTGCCCGCGTCCCCTGTGGCCTGGCGTGGACCCACTCCTGAGGAGGCGGCCAGGGTGGCGGCGATCTTCGCCCGGCGCCAGCGCCCTAGCTGAGGAACCGGGCCGCGGGGACAGGGTGTCCCGCGCACTCGACTCAGAGCCCTCGGAAGTGGTCCGCCGGGCCGATGGGACAGGGTGTCCCGCGCACTCGACTCCGCAGCCCTCGGAAGTGGTCCTCCAGGCCGACGGGACAGGGTGTCCCGCGCACTCGACTCCGCAGCCCTCGGAGGTAGTCCGCCGGGCCGACTGCCCCCTGGACCTGTGGGCCGGTGGCCTTATAGGCCAATGGCCCCCAAGCCCTCAGGCTCTCCGGGCCATTGGCCCGTCGGGCTTCTGGGCTCGTGGGCCACAGCCTGCTATAGTTGTGGCATGGGAGTGATCATCGCCGTGGCGAGCGCCAAGGGAGGAGTCGGCAAGACCACCCTCGCCTATGAGCTGGCGGCCGCACTCGATGGTGTCCTGGTCGATCTCGACTGGGACTGGGGGAGCGCGACTGACCGATGGGGCACGTCTCCCGAGATTCGCCAGCGAGCCCCACTCCTGGCCTGGCTCTGCGACGGCAGGTGGTCAGCTGTGCGCTGCCTGGGCGATCCCGGCGCGACACAGCCCAACCTGATGCCGGGGGACGCGCGGCTGGCACAGCTCGCCGGGGCCGACCCTGCGGTCCTGGCTGAGCGCCTGGCGGCCTGGGCGTCGCGGTGGTTGATTCCGGTGGTGCTTGACACCCATCCGGGCACGGGAGCGTTGGCCGACGCGGCTGTGGCCGCCGCCGGCCTGACGGTAGTCCCGGTGGTGCTGGATGTGCTCGGCATTGACGCGCTCGCCGGCTTCCTGCGCCGCCACGCGGACACCCGCGTGCTGGTGGTACCCAACCGGGTTGCCGGTCGGGCACGGGAGCGAGGGATGGTGGCTCGCTTCGTCGCCCTGGTGGAAGCCACCGGAGTCTCGGTAGCGCCCCCAGTGAGCGACCACGCCTGGCTGCCGGTGCGAACACGCCGGGCCGCCCTGGTCAGGACGCCCACGCCGGGGCAGGCGGTGGCTGCCGCGGCCGCCGAGTTCCGGGCGGTGGCAGAGATGGTGCGGGCCATGGTCGGCCCGGTTGCTCAGGAGGTTGCGGGATGAACGGTCTGGACGCGCTGCGCAACAAAGTGGGGTCAACATCGCGCCCGCCGCTTGTGCCTGCCGTGCCGTCCATGCATCCGCGTTCGGACGCCCCGGCGCCGGCGCCAGACCCTGTAGAAGAGACTACCGTTCCAGCGTCCCAGCGTTCCAGTAGCCCAAAGGCTCGGCGGGCCACCAGGCCAAGGGCTCAATGGGCCAGTGGCCCAGAGGGCCAGCAAACCGAAGCGACACGAACGCCGGCACGCCGCAGCAAGGTGACCCTGAACCCTGACCAGGACCTGTGGATGCGCGGAATCCTCGCGGACGCGATCCGGGACGGGGTGCGGCTGAGCGAAGGAGATGTTCTCAAACTCGCCCTTGACCGCCTCCGGGCTAGCAAGGCGGACTGGTCCGACCTGCGGGAGGCGATCTTGACGGAGTTCAGGCAGCGCTCCCGCCGGCGGTAGTGGAGGACTGGCAAGTGGACATGGAGCACGTACCGGCCTGGAAGACCGTCGATGAGGCCGACGACGAGGACTTCAGCGAGTCCTTTGATGAGGCAAGCGACGAGGACCTCAGCCAGTCTTTTGACGCCGCGGCGCGACCGACAGTCGCGGAGAGGGTCTCCCGTGTCCAGCTCAGAACCGACCAGGAGGTATGGGTCCGGCGGCTGCTGAGCGAAGCGATGGCGGCTGGCGTACACGTGGCCGAGGCCGACGTGCTCAGGGTTGCCATCGACCGGCTGAGGGCTGGTGGCGCTGGCTGGCCGGGCCTGCGAGTGGTGTTGACTGTGGAGGCCACGGCCCGCACCCAGCGTCGGGCCGTCCCCGCCGTCAGTCGCCGAGGGGGAGAGACAGCTGGTTGACCGGGGCCTGGGGGATGGCCGCAACGGTGAGCTCCCCGCGGTCGTCGATCCTCACCCGCCAGAGGCCGGCTGAGACGCGGCCATCGGGAGCGCCGAGGGCTGCCGCGCGGAGAGTGGCGCCCGCCCTCTCGGCCCGGTGCTGGGCCCGGGCCATGGTCGCCTGCGCCATGCTGTAGGTCCGGGCCGCCCGGGCCACGGCGAGCGGTGCTGGTGACCTCACGCCCCAACCTTCCCTCTTCAGCGGGGTGGGATTTATATCCGACGGCTCTGGGGTAGACTGCGACCAGTCGCCGGCCCCGACCGATGGTGTTGAGCGCCACTGTAGATCAGGATCTGGGGGCAGGTCTGCCCTCTGCGGGCGGCCCTGGTGGCTGGCAGGAGGTGGCTCAGTGTCTCGCTTCGACCTTGATCCGCTGCGCCCGTGCTCGAGCTGCGGGGTCGTCCATCCGACGGTCCCCCGAGAAGACTGTCCCGTCCGGCTGCGCGCCGAGGCTGAGCGGGCCGAGGAAGAGGAGCGCGAGGAGGAGGTGCGGGCGAAGGCCGAGGCCGCGATTGAGGCGGCGCAGCGGACGGACGCCGAGCAGGCCCGGCCGGGGGCGATCAACCTCGACAGGGACCTGGTGGCGGCGGCCCGGGCGGCGGTGGCTGAGGCATCCGGCGCGGTGAAGGCCGAGGTCGAGTCGGTGGCGGAGCGAGTGCTGGCCGACGAGGATGGGTCGCAGCATCAGCGGAACTGGCTCCGGCTGGTGGCCGAGCTTCCCTGGAGCGAGCCTCCCGCCGAGCGCAAGCCGGTCGCTCTGGCAGCGCAGCGGGCGCTCGACGCGGCCCACGGCGGGCACTCCGGGGTGAAGGCCCTCCTGGCCGACCGCGTGGCGGCGCAAGCCCACCTGGAGCTGCAGGCTGGCGGCGAGCATCGCATCCGGCCCCTGCTCCTGGTCGGCCCTCCGGGGACCGGCAAGACCACCCTGGCCCGCGCGATGGCGGATGCTCTGGGCCGCCCGTGCGAGGTGGTGTCCGTCCCGATGGCCTCGATGGATGAGGTCTACTTGGCGGGTGCCGACCGGGTGTGGAGCTCGGCGGAGCCTGGGGCGATCATCCGGGCGGTCCGGCGCGCTGGCACGTCGCGGCTCCTGGTGGTTCTCGACGAGATCGACAAGCTGGGTGGGGGCTGGGCCCGGCTCAGTGGCTCGCCCACGGCCTGGCTGCTGGAGCTGCTGGGCTCGGTCACCTGGACCGACAGGTACGTGGGGGTGCCCTACCCGACGGTGGCTATGAGCTTCGTGGCGACCGCCAACTCCCTCGATCCGATCCCCGACCCACTGCTGGACCGCTTCGAGGTGGTAGAGGTGGCGAGCCTGACGGCAGCGGAGCGGGTGGAGGTGGCCGGCTCGCACCTGTGGCCCCGGCTGCTCGACGCCTACGGGCTCGCCCGGCGGGTGGTCCCGCTGAGCGCCGGCGCGCTGGAGCTGTTGGTCACCGGGTACGCGGCCCCGGGTGAGGACGGGCTGCGGGCCGTGGAGACTCGCATGGAGTCGCTGCTGCATCGGGCCATCGCCCAAGGCGCGCCGACCCGGAGGGTGTGGATCACCCCGGAGTTCGTGGCGGAGCGACTGGGCCCGCGGCCCAAGGGCGAGGTTCGCCGGCGGGCGGCAGGGTTCGGGCCGACCCGGATGGTGGAGGAGCCTGAGGGCGATGGAGGTGTGTTTGCGGTGTCGGGGCTCAGGCTGCCCGCGCCGCGGTTGCCGGAGCGAGCCCCGGTGCGGGTGGTGGGTAGTGGGTCCAGTTGAGGCGGGCCTGCCCTTGCTGCAGAAGGTCCGATCCGCCGGGTGGCAAGGATAGACTGCGGGGGATGGTTGGATAGCACGTGTTCTCCGAGTCAGCGACGCACCTTCTCCCCTTGCTACCAGCCCTCCCCGCTGCCTTTACCCACTGATCCAGGCCAGACAATGGTGAGACAGCTCGCCAGATGGGCTCGGGAGAGCACGAAGCAGGGTCCGCCCCTGGGTGTCTGGGAGTCCATGTGGCCGCGAGCGATCAGGGACTGGCGTCTATTCGTCAAGACAACTTGGGGCACCCTCCTGATCGGCGTGGGTATCGCGCTCGGAGGCTCAGTGGGCGGACTTCTCGGCAGCGCCTCTGGGCTTGTCTCGACCGCCACGTTTGCTGCCTTGGCGGCAACTGCGGCCTCCCTGGCAGCCTTGGCGATCGTCTTCATTACGCTCGTCATCCTGACCCCTGCTCGTCAGCGAGACGAGGTGCGTAGGGAATACGTGCGCCTACTTCATCCCCGCACAGTGCCCTTCAGCGAACGTCAGACCCGACTGACGCAATGTGCTGCAGAAGGCCGCCTCATTCTGGCTAGAGCTCGCTGCGCTAGCCCCCAAGACCTGGGGACAATGGACGCCCTCTGGGAGGATGCGAGCCGTTGGGAGGCCGCTACGGCCACGACGATCGCTCAAATCACGGGAAGTACTGGGCCGTTCTGGATGCCTCGGGTCAGCGATCTTCCACCACGTCTAGACCTCTTCGTGGCTCACCTGGATAGGAAGTTCGCGATCCTTACGGACCTCGTCGACGAACTTCCGTAGCCGATCTGGGAGCGCGTGGCCGCTGACCACCACAACGATCTCCCCGACGGATAAACAGTGATCCGCGAACCCCACGGCCATCGCCAGGGTCAAGGTGTCTTGCGAGCGCAGCCAGAAGACCGCCGCGAGCATTCTCCGGGCTTTCGAGACCACTGTAAAGGGGTGGCGCATCTGGTGGTGAACTGTCTGCCACTGCCTCGACCAGCCGGCGCCACCAAGGATAGGAGGTGCGCGTTTCGGGAATCGCCCACGCCCAGCGCTTTAAACCGCCAACTTTCTCGACCGCCGCAGTCGCCCAGTTGAAGGCCGGACTTCGGCCCAAACGTACCGTCGGGAAGCGTCCAAGCCCGAAACGCGCCCGATGAGGGCCACTATCTCACTCGTACTGTCAGGCTCCCACACAGCCTCGCTGTGCGCCTCGATCACGCGCGGCATGGGCGGGCATGGGACGGGGATAGCTAGCTGATGCGTACCGGTGACAGCCACATGGTTGATGAGCACCCGCTGTCCACCCCTATTCTTCACAGTCACTGCCAGGGCCGGAGAGTAACCCTGCTTCAAGTAGTGGACTCCCGCGTCCTCACGCGGCTCAATCTCATGCGCGGCCAGCCGCCCACCAGGACCGCTCCAACTGGGTTCCCAGAGCACGGTAATGCGCGGCCCTGCAAGCCACTGGGTCCATACGTTCCAGCCGAGCGACGCCGTGGCGATCACCGTCCCAATGACTCCCCAGAGGTCCATGCGGCTCAGCCCGCCCCGGCCTCATCCAGCGTCATCTGCTCCCCGCCTCTCTCCTTGACCCGCTCAGCCTGCTGGTAGGTCGGCAGGACCAGCGGCGGCAGGGACGGCTTCCGGCCCTCCTCCAGCAACTCCCGGATGCTGACGATCTGGATCTTGGGGTAGTCCCTCTCCCAGACCCGGTACATGCCAGCCGTGGTGGCCTCCAGCCGCATCTCCCTCGTAGGCTCTTCCAGTGTGACGAAGATCCCCATGGCGGCCTTCTCTCGCTCCACGGTGCCCTTCAGATCCCGGACCTGGCCCGAGTTCACGTGGCCGCTCTTGACGCTCACCAGGACCGACTCCAGCTTCTTGTCTTGGCCGGTGAAGGTGATCCGCCCGTCGATCCCGCGGTCGGCACCTTTCCGCTCCACGCCGCCCACTGGCTGGGCGTCGATGAGGCCCAGCGCCCACCACTGGAACTGGTACCGGCCTTCCGGTGACTGGGCGAGCTGCCTGGCCCCCTCTACCTCCGTCGGCTGGCCGATGACCTCCACGTCGGCTAGGCCGAAGGTGTCCTTGAGGCGGGCTCGCATGACCGCGATGGAGAGGTACGTCACGTCGATGCCTATCCACTTCCGGTCGAGCTTCTGGGCGGCGACCAGGGCCGTGCCGCAGCCGCAGAAGGGATCAAGGACCACATCGCCCGCGTCACTGCTGGCGCTGATGATCCGCTCCAGGAGCGCCTCCGGCTTCTGCGTGGGGTATCCCAGTCGCTCTCTGGCCTGGCTATTTAGTGGGGGTATGTCGAGGATCATGTCCTGAATTGGTTGCCCGGGCGGCAGGTAGAGCTTGAACTCGGGAACTCCGGGCCCGAAGCGCGTTGCCGGGAAGCGGATGTAGCCGTGTTCTAGGAGCGCTTCCAGTTGCCCGTGTAAGTCGTCTGGCACTTCCACGCCAGCGGCACGGATGGCCTCGACCGTGCGCCTTGGCACAGCCCAGTGCCGTCCGGCCGTGGTCGGGTCGTAGCCCCGCCAGGGCTCTCCCGAGGGCCCTCGGGTAGTCCCCGGGCCCGTGAGCACCACGAGGCGGTACCGGCCCCGATCATCCTCGAAGCGGTACTTCGAATTGACGTAGGCATCTGTCAAGCGCTGATCTACTCGCCGCCACTTGTAGTCACCCGACCTCGTGTAGAAGAGCAGTGAGTCATGGGTGTCTCCCCACCTCAAAGATGAACCGTGTGCGAAGGTGCGTCGCCATATGACCTCATTCCTGAACTGGCCCGGGCCGAAGATCGTGTCCATGACAACCTTGAGGTAGTGACTGGCTGTCGGGTCGCAGTGAAGGTACAGGGACCCGGTGGGCTTCAGCACCCGCCGCAGCTCCACTAGCCTGACGGCCATCTCCACGAGGTAGGCCATCATCTGGTTCTCGCCGATCCCAGCGCGGAGCGCTCCGATGATCGTGCTCACGGTGTCTGGCACCCGCCCCTGGTGCCGGGCTGTCTCCGTCAGGAAGGCGTAGGTCGCCTCGGCGCTGGGTCCCCAGTGCCAGCTGTCCTCGAAGGCCAGGAGCTGGGCGTCGGACCTGCGTCCCGATTCGTCCTTGAAGATGATGTTGTAGTTGGCATTCGAGTTGAAAGGGGGGTCGAGGTACACCAGGTCCACGCTCTCATCAGGGATGTACCGGCGGAGGATGTCGAGGTTGTCGCCGTAGTAGAGGACGTTGGTCTTGATCTCAGGTCACCTCCGGGCCGACGGTCGTAGGTGCCACGAGGATAGGGCGTGGTAGCGCCATCCGACTAGTGGCCCGTCGAGACCCGCGGGCAAGCAGGTCGAACGACTACTGCGTCTGCCCGCACGCACGGCATATCCCATCGAGGAACCGATGGTTGCCGTCGGGGGTCCCCGGGCACCAAGCGGCCCTCTCTTTGCGCCGAGCCTCCCTCCGCGCAGCCTGGGCGGCCGCTTGCTCCTCCGCCCGCCGAGCAGTTCTCCGGCGGTCTGCAACTGCCCTCAGGACCGAGCACCCGGCCACCCCGCCCGCCCAGAGCAATAGGCCAAGCCCTCCTGCGACGCCCAGCCACCCCCACCCCAGCGGAAGGTGAGCCGACATCCAAGCGGCCCCGGCTCCAATGAGGCCGACACCAACGGCAACGCCGGGCCACCCCGGGTTGGCGGGCAACTTCAAGCGGTTCGTCAGGTCCCCTCGCGGAGTGCTAGGGTCAGCAAGAACTGCGATACGCCAACGGCTACCTCCGCTTCCCAGTGATCGAGCGGCAAGGGATGTAGTTCCTCGCCGTCCCCTGGATCGCCGTCTCGGTGATAGCCGACGCGATTGAGGTACGTGCAATGGGCTGCCAGCAGGCCCGCTACTGACTGCTTCTTCTGCGTAGGGTCGTCCGGGAGTTTGGTAACCCAGCTCTCCGCCTGGTATGGCTTCTCCGCCAGCGCTGCGAATTGATCGAGGCACTTGGTGAGCGCTGTATGGGTGTCCCCGGCCCGCAGAGCTTGGCGAGCGGGGGCAAGGCGCCGCTCAACTTCGGCCCACGATGAATGAGCGGTGGCGGCCAGGCCAGACAGCTGCGCTGCTGCTGGCGCCACTCCGTAGCCGAGTGAGCGGAGCAAGTCCTCCCACTCCGAGAGCGGCACCCGGAAGTCACTACTCCCAGTGGCAGGGAACGTGCCTGAGGGCACCTGGACGATGCCGCGGAGTTCGAGCCTTAGGTGCCGCCAGCGGTCTCCTGGCGACGTTTCAGCCTCGATGGCATCCAATTCCTCAGGGAGAAGTCGCCATTCCCATTCCAACGACTGGACACCGGCCAGCTGCAGCTCTGGCCGCTTGTTAGCCTCGATGACTACGCGGCCCCGAGTCCGGGGCGGGACCCGCGTCGTGTGCACTTCCGCCTCAATCGAAACGAACCGCGAACCTTCAGGTGGGATGCGCTCGTCTCGGGTGAAGAGGAGAGACAGCCGGAGCGCACCGGACCCGGGTGTCCCGTTGGCCTGCAGTTCGCGGACGGTGAAGGTCCCTATCCCCATGAATGGGGGCCCTGAACGCCCAGCCTCCTTATCACCGATAAGATAGACGATCAGGTCAGTGGCGTTCAAGGTGTCCCCCTTGCCCCGCGCGGCGGCCGGTCGGCGGTCGCGCCAAGAGAGCGACCGTGGTCACCACATCGTGGCCCGGGGGTCCCGGAGCAGTTCAGCGATCTGGTGCTCTGGAGCGATCTGGTACCGCTCCGGTAGGCCTTGGAGCGCCGCACTGAACCCTTGGCGCAGCCGGGCCAAGGCCGCACGAGTCATGTAGTTCGTGGAGAAGTGAGGAGGAAGGAAGGCAGGCCCCTGCCCCGGGCGCATCTCATCGCAGAACGTGCGGCACGCCGCACGGAGGTGCTCTACAACCGGGCGAAGCTCCGACTTCGCCGGGAGTTGCGACAGCATGGCCGTGAGGTGGTGCCGAAGCTCGATCGCGGACTGTACGCAGTGCTCCGGCTCCTCCCACGAGCACGGATTGAAGAGCACTCTCCGATCCGCGAGTTCCGTGAATAGGACCTGGGCAAAGTCCGCATCGCTTGGCCACGTCTCCCACGCGAAGCCGGCACCTGTCCCGAGAACCGTGCCGGAGATGGCAGTGAGCCTCCGCCGCTTTCCAGTCATGACCGCCTTCCAAACGCCAGTTCGATGGAAGGAGATGCTATCAGGGTTTCGGTACTGAGAGCGCCCAGTCGTGCCCCCCGCTGCCAGAAGGTGCCGACTAACGCCAGAAGAGGCGTAGACTCCGAGTAGGTAGTAGGGGCGGCGCGACCCCTGGAAGGCCCGCCGCCCGGCCAAGGAGGTTGAGGCTCCGTGACAGGTTCAGGTTACACGCCCGAGCCGGGCACTGCAGTTCCTGGGTATATCGTCTTCGACAGCCGAAAGCCGAACGAGATGAGGCGCAAGATCCGTGGGTCAACGACCGTGCGCCGCGTGGTCCACCCCTCGGCCGAGGTGCGGTGGAGCCGGACAGGAGATCGGCAGGAGCTATCGGCGAAGGGACGAATGTGGATCCACGAAACACTCTTCGTCCCGCTCGAGGTGCAGGGGCGCTCGACTGCTGAGTTTGCTGGCAAGCCGGCCCACGAATTCGGGGAATGGCAGTTGACTGGCAACCTGAAGAAGCGCGACGCCGCCCACAACCAAGTGGGAGACGTGCCATGGAGGCTGGAGGAACTCGCTGATCGGGAGATCATCTGGCACATGACCCGCGAGCTCCCTCCCGAGGCCGGGTGGCGTGCTCGCTGGGATGCCCTCGGGGTCACAACGGGCCGCCAGAAGCGAATCGTCGCGGCACACCCTGAGCTGGCAGTCGAGCTGCTCGCCATTCCCAAGTAGTGAGCCGACGGGGCAACGGCGAGGGGTCGATCTACCGTCGAGCCGCCGACGGCCGCTGGGTCGCGGCGATCACCTGGCCGACGGGCCGACGGCAGAAGTGGTACGCGAAGAGCCGGACCGAGGCGGCTGCAAAGCTGGCTGAGGCTGTCCGGGCTCAGGATGTGAATCGGTCTGGTGCCGGATTCCGCCTGAGGACCGACGAATTCTTGGCGCAATGGCTGGAGGGGGTCAAGCCAAGGCTCGGGCCGAGGACGTGGGTGCGGTACGAACAGCTGCTCCGTATCCACGCGGTGCCGGCCATCGGCCGAATCCCCCTGGCGCGTCTTGGCCCTCGGGACCTCCAGCTTTGCTATGCGGCGGCGGCGGCCAAGGGGATCAGCTCGTCAACCGTTCACCGGCTCCACTCGGTGCTGCACAAGGCCCTCAGGCAGGCCGAACAGTGGGAACTCGTGAGCCGTTCCGCCGCCGCCCTGGTGGAAGCGCCTCAGGACGCCCCGAGCGAGATGTCCACGCTGGACGCGGAACAGGTGCAGCTGCTCCTGACCGCCGCGCAAGGCAACCGCCTGGAGGCCCTGTACGTGCTCGCAGTGACCACTGGGATGCGGCAGGGGCAGCTGCTCGGCCTGCGCTGGCAGGACGTGGACCTCGACCACGGATCACTCGCCGTGGTCCGGAATCTTCAGCCGCTCCCAGGCCTTGGTCTGACCAGCACGAAGCGGCAGAAGACGGAGAAGTCAAGGCATCGGGTCGAGCTGGGCGTCTTGGCGGTCGAAGCCTTGCGGGCTCACAAGGCGCGTCAGGCTGACGAACGGAGCATGGCTGGGGCCGCCTGGGAGGACCACGATCTGGTGTTCCCTCACTTCCTCGGCGGCCCAATGAGTAGGACCCGACTGGTCCGCCAGGGGTTTGAGCCGCTGCTGAGGGCTGCGGACCTGCCCCGAATTCGGTTCCACGATCTGCGCCACACTACGGCAACGCTTCTGCTGAGCCAGGGCGTTCACCCGAAGATCGTTTCCGATCTGCTGGGCCACTCGACCACGGCGATCACCCTCAACACGTACTCCCACGTCACTCAGACCATGAGCCGGGCGGCGGCGGACACCCTCGACTCGCTGCTCCAGATTGCTCCATCGGAAGGCCCGGCTTGAGCACGTTGCTCCACTACTGCTCCACAAACGCCATGAGGTGGAACCCGGTGTGGCGTCGCCAGCCCTTAAGCGAGATCAAAATATGGGTACCGGGGATGGGATTCGAACCCATACGCTCTTGCGAGCTGCGGTTTTTAAGACCGCTGCGGCTACCATTACGCCACCCCGGCCCCGACGGGCGAATCGCAGATTACCGCCACAGCCGGTCGGTCCGTTGGTTTGAGCCCCAAATCGGTGCCCTTCGCCCCGGGCGTTCCAACGAGATGGATTACGCTCTGAGAATAGGGGGCGGGCATCATTACCGGCTTGCGGAGGTTGCCAACTTGACGTTTCTATTCCTGTTGACCGCCGGCCCAAGAACGGATGCGGCGGATACGGTGACCGAACTGGCGGCGGCGGCTCAGCAGCTGGGGCACCAGGTCACGGTATTCTTGGCTGGGGACGGCGTAGCCCACGCCGGCAGCCTGGCGGGTCGGTTCGCGGTCACGCTCTGCGATGCGGACCTCAGGTGGCGTCAGGTGGTGGCGGCCGAGACGCCGGGTGTGACCCGAGGAAGTCTGGCCGACTTCGCCAGGCTCGCGCGCGGAGCCGACAGGATACTCAGCTTCGGATGAGGTCCACGGAGGGTACCGTCATGGTGCTGGCGAGAGGAGCACTTGCTGACGACCGGGCGGCGCTGGCCTTGAGGGTCGCCCTGGCCCTGCCGCTGGGCTGCCCGTCTGTGGTGTTGGCCCTGGTTGGGCCGGCAGCGGCTCTGGCGGTGCCGGGAGCTGCTCCCGGAGGCAGGGCGACTCAGGTTGCCCGCGAGTTGGCGGCCTTGGTCGACGACGAGGAGGTGCCGGTGTTGGTGGAGCAGGAGTCGCTGGTGGCAATGGGGCTTGAGGACAGTGGCCTGCATCCCGGCGTGTCCCAGATCGCCCGCTGGGAGATCCACCGGGCCTGTCTTGAGGCGAGGTCCTGCATTGTCATCTGAGAGCGGCGGGGTCCTCCATCTGATCACCAGATTGAGTGACGAGCGGGCCTGGAACGTCGCGTCCCTGGGTGAGAACCCCGTGATCGTGCTGGCTCACGACGCCGTCATGGAGACGCCGGCCTCTGTCGGCGCCCTAATGGGGCCCACCAAGGCCACCATTTTGGCTGTGGAGCGGGACGCTCTCCGCCGTGGGGTAGGCGCCAGGTGGCCGGGCGTCGGATATCCAGAGCTCATCGAGCTCATGGTGGCGGCCGACCGGGTGGTCTCATGGTGAGGGAGCCATCGGCCGTCAGCGCTCCTAGCACCTTGTCCGACGCCGAGGTGGAGCGCTACAGCCGTCAGCTGCTGGTACCCGGATTCTCCGAGAGGCAACAACTGCGGCTGGGAGAATCCAGGGTCGTCATCATCGGCTGCGGAGGTCTTGGCGGCCCCGCCGGCCTTTACCTGGCGGGGGCTGGCGTGGGCCGCATCGATCTGGTAGACCCGGACCTGGTGGCCCTCGACAACCTGCACCGGCAGGTCGCGTACCGAACCGCCGATGTGGGCAGACCGAAGGTTGTGGCGCTGGCCGAGTCCCTGGTGGCCCTCAATCCCACAGTCAGGGTCAGAGCTTTCCAGCGGGTCCTGGGGGATGCCTCATTCGATGAGATCCTCGGGGACGCATCGGTGATTGTGGAGTGCTCCGACAGCCCTGGCCTTAAGTTCGCTGTCAATGACTGGGCGGTGGCCCTGGGGATTCCCCTGGTGGTCGGGGGCGCCATCGGCTGGAGAGGGCAGGTGACCACTGTGCTACCTGGCGGGGGTTGCTTCAGGTGTCTGTTTCGAGGGCCGAGCGAGGAGATGGAGCGAAGCTGTCGCTCAAGTGGTGTGATCGGACCGCTGGTGGGGGTCATCGGGGCCCTACAGGCCCAGGAGGTAGTCCTTGTGCTGGGCGGAGGGGGTGGGGCAACCAGTCGGCTCACCGACTTCGACGCGCAGAGCGGTCGCTGGCGCACCCTGACCGTGGCGACCACCAGCGAATGTTCGGTGCATCGCCTGGAGACCGCCGCCCGGCCATAATTGGGCGATGCTCTCGCCAGCCGCAGTTCCGATGCGTCCGCCGTTGCCTTCTTCTGCCGTGCTCCACCGCTTCGGTGAGGGGACGGAGCCGCCATCCATTGACCACCTGGCAGGAGCCAAGTTCGGGGCCGGAGGGACGTTGTGACTGCACCCGCTCTTCCGCCACCCAGCGAGCAGGGGACCCGGCACCGGGTGGCCAGCTCCGTCGAGCTGTGGCGCCGCACTCGGCTGATTGTCATCTATATGGCGGTGGTCTTCCTGGTGGTCGAGGGCATCACCGTCTACGGCCACCATCAGTTCGATCCCAGCTACCTCGTGGTGTCGGCTGTTCTGCTGCTGATGGCGGCGGCCATCTATCTGCGACAGCGCACGCACTATGTGGAACTCGGCCCAGACGGCCTCCTCCTGCGTTCGTCGTTCAAGAGTGCGGCAATCCCCTACACCCGTCTGCGCCAGAGCCGTTGCCAGACCCTCCGCCAGTTCTTCGACGCACCCACTCGCAGGGAGCTCCTCACCGGTAGCCTGAGCCGCTTCGCCGGGATGTCGGCCTGCATCGTGAGGGTCGACCTGGATCCGGCCGAGCTACTCCAGATCGGTCGTCTGTTGGGACGACGGACGGTGCTGGAACAGGACTTGATTCTGGTGGTGCAGAATGCAGCCGCGCTCGACCGCGGCTTGCAGCTCCGGATCAAGAAGAGGCCCCCCGCCCCCGCGGCCCGTGCCGCTCGGCGGAAATGAACGGGGAGCTGAGACAGAAGGTTCGCACCGAGGGTCCGTGGGCGCTCGCAGCCGCCCTGGTGTTCAGCTTGGCCAGCGTGGTCCTGGGCTGGCCGATGAATCCCTTGGTGGCGATGGTCATGGCGGGGTCGGTCTGGGGGGTCTCGTTGCTCCTGCGCCAACACCGGGGGATCACAGGCGTAGACGGGAAGGACTGTGTGATCGCCGGAGTTCTGATCGCGGCCGCCCTCGGGGTCAGACTCGCGAGTCCCATCTACTTCGACTTTCTACAGGGAAACCTGAGCCCTGTCAGCACGGTGGCGGCGCCTGCCGGGGTCCACCGGTCGCCGACCCACGACATCTTCGGGATCGGAGCTTGGGGGCTCGGCTATCCCTACAACAAGGCGGGTTGCACCGATGCTCCGGTCGGCCCCCAAAACCAGGAGAAGTACACCTGCGGGTACGTGTTCGACGAGGTCTACTTCCCGGTCGACGCGCTCAAGGACCTCAAGGGAATTGACTTTTTTGATCCGGAGCCACCGCTCACCAAGCTGATCATCGCCGGCGGCATCAGCTGGCTCGGTTTCAACACCTGGGGCTGGAGGATCATGTCGGCCATCCTGGGGAGCCTGGTCATCGGCGTCCTCTATTTCATCGCCCGCAGGCTGTGGCGGCGCAACCGGATCTTCCCAACCCTGGCAGCACTGTTCTTCAGCCTGGATGGCTTGGAACTGGTCGAGTCCAGGACCGGAGTGATCGATGTGATCGCCGTCTTCTTCGTGATGCTCGCCTACTGGATGTTCTTGCTCCACTGGCACGCTCGCACCAAAAACCAGTGGCGCGCCACGCTCTACCTGACCGCGGTCGCCTCGGGGCTGGGGCTCGCTTGCAAGGCGGACATGATTCCGGCCGTCCTGCTCATGGTGGTGCTCCTGCTTGGGCGCTTCATTAGACCCCACCTCAGGGTCCGCCTGGGAACAGGGGGCTCGTCGCGGTGGCTCGTGCCTCCCGCCCCCGATGACCCCCTGGAGGCGGCGCGCCGGACCATGGTGGCGGGGCTGGCGTGGACATGGCACTACCTGCTGGCGGGCGCGATCATCCTATTCATCTTTTACTTGTCGTTCTTTCGCTACTGGACCATCTCCCACAGCCTCTACGTCAACTTCGCCAACACCCAGGGACCCACGGCGACCTGTACCGGATTCGTCGCCAAGGCGTCGGTCTGCGACCTCCCGGTGGCGATGCCGCTCCAGGAGTATCACCTGGCGTCGCTGGACTTCTGGCTCCCCACCGGCTTCAACCTCATCCAGTCGCTGGCGGATGTGGAGTGGAACAGCCTTGGCAGCCTGAGCTACCAGGCGACGCTGAAGGCGACGCACCCCTTTGCTTCGCCCTTCTACTCCTGGCCCCTGGATGCTCATCCTGTGCTCTTCTACGCGACCTACACCGGCAACGGCGTCACCACCGTTGCCGGGCAGACGGTCTCCAACTACACCTGGATCTCAGACATGGGCAACCCCGCCATCTTCTGGCTCGGAATGTTCGCCCTCGCCTTCCTGCTGTACCTGGTGATGAGACGGCGGGACCGGGTCGCCCTCTTCATTCTCGGAGGCTTTCTCTTCGACTGGCTCGTTCTGTGGTCCTGGCCGTCTCGGATCCTATTCTTCTATGAATATATAGAGGCCCTCCCATTCGTGTGCCTGGCTCTCGCCTACGTCTGCGCCAGATTGATCGACCGTCAGGCGGTGATCCAGGTGGCGAGGCTGCGACTCGGAACCCACAGCCTCGCCCCCATCTCCGGAGCGGTGGTACTGGCGGTCATCCTCTGCTTCGCCTACTTCTACCCCCTTTGGACCGGCCAGCCGATCCCGTCCACCGACTTCTTCCAGCACATCTGGATCCCGGGCTGGTACTGACGGCGGACCCACCTTGCTTGGAATAAC
This sequence comes from Candidatus Dormiibacterota bacterium, assembly GCA_027339635.1. Taxonomy (GTDB): domain Bacteria; phylum Chloroflexota; class Dormibacteria; order Aeolococcales; family Bog-877; genus AG-12. The sequence continues at coordinate 19,648 of DAHWNZ010000035.1, forward strand.
CGCCTACTGGGTGCTCGTGGCCCTGGCGGGATTCGGCCTGGTGGACCTGATCCCGCGTCGCTGGTTTCCCCTGGAGCGGCTCGCAGCGAGTCTGGCGGTTGGCCTGGTGGGCTCGACCGCGCTGAGCTTCGGCCTGTCACTCTGGCTCGGGGTGGGAAGCCTGACCGCCCTGCTCGGCCCGACCCTGATTGCGCTCACAGCGGGAGGGCTGGGGTGGCGCAGATGGGCGGCCAGGGCCAATCGGGAGTGGCTTGGGGATCAGCTGCGTCGGCCGGGCAGGTGGAGCCGCGACACCCGTTGGGCCACCGCGGTGACCGCCATCCTGGGCGTCGCGTTCTGGCTCCTCTTCCGGGGCGCACTCTACCCCGGCCCCGGGGGACAGCTGCTGGCCAATGGCCATGTATGGGCGGACTGGTCGGTCCACGCCAGCTATGCCCAGAGCTTCTTTTTGGGGCACAACCTGCCGCCCACGGACTCGCTGGAGTCCGGCACCGCCATGCGCTACCCGTTCCTGGTCGACTTTCAGCCGGCGATGCTGGAAGCCGTAGGACAGAATCTGTACGGAAGCCTCGACATCGCGTCATTCCTAATCGGCTGGGCCGCCAGCGTGTTGATATGGCATCTAGCGCTGAGGGTCACCCGCCGCCCGGTGGCGGCGACGGTTGCCGTCGCCCTGCTGCTCCTGGGCGGGGGCCTTGGGTTCGTGGGCCTGTACTCCGACGGGTGTCGTCAGGTGGCGGGATCGGCGACTGCGGCCAACGCCTGCACCACGCTCACCCCGTCAACTCCCAGCGCGGTCCTCGGCTTCATCACCCACCTGCCGACCCTGCTCACTCACCTGCCGCGTTCCTACGACGGCGAGGGACCGGCGGCGCCCGCCCTACCTGATCTTCAGTGGTACGAGCCGCTGTTGGTCTACTGGATGCCCCAGCGCGACTTCGCGTATGGAATGGCGCTGGTCGCCCTGACCGCGTCGTTGCTCTGGGAGTCCGCTGTCGTGCGGCGGCCCGGGCTGCTGATCTCGGCCGGTCTGTTGGGTGCGTGCCTCCCGTTCTTCAATCCGTTCGGATATCTCGTTGTTGGTTTGCTCGGGCTCTGGTGGCTTGCCAGAAGCAAGCTCTGGACAGGGCTTGGGGCCTTCGGCCTGCCCCTGCTCCTGATCGGCTTGCCCCAGCTCTGGTTCGTGGTCTCCGGCCCAAAGGGGCAGCTTGGGGGGCCGGTCGGAACCAACCTCTTTCCTCAGATTGACCTCGGCTGGCTCTCCCACGCGGCGGTTGCGTGTACCGCCGGACAGTTTCGGGCCGGCGACGTCTGCGACAGCCTCTATCTGGCGGGAGCATCGCTGCCGACCATGATCGCGTATGTCACCAAGACGCTGACGGAAGGCTCGTTCTACACCTCGTTTGCGGGCTTTTGGATCTCCAACACCGGCGTCTTCATCCTCGCTGGACTGCTGCTCGTGGGGCTGGCCCTGTGGCGACGTGGGGCGTCCGGGGACATCCACCGGCTCCGCCTGATCTCCTTCTGGGCCCCATTCTGGTTTCTCTTCCTGCTGGCCAACGTGGTCATCACCCAGCCCTGGAACTGGGACAACACCAAACTCCTCTCCTACTGGTATCTCGGGGTCTCGATTCCCGTCGCCTGGCTGCTCACATCTGGGCGCTCCCTGTGGCCTCGGGTGGTCGCGGGGGTCGCCGTGGCCTCCCTGTTGCTCTCGGGGATTCTCAGCTTGGACGCCGCCTTCGTGGGGCAGAGTGCGGCGGCCCAGGAGGCACCGAGCGGAGCCAGCGCCACCTTTGCGAGCGTGGCAGCCGAGCAGGTGGCAGCGGTGGTCCGGGCACGGACCCCGAGGGACGCGATCTTTCTCACCGAGGGACAACCGAACGATCCTGTCACGACGCTGGCCGGTCGGCGAGTTGTCCTGGCCTACGACGGCTGGCTTTGGAGCTACGGCCAGCCCCTCACGACTCGCTTTGACGCGGTGGCCACGATCTACTCAGGCTGCGGGACGGCAGCCTCCTGCCAAGTCGACGCTCTCCTGCGACGTTATCGAATCCAGTACATCGAGTTCGAACCCGGGGACTACAACGACCTGGTGCTCAATAGGGGCTGGTTCGAGAGGCAGCACCTGCCGGTGCTGGTCAGGCGAGGCGGCTATCTCATACTTCGGGTCACCAGCCTCTGGCGTTCCTGATTTCCCCAGTTGAAGGCAGCTGAGCAGTGAGCAGGGCTGGCGCCGGCTCTCCCCGTGGTGGCGTCTCAGGGCGTAATCTTGCCTCCATGACCCTCTCGGGGCGAGTTCATTTCCCGGCCCGGGTGAAGGGCTCTGGGCGGTCTTCCCATTCCCCCAGGAGCGACACCGACCATGATTGACGGACATTGCCACGTGCTGCCGCCGGAGCTCAGGGAACCGGGGTCGCCGGCCTGGGAGGACCCCTGGTTTGCCGTTTGCCATGCGACCAAGTCGCCCCGGTTCGCCGCGGGCCGGGACGTGCTTGCTGCCATGGATGAGGTCGGCATTGAACAGGCGGTGATCTTTGGATGGCCGTTCGCGGACCCTGCCCTGCTGCGCGAGAGCAACGACTACACCGCTTCCGAGGTCAAGGGCGGCGGTTGGCGTCTGCGGGGCATGGCCACGGTGAACCCTTCTGACCAGGGAGCCGTGGCGGAGCTGGCGCGCTGCCAGGCACTTGGCCTCCGGGGCCTGGGAGAGCTGAACTGCGACGCCCAGGGATTTGAGCCTGTGTGGGGTGGCGGTCTGCGGGCAACTCTCAAGGCCTGCGAGGAGATGGATTGGCCGGTGCTCCTCCATGCCAGCGAACCGGTGGGGCACCCCTATGCAGGCAAGGGGACAGCCACCCCCGCCAAGATGTGGGGATTCCTGCCTCCTCTCCTCGACGAGGCGCCGCGCCTGCGCCTCTGCCTCGCCCACCTTGGAGGGGGCCTTCCGTTCTACAGCCACATGCCCGAGGTGAGGTCCCTCTGCAAGCGTCTGTGGTTCGACACGGCGGCGATCCCGTTCCTCTATGGGACCGAGGTGCTACCCGCGCTGATCGCGCTGGTCGGGTCTGGTCGCGTCTGCTTTGGCAGTGACTTCCCGCTGCTGCGCCCGTCGCGCTATCGGGCCCACCTGCAAAGCCTGGGCGAGGGGCCGGGCGGAGCCTGGTTGGCTGCGTCGACTCTCTCATGGCTCGGGGACCCCTGATGGCGGTGTCGGAGGGTCTTGGGGCGCACCCGGATCACGCGCTCCCTCTGGCCTTCGCCGTGATCTCCATGGAGGGCCCGGATCAATACAGCCAGGCCGGTGGCCTGGGGGTGCGGGTGTCGCAGCTGACCCGGGGCCTGGCCCAGATGGGTTATCCGGTGAGCCTCTTCTTCGTGGGTGATCCGGCCCTGCCTGAGCATGAGCGCCGTGATGGGGTTGACCTGGTGCGGCTGGCCCAGGAGGTCTCAGCCCTCTTCCCCAAGGGCATCTACCAAGGGGAGGAGGTCAAGAGGGACCACCTCACAGCGACTCTGCCTCAAGCGCTGGTGAGTGAGTGGGCCGAACCGCAGGTGCGGGCGGGCCGCACCCCCATCTTGCTCTTCGAGGAGTGGCATACGGCGCAGTGGACACGGATGGTCTCGGACCTGCTCTGGCGGCTGGGACTGCGCGAACGCTGTGTCCTGATCTGGAACGCCAACAACCAGTTCGGCTTCGAGACGATCGACTGGAGGGCTCTGGACTTCACCGCCACCGTGACCACCGTGAGCCGATACATGCGGGTGCTGGTCCGGGGGCGCGGCGTCGACGCCATGGTTATCCCCAACGGCATACCGAGCGCGCTGCTGGCCCGCCCTGACTCCGCCGAGGTGAGGCTGCTCCGCCGCGCCGGAGGGGAAAGGCAGACAATCTTGAAGATTGGCCGATTCCATAGGGACAAGCGCTGGCAACAGGCGATTGCGGCGCTGATCCACCTGCGCTCCCTGGGCCACCCGGTGCGCCTGCTCGCTCGGGGGGGTGGCGAGCCCTACGGCCAGGAGCTGCTCGCCGAAGCGCGCGCGGCAAACCTGGATGTGGTGCGCTGGACCAGCCGAGTCGACAGCGCCGCCGACCTCGCGCGAGCGCTGCTGACCCATCCTGATGCGGACCTCATCGAGCTTGCGAGCTTTCTTCCGGAAGCGCTGCTCCCCTCGCTCTACTCCTCGTCTCTGGCGGTGCTGGCCAACTCTGGTTTCGAGCCCTTCGGTTTGGTTGGCCTGGAGACGATGGCGGCCGGGGGAGTCGCCGTGGTGGGGGCGACCGGGGAGGACTACGCCCGCCACCTGCACAACTCCTTGGTGGTGCAGACCGATGACCCCCTGGAGCTGAGCGACGGCGTGATCCGGCTGCTCCGGGATGGATCCTTGAGGACGAGGATCCGGCGGCAGGGAAGGGCCACCGCGAGAACCTACACCTGGGAGGAGGTCATCTCCACCGAGCTGCTTCCCCTGCTTCCCCTGATGGCCAGACATCAGATGGCGCTATGGCCTGAGCCCGGAATTTGAGGCCGGACCCGGGCACTGGGGCCGGGCGGCGCCCAGGTCCGGCGCTCTTCCTCATCACCTTCTGGATAGGGTTCAATCTGCGTGCGTCGCTGCTGGGGGTGCCACCTGTACTCTCTGTGATCCGCGCTGACCTTCACCTCAGCTACACCCAGGTTGGGCTGCTGAGCGGGGTACCCATCTTGTGCTTCGGCCTCAGCGCCCTGCCGGCATCCGCCATGGTCCGCCGGTTCGGGAGCTACCTGGTGGTCGCCTTGGGGCTGGGGTTGGCTGCGGTCGGAGAGTTGGCGCGTGTAGTGCCCCTCGGGGGCGCTTTCTGGTTGTTTGCGGGGACCGTCCTCCTGGGGGTGGGAATCGCTATGACCCAACCCGGGCTCCCGGCCCTCTTTCAGCGCTGGTTCTCCGGTCGGGTCCAGCAGGGTTCGATCACGCTGACCCTGGGGATCACGACGGGGGAGATGGTTGCCGCCAGCATCTCTCGACCGGTCCTCTACTCCGCGCTGGGCAGCTGGCAGGCCACGATGTTGGTATGGGGGCTGAGCGGAGCCAGCTGTTTTGCGATTTGGGTGACACTGGTTCCCAGGGCGCCGGTCGGGCTGGCATCCGGTGAACCCTGGGAGCTGCTGCCGCTCCTCAGGTCGCCGAGGATGTGGGCCCTATACCTCTGCTTTGGCGGCCAGTCCCTGGTGTTCTTCGCGGCCAACACTTGGATCCCGATCTCGGTGCCCGGGGGGCCGCACGGGGCGCTCTCCAGCATCACCTTGGGGGTGCTGAACGCGGTCATGATACCGGTGGATGTGGGGCTGATCCTGGTGCGGCGTCGCTTCGCCACCGACCGGCGCTTCTACCTGGCCAGCAGCCTGGTCACCGTTGCGGGCGCCCTCGGCTGGCTGGAGCTGGGGGGCCGCCTGCCGCTTGTGTTCGCCGCTCTTATGGGAGTGGGAGTCGCCATGAACTTCGCCGGGCTCCTGGCCTATGCGCCCTTGGTGGCGCCCCCAGGCCGGGTCGCGCCGCTCACCGCTGTGATGCTCACGGTCGGATACATCTGCGCCTTCTGCGGGCCGTTCCTGGGTGGCCTGGCAATCGACCTTGGCGGGGGAGACCGCTCTCCCTTCATCCCCATATTGGCGGCAGCCATCATGATGGTGGTTGCGTCAGTGGGCATCCGGCCGAACCTGCCGGCATCCATAGGCGTCGGGCCGGCACCGGACTTACTCGAGCCCAGCCGACCATGAGTGATCTCAACTTTGGGTAGAGGAGGTGAGAAGGTGGGAGATCTGGTGCAGGAGCCCGAATGGGATTACGAAGGAGAGGTCCTGGTCAGGCGGCGTCGGGTGGGCCCGTATGACAACTCCGCGTACGTGGTGGCCTGCCTCCAAACGAAGGCCGCAGTTCTGATCGACGCCGCAAATGAAGCGGATCGGCTCATCGAAGCGATTGGCGACCTGAACTTGGTCGCCGTACTCGAGACCCACGGCCACGCCGACCACTGGCAGGCGCTGGCCGCGGTTCGGGACCGGTTCTCGGGGGCGTGGGTCGGAGCCCATGAGGCGGATCTGGAGATGTTTCCGCCGCCGCCGCCCGGCCACCGGTTCGAGCACGGAGAGGAGATCGTGTTCGGGACCTGCCGTCTCAGGGTGCTGCACACCCCAGGACACACACCGGGGAGCGTCTGCTTCCTCGGGCCTGGCATGGTCTTCACCGGGGACACCCTGTTCCCGGGTGGCCCGGGAGCCACCCGGCCACCGCTTGGCGACTTTCCCGCCATCCTGGCCAGCATCAGGACCCAGCTCATGGGTCTTGACCCGGCGACCCTGGTGTATCCCGGACACGGCGAGTCGACCACAATCGGGGCGGAGGCGCCTAGCTTTTCGGAGTGGGAGAGGCGGGGAAGCTGAGCCGGGGCTCAGCCCCGCATGACCCCTCAGAACGGCAGCTCATCGTCGAGGTGGATGAAGGACAGGCGGTGGTATGGGCTCGGGCCCAGCCGCCGCAGTGCAGCCATGTGCCCCGGGCTGCCATACCCCTTGTTCGCCGCCCAGAGGTAGCCGGGGGCCCGCGAGTCGAGGTCGCGCATTAGGCTGTCGCGGTGAACCTTGGCCACGATTGATGCCGCTGAGATCGCGGGCACCAGGGCATCGCCACCGATGACGGATCGGTACGGCCTGGCAGAGTTAAGGCGGAGGTTGCCGTCGACAAGGAAGCTCTCCGCCTCAACCTGCTCCATCAGCTGTTCGAACGCCCACCGGTTGGCCCAGCCGATGCCCCTGCCGTCGATCTCGTTCGGCCCCACCTCCACCACCCTGCAGACTGTGGCGACCTCTCGTATCACCGAGTCGACCCGCTCGCGCTGGGTGGCCGTCAGTCGCTTGCTGTCGCGCAAGAGCGGGTGAGCAAACTGGGGCGGCAGCACAACTGCCGCTGCCACCAGCGGCCCGGCCAGCGCCCCGCGACCCACCTCGTCGAGTCCGCAGACCGGGACATAGCCCTTTGGGAGCTCCCCTGAGGGCACGGCTGAGGACACGACCGCAGTGTAACCTCCGGGGCTGGGAGGCCTCTTTGGCTGTCCCTATACTCGGAAACTGCATGACCAAGTCACCGTCCGGGCGGAGCCGCGAGGTGCAGCGCGATCGCCGTGCCGAGCTGCAGCAGCGGGTGAGAGCCGCCAACCTGGGCGGACCGGAGCGCTACCGGAGTCGGCTAGACAGCCAGCGGAAGTTGCCGGTGAGAGACCGCCTGGCCCTTCTGTTCGACCCTCAGACGCCGTTTGTCGAAGATGGCCTGCTGGCCAATTCGGAGAGCGAGGAGGAGATGGGGGCGGACGGAGTCGTGACCGGGCTCGGCTTGGTTCACGGCCGGCGCGTG
>DAHWNZ010000036.1:0-26945 GCA_027339635.1 Candidatus Dormiibacterota bacterium
CCACAGTGCCGCCGACCTCGACGATCACCACGTCCGCCTCCGACTCCTCGGCGACCCGTCGGACCCTGTCCTTGATCTCGTTGGTGATATGGGGGATGACCTGGACGGTTGCCCCCAGAAAGTCGCCGCGACGCTCCTTGGCAATCACCTCGCTGTAGATCTTGCCGGTCGTGACGTTGCTGGCTTTGCTCAGGTTGGTGTCAACAAATCGCTCGTAGTGCCCGAGATCCAGATCGGTCTCGGCCCCATCGTCGGTGACGAACACCTCACCGTGCTGGTAGGGAGACATGGTCCCGGGGTCGATGTTGATGTACGGGTCCAGCTTCTGCAGGGATACCTTGATCCCACGCGCCTTGAGGATGGTCCCCAAGGAGGCGGCCGTGATGCCCTTGCCTATCCCCGAGACGACGCCGCCGGTTACAAAAATGAACTTAGCCATCGCCGGCTCGCAACCCACACGGGGGGAGTGCACCCATGTGGGCAGATCCTAACATCCGGGCCGCTCCCCCTGCTGCCAACGATCAGCGCCGAGGCTCAAGCACCACCACACGGGTATCTTCGGCGGCGCCGAGCGATCCGGAGAGGGTCAGCTTCGCCTGTGGGGATACCTGAGCCAGGCCCATCTCCCTGACCAGGGCGGCCAGCTCACCGGGGGCGGCGTCGAGGGCCGACTGATAGCCGGTGGGCACCATCACCCCGGGCTGCACCCTGGCTATGAACTGAGCGACGGCCACGGCCCGGGCGGAGCTGCCATTATCCAAGCTGATCCCCAGCACATCGATGAAGCCCAGCGACTCCAGGGCCTCATCCGACAGTTCAGCGGGCAGTGCCCCGAAGTTGCACACCGCGACTTCATCCACCTCGGTCACGAACACGACCCCGCCCGAGACCGCAACTCCCCGCACGCTCACTCCGCGCAACTCGTACTCCCCGGGACGGACGACCATCTGGGGGCCTGACGGGGGACGGAGCTGGTTCTCCTCCGCCACAGGTCCGACCACGATGTCGGATCCGGTCCGACCTGCCAGCTGAGGATCGTCTCCCGAGGCGGAGAGAAGGACGCGAGACTCTCTACCCCTGAGCAACAGGCTGTCAGATCCCAACCACGTTATCTCCAAGCACGTGCCTCCCAAAGCCGTGATCGCTTGCCCCCGGGCCCTGGTCGAAGCCCGGTCAACTCATGCCGAAGGAACTGTAAGCGAAAGCTGCCGGCTGACTCCGGATCTGACCACCGTCACGGTCAATTGAGCTGCGACTCCATACGAGTTCAGCAGATCCACCAGGTCAGGGTAGGCGGGCGCCGCCAGGCCATGCAGGGCCCTGCCATTGATGGCGGTCACGTCATCGCCAACCTTGATCCCGGCACCGGCCGCTACGGATCCAGGAATCACCGCCATCACCTCTGCCCCCTGCGGCAGCCCGTCGGCGGCGGCAGTCGCAGCGTCGACCCAGGCCGTGACCAGGCCCAATGCGGGAGGCGCCGTGCCATTCGTGGCAATCCCGTTCACCAGGTCCGCCGCGTCCACCGCGTCTAGGGCGAAGCCAAAGGCGGATGCGGCCTGCCCCTCACCCGCCGGAGCCATGCGCTGGCCGGTGAGCACCCCTATGACCTGTCCTGAGGCATTGACCAGCGGTCCCCCCGAGCTCCCGGGTGGCTCGGGCGCGTCGGTGCGCAGAATCCCATCGATCAGGGTCGTACCCGTGCTGGAGGCCGAGTCGGGGACATCGGCAGTGATCCCCACCTCGCTCACCGCCCCTAGGTCGACCGTGGTCGTGCCATCGAGCGGGACCGAGACCGCAATGGCGTCGGCGCCCAGCGCGGAGGCGGCGGCGAAGGTGAGGGGCTTGGGCAGTGCGTTGGATTCAACCTGCAGGATCACGATCCCGGTGGTGGGGTCCGCGGTGGCGATGGTGGCTGGAAGCACCTGGCCGCTCTGCAGGATCACCTCCACCCCGGAGGCACCAGCGACAGCCCCCTCAGATGTGACCACCAGCCCACTGGAGCTGGCTACAAACCCGTCCGACGTCTCGGAGGCGGTGGGCTGCGCCCCGGTGCCGGACTGCCGGACCACCTCGACCACCGAAGGGGAGACCGCGGCCAGCACCGAGCTCAGCGAGGTTGTGGATGAGCCGCCGCTGGGGCCGCTGGTCCGCACAATGACGGTCGCTGGGGCGGTGGAAACAAAATGCCGGTACAGGAAGAAGGCGCCCCCGCCTCCCACCGCGACCCCGATCACAGCCGCCACCACGGCGACGGCGGCCAGGCGCAGCGGGTACGGGCCAGGCGTCGAGCTTGGGCGCGGATCGATCATCTCACGGGTACCAGGTGAGCACGACCTGCTCGGTGGGCTGGAATCCGGCGTCCCGGTACGCGGCCATCGCCGGCGCGTTCTCAGATCTCGTCCACACGCATGCGAAGGTGACCTGGCGCGATCGGAAGAGCTCCACTCCGGCGGCTACCAACCGGCGCCCGAGCCCCCGGCTGCGCCACTCCGGAGCCACGTACAACTCCGCCAGCTCGCCCTCCAGACCGGTTCCGGGATCGAAGATGACGCACCAGCAGAAACCCGCCAAGCTCCCGTCCGCCAGGGCCGCGAACACGTGGTTCTCCCCCAAGAAGGAGGCGGCTGTCGTCGGCAGCGTCACGTCGAGCGCCGCTCGCGCGGGTGCGGAAGGCTCCTCAGGGCTCGCCTCGGCTGCCAGTAGGTCCAGCAGTAGAGGCCGTATCGATGGCAGCTCGTGCGCTTCCAGCAGCCGGATCTCCAGGTCCGGGCTGCCACCCGGATCTCTCATGAGCCCACCCCGGTCGAGACGGGGTGAGGCGCCACGATGTCGACGGAAAAGCGGCCCACGGCAGGGAGCGAGGGCCCGTCCCGCCCTTCGGACTCCGTGTCTCGCCAGCCCGTGCGGCCGCCAGGAGACGGCCACGGCTGTTGGGTGGTTCCAGTACCTCGCACAGTCTCATCGTAAGCCGCCCGCCGGATCAGGGCTGCCTCGAGGAGGTCGCCTCAAAGTAGTCGGGTGACGGCTCGGTGCGAGCCACTCCGGTCTCGATGGCGGCCCTCGCGACGGCCTTCGCCACCGCCATGTGAACCTCCCGGTCCAAGGAATCCGGCACCACCTCGCCGTCGCGCGCCCGCGAGGCGATCGCCAGAGCCGCCGCCACATACATCTCGGTGTTGAACCGCCTAGCCCTGGTGTCGAGGGCGCCCCGATAGAGACCGGGGAAACCCAGCAGGTTGTTGACCACCGCGCCGTCGACTGCGAGCGCCGCCCCCGCCGCCATGGCCCTCTCGGGTTCGATTTCAGGAAGAGGGTTGGATATCGCGAAGATGATCTGCCCAGGCCTGATCTGATCCGGCCTCAGCAGCCCCGGCTGCGCGGTGGCCGCGATCACGACATCACAGCGGGCCATGAGCTCATCCAGCTCGACCGCGATCCCCCCGCCCTCGCGCAGGCGGTCCAGAGAGTCCGGTGTGCGTCCTGTGCCCAGAACCGCCTTGCCCTGGTGATGCATCAGCAACTGGGCGATGGCGGACCCCGCCGCCCCCAGCCCGACCACCCCGGCGGTGAGGTCCTGGAGGCTTTGGCCCGTCATCGTGGCCCCCCGCAAGACCGCCGCCAAGACCACGGTGGCGGTACCGTGCTGGTCGTCGTGCATGACGGGAATGTCGACCCTCTCCTGCAGAGCCGGGGTGATCTCAAAGCAATGCGGGGCCGCGAAGTCCTCGAGCTGGATGGCCCCGAAGGTGGGGCTGATCCGGACCAGGGCGTCCACGATCGAATCTGACGGCCCCGGCCTGACCAGCAGCGGGTAGGCGTCGATGCCCACCATCTGGGCCATCAGCGCGCACTTTCCCTCGATAACCGGCATCCCGGCGACGGGGCCGATGTTGCCCAACCCCAGGACGGCCGTGCCGTCGGTCACCACCGCGACCGAGTTGGCAATCCCCGTATAGCGGTCGGCCACCGACGGATCGCCCTCTATAAGTCGGCAGACCTCTGCCACGCCTGGGGTGTAAACGTGGCGGAGGTCGGCCACGGACCGCACGGGGTAGCGGGGCTTGATCTGAAGCTTGCCCCCGAGATGGACCCTGAGCACCTCGTCGCGGACGTCGAGAAGGTGAGTGTCAGGGATCTCCCTGATCGCCGCCAGGACCAGCTCCAGCATCGCCAGATCCGTGGTGCTCACGTCCATGTCCCTGACCACATTGCGCGAGCCGCGCTCCACGGTGCGGATGTCGCCCAGGTTGCCGCCGGCCCGGCCGATGGCGGTGGCCACCTCGCCGAGAACGCCCGGCCGGTTGTCGTTGCGGACCCTGAGCGTCCTGACTATCCGGTAACTTGACTCTGCTGCTGAAGGCTGCCCCGCCTCGGTGGGAAAGGCGCTATGTCCGGTGCTTGCAATCTTCGGTTCGGCGCTCATCGTGGCAATGGCTCCCGGCGCCGCAGGGCGCTTTGTTCAATCGACACCTGAGGAAGTTACCGCCTCCGAGGGTCGCCGCGCACGGTCCCTTGGCACCGACGGCCACCTACGTCACCGGACTGCCTCTCCTCAATCCAGGGTCGAGGCTACGAGCCCGCATCCCGTCCTCAACCTCAGCCGGTGTCGAGCCCAGTCGGCTGGCCCCTCTGGTCCACAGCCGCGGCCTGTTCGGGCGTCAACCAGCCAGGATCTTGCCGATCGCAGACCTGAGCTCGCCGCTCTGCAACTGGCCCAGGATCAAGGACGATATCACCCCGCTGGGCTTGATGAAGACGGCCACGGGCAGGCCCGGCAGGCCATAGGCCTCAGCGACCGTCCCCCTGGTGTCCAGCAGGCTGGGCAGATGCACCTGAAGGGAGCGCAGGAAGTTCTCAGCCGTGCGCGAGGACTGCTGGTCGTCTATCAGAACCACGCTCAGGCCCCTGGCCGAGTACAGCTTGGCCGCTCTCGCCACCAGGCCCATGTCGGCCTTGCAGTTGGTGCACCAGCTGGCCCAGAAGTCCAGCATCACGGGACGCCCCTTGAGCTTGGCGAGGGTGACCCGCGCACCCGAGGTGGAGGTGAGGGTGAAGTTCGGAGCGAGCTTGCCAGGGACCGCCTGACTGGTCTTGGGAAAGGCGTTCACCTCCCTCTCCTGCTGCAGCAGGGGAGCGATCGCCTGATAGACGGTCTGTGGAGTCCAGGAACCACCCGTCTTGAGCTCCGAGCGCCCCTGCGCGTCGAGGTAGTGGTAGATCGTCTTGGGCACGGTGGAGGGGCTGAGCGTGGGCTGGGACTGCATCACGGTCACGATGTAGCCCTCTGGGTTGATGACCTCCAGCACCGAGGCGTGGATCAGGTTGTAGGGCTCTGGCCTGCCCGTGAAGAGATCGATGGGAGCGGGCCCGCCCCACGGCAGTGCCTGCACCGGAGGCACCCCCAACGACGACCAGAACGAGTTGATCGCAGCCGGGGCACCGGTGAGCAGCGGCCACGGCAGAGAGAAGTAGCGCTGATACTTGGTGAGGATCGCGGGGGTGTCATCCTCCGGGTCTTGCGTCGCCTCCAGGATCTGCACCTGGCTCCCCAGCCCGTGCGAGTTCAGCATGCTGTGCAGCTGCAACAGGGCCGCCGCCACAAGGGGGCATGTCTCCTGGCACTCCGTGAGAAAGCTGGCCAGCACCACCACCTTGCCGCGATACTGGCTCAGCCGCACCGGCTTGCCCGCCTGGTCGATAAACGAGGTGTCTGGGACAGAGCGGATCTGGCGCGATGCGAGAGCCAATCCGAAGGTCACCTGGCTGTTGCCGCCGTAGGCCGAGAGTGGCTCGGGAGTGGCATTGCCCGCCTCGAACCGGAAGGTGAACAGAAGGGGAGTGGTCTGTCCCGAGGTGATCTGGAAGGCGGCGGATCTGTCGACCACGATCCGCCGCCCATCTGCTGTGACCACCAGGCGCTCCTGAGAATAGCTCCCGGAGGCCAGCGGTTCTTGCAGCAGCTCGGCTGTGTTGGGAGCCACTGCGGACCCGGGCAGGGTGACCGTGGTGGGGGCCGAGGACAGCTGGCGCCACCCTCCCCCGGTGGCGTTGCCACGGACCATGAGCCCATCCACCTGAGCCGTGGTCGAGGCGCCGGGCTGGGGGCTGGGGACCGCCACCGACGCCAGCACCAGCAGGTGGCCCGGGGCCGGGCCGGGCCGGGTGAGCGCGAGGGTGACGGCGCCGGTCGCGACCGCCGCCAGCGCCGCCGCCGCCGACCAGCGCCGCCAGCTCATCCTCAGCACGGGGCCACTAACAAGTGTTCACCCGCAACCAGAAGGCGATCGGACCGCCGACCCTCAGCCCTTCTTCCACTCCGCGTGCTTGCGGAAGAGCCCGCCCTCTCCCAGATGGAACCAGCGCTCCTCCTGATAGGGGGGCAGTTGGGTGACGGTGGCGCCATCCAGGTCGGTGTGAACCGCGCTCAGGGTGATCTTGACCACATGGTCGGCCGCCACCTCGGCCACCCGCCCTCCTTCGCTTAACTTCACGGCGATGCCGTGGAAGATGTCCTCCGCCTCGTCTCCCAGCAAGGACTCGGTGGTCCCGAAGCTGATGCCCGCCCTGTCAAGGATGGGCGCGTGGTAGGGCGTCCTTATCCACGCCACCTGTTCCTCGTCGGGATCCAGGGCCTGATCGCTGATGGTGTTGTCCATGCTGCTACTCCCTAAAGAGGACCTGACCGAAATTCGATCCTACGACAGACCCGAGACCGGGTCTCGACCGGGATCACGACGCGCTGGCCGGTAGGCTCGCCAGCACGATGGAGATGGTCGTCTTCGAGCCATTGGTCTCGGTGACGCCGAGCTTGACCGTCTGCCCGGGATTCATGTTGGCGAGAGCATCGGTCAGGTCCTGCACCGAGGGGGTCGGCGTTCCGTTTATGGAGGTGATGACGTCGTGCACCCTGAGTCCGGCGGCGCTGACCGCAGCCCTGGTTATCTGGACCACTAGGACGCCGTCGGGATTGCCACTGCTGTCGGTGCGCTGCTCCACATCGATACCGATGTAGGCGCGGCCGGAGTTCTCGACCTTGCCGTACTTGACAATCTGACCGGCGATGTCCGTGACCACATTGCTGGGGATGGCGAAGCCAATTCCCGGCGCCTGGCTGCTGCCCAGTTGAGGATCCAGCGCGGCAAGGGTTGGGATCCCCACCACCTGGCCCTCGAGGTCCACCAGCGCGCCGCCGCTATTGCCGGGGTTGATCGGGGCGCTGGTCTGGATCACATCTGGCAGGGTCACGCCGTTGGGCTCGCTAACGGTCCGTCCGACGGCTGACACTATCCCGGTCGTGGCCGAGCTCTGGAACCCCAGCGGGTTGCCGATCGCCATCACGATGTCGCCGACCTGCAGCTGAGAGGAATTGGCGAAGGTGGCGGGGTGCAGGCCACTGGCGGAGATGTGGATCACGGCCAGATCGTCGCCCGGAAAGTTGTTGACCAATGAGCCCTTGTAGTTCTTGCCGTTGGAGAGGGTGACTGTGAACGTCTTGAAGCCATCCGCGACGTGGTTGTTGGTAACGATGTCACCCTGGGAGTTGAAGATGATCCCCGAGCCCAGGTCCTGCGAGGTGGAGATCTGCACCACTGCGGGACCGACCTCCTTGAAAAGCTCCACATAGTCCGCCTGAAGCGCCAGCAGGGCGCTGGACAGAGCGGTCTGAGCGACCTTCGGCGTGGCTATCCTCTCGACCTTGGGAGCGGTCCCATGGCCGACCGTGCCGGCACATCCGGCAACCATGACCGCCATCAGCGGCAGGGCCACGACCGCCGACCCGAAAAGTGACCTCTTCACCTGACCTGCCTCCCAAAAGGACTCGCCCGCCAAGCCGAGCGGGTTTGGCCGCCCAGGCTAAACGGTAACCCAGGAAGATCAGAGTCGGCTGAGATTGATCTGACGGGAGAAGCCACCGGCCGCCTCCAACACCCCCTCCTCAGCTGGGGCGGCCGCCGTTGGCGTACAGGACCTGGCCGCTGACGTAGGATGCGTCTTCGGAGCACAGAAATGCGATCACCGCGGCGATGTCCTTTGGAGTGCCGAGCCGGCCCAGAGGGATCCTATCCTGGGACTGGCGGTGGAACTCCTCAAGGCTCATCCGCAAGCGGTCGGCGACCGCTCTGGTCATTGCCGTGTCCACGAACCCTGGCGCCACCGCGTTCACGTTGATGTTGAAAGGGCCGAGCTCGAGGGCGAGGGTCCGTGTCAGACCCTGGATCCCCGCCTTGGCCGTCGCGTAGTTGGCCTGACCGCGGTTCCCCAGGGCCGATGTCGACGAGAGGAAGACGATCTTGCCCGTGCGCTGCTGGACCATCGTGCGCGCCGCGGCGCGGGCACAAAGGAAACCTCCCCGGCAGTGCACCTGCATCACCTGGTCCCAGTCCTCAAGAGGCATGCGGTGGAGGAGGTTGTCCCTGGTGACACCCGCGTTGCTGACCAGGATGTCCACCCGGCCGAAGCTGTCCAAAGCGGCGCTGAACAGGCTCTCGACACTGGGCTCGTCCTGGACGTCGCAGCCCACCGCGACGGCGACGCCTGCAGCATCGGTGATCGCCCGCGACACCTCGGTCGCGGCCTCCACTTGGAGGTCTGCGACCACCACCTGGGCCCCATCCGCGGCCAGGCGGATACAGGTCGCCTCGCCGATTCCCTGACCGCCTCCGGTCACCACCGCGACCCGACCGTCGAAGCGTCCCATCGCTGCCTCCTCATGACCTGTCGTTACACCTTGGCAGTTTGCCGGATCGACTGGGCCCGGGGCCGCGGGAGGGCGGTGGGCTCAAGGAGTCGCCCCGCAGAGCGGCTGCCGCCCCCTGGCCACGACCCGAGCCCTCCGGATGGCCCGGAGTCCACGGGGTACCCCATGGCCGACTCAGGCCCCGGGGAAGGCGGAGATCAGGCCCGGCGCTGTGCCTCCCGACCGGAGCGGTCGCCCGCCCTCCTACCAATGGCAGCCGCCAGCAGCACCACCACCGTCAGGGCCACTCCCGGGACAACCAAGCGGCTCAGCAGGCCCAAGAGTGTCAGGGCAAAGACCAGCAGGACAACCAGGCGCAGCGGTCCGTGTCCAACCAGCAGGGCCCAGGCCACCACCCCCAACGGCGGAAGCAGCAGCAGCAACAGACCGGTGAGGATGCGGTCGCGCACCGCACCCGCGGTTCGCCGGATGGTGTCGAGGAGGGCGTAGAGCCACGCCAGCAGGAATAGCAGCAGAGTGAGAGAGGACGGCATGACGGCAGCAGTTTGGTGGCGAGGACGGGACCGGGACCCGATTCGTCGCCGGGATGTTGCCGGTCGCGCACCGGAAGGCCGCCCTGGCTTTGGTAACCTACCCGCGGATGGGCAAGCTTTACGACCTTTCGGAGATGAGCTTCGGGCCCGCCGACGGACTGGTCCGGGAGCACGGACAGCGGGTGGTGCTGTTCGGGTTCGTGGGAGTGCTCGGCGCTGCCACCACGATCGGCGGCACGGCGTTGCTGTACCACCACCTGCTGATGCTGCCCCTCTGGCTGGCATCAGCCATCTCCATCCAGACCGCCATCGTGGTCACCTTCACCCTGAACTCCCTGCTCACCTGGCGGGACAGGCAAACGGAGAGCTTCTGGCGACGGGCGGGGACCTTCGAGGCTGTCTCGCTGGTCGGCCTTGGGATTCAGGAGTTGACCCTGCTCGTGGGAGTCGGGGGCCTTCACCTCTTCTACCTCTTGGTGCTGGTGGTGGGGATCGGGCTGGCAGCGATCTGGAACTACCTCGTGAACAACAGGGTCACGTTCGCCAAGCTGGAGCCGACTTCAGCCTGACCGCCTAGGCGGTTCTGGTCACGGGCAGGCGCGGATCACACGCCGGCAGCGGTCGGGTCCATGAGAGGGACCTCCCAGCTGTGCCCCAAAAGGGCCATGCCGGTCTCCCGCCTGCCCTGTCCCTGGACCCGGAAGCTCTGGGGACGGTCAATCTCGACATACTGGCGCCCGCTGGTTAGGTCCAGGATCTCAACCTTGGCCCCGTAGACGCCGTCCAGAAGCGGGAGTTGTGGGATTGCCAGCCTGACGGTGCCGTGCGCCGGCAGAGTCCTGGTGCCCAGCTCACCGTCATCCGTCTGGGTACTGATCAGGGTGTCCTGGCCGGCGGGATAGAAGGAGATGCGGAACCGGACTCCGTGAAGCGGCCCGGGCGCCTCGTAGCCCACGGCCACGGTCAGGCTCGAGCCGGTCGTCGCCGAGCTCGCCTGCTCACCTTCGCCGGTGAACGTCAAGGAGGTGATGCGCACCCCCATCCAGCCCGCCTCGGAGGCGCCAGCTCCAGCCGCGGCCTGGCGCAGCGCCTCCATCTCGTGCTGGTTGACCTCGCCGACGTAGCTGTCGACCACCGGGCCCGTCACCCCCAGCGCCCGCTGGACTCCATGGTCGATCCAGAGGCAGCGGTCGCAGAGGCGGCGCACGCTGTCGGCGGCATGGGACACGAAGACCAAGGTTCTGCCCTCCCGCCGCATCCCCTCGATGTGATCCATGCAGCGCCGCTGGAAGGCCTCGTCGCCCACCGCCAGGACCTCGTCAATGAGAAGGATGTCCGGGTCCATATGGATCGCAATCGAAAATCCCAACCTCGTGTACATGCCAGAGCTGTAGTTGCGCACCGGGTTGTCGATGAATTGCTCCAGCTCGGCGAAGCCGACGATCTCGTCGATGACGGAATTTATGTACCGGCGGGGCAGGCCCAGGATGGCCCCGTTCAAGTAGATGTTCTCGCGCCCGCTGTAGTCGGGATGGAACCCTGCTCCAACCTCCAGCAGGGAGGCGAGCCGGCCCCTGACCGTGACCTTGCCCCGGTCGGGGATCAGGATTCCCGCCATGCACTTGAGCAGAGTCGACTTCCCGGAGCCGTTGGCCCCGATGATCCCGAAGGTCTCACCCTCATGGACCTCCAGGTCTATGTCCTTGACGGCCCAGAACTCCTCGTAGCGGGACCGGCGGCGATCGACCAGCATCTCCTTCAGGGTCTCGCTGCGCTGATGGTAGATCCTGAAGCGCTTGCTGAGGCCGCTGACGACGATGGGGCCGTCGCTCATCAGATCTCCTCGGCGAAGCGCCGCCGCAAGCGACGGAAGACCCGCATTCCGAAGTAGATCAGGACCGCCGCCAGCACCACCGTGTAGAGCAGCCCGTGCCAGTGCTGAGGCCAGCGGTTGAAGACGAAGATGTCCTGGAACCCGAGCGTCACCCAGGTCATCGGGTTGGCGTAGATGATGAACTTGAAAATCAGGCCCAGCTTGCCGTGGTGGAAGAAACCCTCGTACTTTGTGAACGGCCAGATCACCGGGGTGATGTAGAACCACACCATGGTCGCCAGGTTGATGATGTACTGAAGGTCACGGAAGTAGACGCTGCCTGCGGCCAGCATCAGGCCGAGGCCAAGGGAGAGCCCAAAGGTGACCAGCACGAGCCCGGGGACGGCAAGCAGAGGCAGACCCACAGGGGACTTGGTGAAGATGATGAAGGGCACCAGCAGCACCAGGCTGATCAGAAAGTTCACCAATGCCGCCATCACCGTGGATACGGTGAGCAGCATCCACGAGAAGGCGACCTTGCGGACCACGCCGGCGTTGGCGATGATGCTGCTGGCGGCCATCACCAGGGCCTGCTGAAAAAAGGTCCAGGGCAACAGGCCGCACAGCAGGAATACCAAGTATGACTTCCCGCTCGGTCCTTGGACCTTGAGCAGGGCGCCAAAGACGGCCGCGTAGACCAGCATGAACACGAGCGGGTTCAGCAAGGTCCAACCGATGCCCAGCACCGAGCCCCGGTAGCGTGCCCGCACGTCCCGGCGCACGAGCTCCCAAAGAAGCTCCACCCGCCTGGCGATAGGGCTCGACTGGGGCGCCCTCGGCTTGCGTGCTAATCCCGAGGTACCTTCGAGCGCTTGGGAAGTTGCCACGGAGGTCGAGTCTAGCAGGGGCCGGAAGTCACCCCCCCACCTTCCAAATCGGGGCCCGGCGCTTCAGCTCGTCGATCACATAGGTGCAGGCGTCGAGCGCCTGATGCCGGTGGGCCGCGCTGGCGACGACCGCCACGGACGCCACGCCCCTGCCGACCCTGCCCGTGCGGTGCTGCACCAGCACCTCGCCCACGCCCTGCCTGGCGGTCGCCTCCCCGACTATCGCCGTGATCTCGCTGACCGCCATCTCGGTGTACGCCTCATAGTCGAGATGAGACACCTCCACCCCCTCGTCGGGATCCCTGACCACCCCCACGAAGGTCGCGACCGCCCCCATCCCCCTGAGGTCGACCATCCTCCGCATCGCCTCGAGGTCAATCTCCTGCGGACCCACCACGACAGCTGGCATCAGCGCCTCCCTCCCGACACCGGGGGGATGAAGGCGAGCTCGTCGCCGGGCTGGGCCAGCGCCTCCCAAGGGACGTAGTCCCGGTTCAGGGCGGGACGTACGGTGTCCTTCATCGACGCCAGCGCGGGTATCTGCTCGCACAACCGCTCCCAGCAGCCAGCGACTGAGGCGGGCTCGTCCAAGATCAGCTCGACCGTGGATCTTCCCGCCTGCTGACGCAGGGTGGCGAAGAGGAGCACGCGGATGGCCGCGGTGCTCACCCTAGTTCCCCCGATCGGTGCCGGGGCGGCAGCTGAGCGCAAGGACACCAGGAGCCCCCATCGGGCTGGCTGGACCAGCGGGCGCTCCCCCTGAAAGGGGATGTTTGGACACGGAAAGATGGTAGTCGGCCAGGGTCAGTGCCGGAAGATGTCCTTCTCCCGCGGGCGCAGGAGAGCCTGTGCCGCCATCTCCGGCCCCTGCCAGGAAAACCCGCGGACCACCGCCACCGGGACGCCGTCGATCTTGCCCATCACGAGCTCTGCCAGCCCGGCGATCTCATCGGCCGTCCCGATCGTGGACGCATGCAGCAAATAGCCCATCTCGTCCAGCAGCCCGCGGTGGTCGCTGAGAGGGGGAATGCCGGAGCATCCGATCGCCACGTTGACGGCTCCCTCCCGAAACGGCCGCCCAAAGGTGTCAGTCACGATCACCCCCAACGGGCCGCCGTGGGCGAGGTCCAGCCAGGAACGGCGCAGCCGGTCCGCCGACAGGTCGGGTGCCACAGGCAAACAGGTCACTGCCTCGCCTCCCCCGACATTGCTGCGGTCGACGCCGGAGTTGGCGCAGACGAAACCATGCACGGTCTCGGTGACCAGGACCCCGGGCTCGGCTCTGACCACCCTCCGGCTCTCCCGCAGGATCACCTCCGTCATCCGGGGATCCTGCCCAACACGCGCCGCCAGCGCGACCGCCGCGTCCCCCGGCACCACACCGTCCAGCCGGAGAACTCGCCCCTCCGCCTTCGAGATCACCTTGTGCGTGACCACAACCACATCCCACGGCTCCAGACCACCCGCCCGCAAAAGGGGGCGACGGCAGGTCGCTCCCAGGTCATCCCCCGCGACCACCTCGGGGATCCCCTCCACCCCCCAACAGGTCAGCCGCCTAGCCCGCACCAGGGGCTGGTCTCGGTCAGGACTCGACATGGCGTGAGCGATCATCCGCCGGCGCCCGTTGGAAATCAGCGGCCCAGGTCACCAGAGGGTGACCCACCGCCGCGGACTCTGGCGCTTGCTGCAGGTCCTCGGGTCGGTCCAGATCCCACTGCAGGCCGGGGGCGTTCGCCACCTCAAACCGCAACCCGAGGACCGCGGCGATCCTCTCATGGCGGCGCCGCGAGCCGGGCCCGAAGGCATGGACGAGCAACGACGCGGGGTTGACTATGACGCCGTTGGTGCCGGTGCCGCCGGTGTCGGGAAAGACGGTCATCGATCCGGGTGGCGCCGCTTCGGCCGTCGCCAGCAGCGTCCGCAGATCCGATTCCGCGAGCGCGGGCAGGTCGGCGGCGATGGTGGCGATGGTGGTGGCGCCACGCTCCAGGCACCAGCAGGCGCCTGACCGCACCGCTGCCGACTGGCCCCAACCCGAATCGCCAAGCCTCGCCACTCCCAGCCGGTCGCACAGGGGCGCGAGGTTATGTTCCGCCGACACGACCACAACCCTATCCCTGGGCCAGACCCGTGCGGCGAGCCCGACCGCCCTCACGCCGAGGCTCAGACTGACCAGCTCACGCTCTGGGCGGCCCAGGGCACCGGCCAGACGTTGCTTGCTGCCGGAACTCGGCTTGAGGGGTATCACCAGGTGGGCGCCTCCGGTCACCCCACCTCCCCCCCGCCCCCCATGCCGATGGAGCAGGCGGCGAGCACGTGTGCCGCCAGGCGGCGCCGTGCCTCACGGCTCACCATCATCGTGTCGCACACCGTGGGCACCGCCCCTTCCCCCAGAACACCGTCGGCCAAGGCCGCATCCTCGCGGTCAATCACCAAAGTGCCAGCCAGGCCGGCGAGGTATTGCGCAACCCCGACGGGCGAAGGGGCGAGACCAAGAGCCTTCAGCATCGCCACAGCCGGTCCCTTGATGGCCCGGCCCCCGACGATCGGGCTCACGGCGACCACCTGAGGCGCCGCGACCACCGCCTGCCGAATCCCCGGCACGGACAGGATCGGGCCTATCGAGATCACGGGGTTGCTGGGCGCGATGATCACCAGGTCCGCATCCGCGAGTGCTTGAAGGACTCCAGGCGCCGGCCGCGCTCGCTCGGCTCCCCGAAATTCGAACCCGGCTATCTCGGGCGCACACCCTTCACGTACCAGATACTCCTGGACGTGGAGGTCTCGACCGTCCTTGGTGTGGATGCGGGTGCCGACCGCCTGGTCGCTCATGGGAATTAGCCCAACCTTGATCCCCATTCTCTCCGCCAACTCGGCCGTCACCTCTGAGAGCGATCGGCCCCGGCGCAGCCACTCGGTCCTGAACAGGTGAGTTGCCAGGTCCCGGTCTCCCACTTGAAACCAGCTTTGCTCTCCGAGCTCGGCCAGCCTACCCAGAGTTCGCCAGCTCTCATCCCGCATCCCCCAACCCCGCAGCTCGTCGCTCTCCCCGCTCAGGGCATAGGTGACAGAGTCCAAGTCTGGGCTCACGTGCAGCGAGTGCACCACAAAGTCATCGCCGGTGTTACCGATGACAGTGATCCGGGCTCGCGGAGCGGCTTCCACCAACCCCAGAAGGAACCGGGACGCGCCCACTCCCCCCGCAAGCACGGCCAACCGCGGGGACCCGTCATCCACATGATCGCCCCCCCCTCGGGACACACCTGAACCGACCCGGTTCATCGTGACCCGCCCATGCTGAGAAGCAGCCGCGCTCTCGTTGTGCCGGTCGCGAGGCTACCTTGGGTGGGGAATCGCAGGCACCGAGACATGAGGGCCCTGGTTGCTCAGCCGCAGCCCCGAACGGGCATACCAAACACCTGAGCGCCCATCAACCAGAAGGCGTTCAGGTGCGCGGCCGGAAGCTGGTCTCGTCAGACAGCGCTGCAGGCCTTGGCCGTACCCGCACCCTCTCCGGTGTCAAACGACTGGCCACAGGAGCAGGTCTTGACCGCCTGGGGGTTGTGGACCGTGAAGCCGCCGCCCATCAGGCTGTCGACATAGTCGATCTCGGCCCCGTCCAAGTAGGTGGCGCTGTAGGGGTCCACGAAGACCCGTATGCCTTCCTGCTCGGTGACCTCGTCGTCGCTGGCCGGCGCATCGTCGAAGCCCATGCCATAGTTGAAGCCGGAGCATCCACCCGGGGTGACGTAGACCCGCAGCCCCATGTCGGAACTCTCCTGCTGCTGCAGAAGCTGCTTCAGTTGTCCGATTGCCTGGTCGGAAACGGTGATCATTGTGAAACTTCCTGAACCTCGGTTGAAAAGCCGCTCACTTCAGTTTAACGCCTGGCCTGACCGCTGTCACCAGTAACGCTCCTCGCGCCAGGGATCTGCGCTGTTGTTGTACCCGTTCCTCTCCCAGAAGCCCAGCTCATCACGAACCCTGAACTCGACCCCCTCCACCCACTTCGCACTCTTCCAAAAGTATTTGCGGGGAAAGAGCGCTCGGAGGGGATACCCGTGCTCAGGACTGAGCGAGACCCCGTCATGGCGGTAGGCGAGCAGAGCGTCATCGGCCAGGGCGAACTCGATGGGCACCGAGGTGGTGAACCCGCCGTAGCAATGGAACTCAACGAACGAGGCCGAGCGGCCGACCCCGCAGAGTTCGGCGATGACGGCCAGGGGCACTCCCAGGAACCTGTTGTCGAACCGACTCCAGGTCGTGACGCAGTGGATGTCACACACGACCTCGCGGGCCGGCAGGGCCAGGACTTCCGGAAGCGAGTACGAGAGCTCTCGTTCGACCTCCCCGAACACCCGCAGTCGCCACCGATCCATGTCGTAGGCGGGAACGCGCCCGTAGTGGAGCACCGGCCACTTCTCGGTCAACGTCTGGCCTGGAGGGAGGCGTTCGGGATCCGCCAGGACCCTGGGGTCGGGTTCGCGCCGCAGCATCCTCATGACAGGGAATGCTAAGCCAATCAGGGCGGAGCCACTCCGGGCTGCCTTGCCCCATTGCGGTCACCTGGCCCCGCCTGACGCCCCAGCCACAGGGGCCGCTGACGATTCGCTCGCATGGCGGCCCCACGGGCGCTGGACCGGATAGGGTCCGGGGCCAGGATGACGTCGTGGCCGGGGACCGGCTGGGAGCGAGCCGGATGGCGCGGAGCTCCCGCAGGGGACCTGGGCAGACCTGGGGTATCACACCTTGGAGAAACCGGGCACCCAGCAACCGTTGTTGTCGCGCTCGAAGTCCTGGAAGACTCCGGAGGCCTCCCCCTTCATGATCTCCCCCACCCGGCCAAAGATCAACCGCAGCTCCTCCTCGGCACCGGGCGCAGTCCTCATCTCGACCACATGACGCAGCGTGCGCAGGTTCATGGTCATGATGATGTCTGTGCTGAGCCCGATTGGGGCCAGCCGTCTCAGCGCCGAAGTCACCTCCTTCTTGACATGGAAGGGAACCCCTTCGTCATCCAGATGGAGCGCCTCCGCAGCGGAGACCTGGAACTCCTCCAAGCGCTCGACCATCTCCAGGACCTGCTCGCGGAGTGGCTCCAGCGCGGGCGGCACCCGGAACCCGAGATCCACCAGCCGCACATACCGCAGGCTCTCCTGACTGTAGGCGGCACCCGCCCGATGGCGGACGATCTCATGGGTTGCAACCCTGCTCACCTGGTGGAGTGCGAACGTGTAGTTGGCGTGCTCCAGGACGCTCCCGTGGGCACTCTTCAGGATGTTCCGCAGATAGGCCCTGGGGTCCTCGCGGACTCTGGTCACGTTGGGGTTGAGCCCAGGCTGCCAGCTCCTGTAGCAGGTGCGCCCTGCGAACTCGATCAGGAGCTCGCCATCCGAGGACGGCTCTCCCCCGTCGCGGCCCTTCAGCCAGGCATCGCCCCCAACGGCTTGCAGGTAGGCTCGCATGGCGTCTCGGTCGACGGCTGGCCTGGAGATCAGATAGACCTCGGGCGAGGTCTCCTTCGCCATCAGGGATCGCTCGCCAAGGAGACGGCTGCCACGGGGGGAAGCCGCTTGGGAGCGCTCAGCCGAGCGCCTCCAGCATCTCCCTGATTCCCGCCCGAACACAGGTGAAGCTGGGCACGTCGCGCAGGGTGTAGGAGGACGCCTCGGTGTCCCTGAGAGCCTGCACGCAGTCCAGGAAATCGGCGGCGGAGTCGGTCTCGAAAGCGACGACGAACTCCTGGTCGTCCAGGCCGAATGAATAGGTGGTGTTGATCTTCACGCTGGGGTACTCATGGCCGACCCGGATGTGCTCCTGCATCATGCGCTGCCGATCATCTGGACTCAGCGTCCACCAAGCCCTGGTCTTCACGAACGGATAAACGAACAGGTACCGGCTCTTGCCGGGGGCCAGGATCAGCCGATCGGTGGTGCCCCCCTGGTTCGGGTGCTCGGTATCGACATAGATCGAGCGCTTGGTCATGGCGGTGTAGCTGTGGGAACACGCCAGGTAACCTGCCAGGGAGGTGCGGTTGATGTCCACGAACAACTCCTGCAGCCGTTCGGACTCCTCGCTCACCGCCCAGATCATCATGTCACTGTCACCTCTGGTTCCGACCAGGGTGTAGGTCCGCAGCAGAATGCGGCGGTTGTGCTCCTCCAGCACCTTGCTCAGTTCGTCCCGGTGCGCGCCGCGGACGTCCTGCGGCAGCCTGCGCCAGGCAGGATCCACTTTGTAAAAGGCGAACCGCACCAGCTGGCGCGGAGCCGGCTTGGTCGCGTCCCTCACTCGAACGGGACCGACCACCGTGCGGGGGGTAGTTGCCATCTGACTCACCTGTGCGCCACCTCGATCCAGGACATCCGCGGCCCCTCGATGGAGATCGGCACCGTGTGGCCGCAGCTGCCGCAGACGTAGACCCGCCCCCCGCGGGTCACCTTCCTACCATCCGCCAGGACGAGCTCACGATCGGGGCCATCCACCCTTCTCCATTCTGGACCAGCTCTACGACAATGATCGCAGGTGTCGGGAGGTGGGTTATTCAGCATGGACCCCTCCAGCCACCCCGTCGGAGCAGAAGGCCAGCGCGGCCCGCGTCATCACCTCCACCCCGACCGGAAGACAGGCCTCGTCGAGGTCGAATTCGGGGTGGTGGTGGGGAGCGGTTATCCCCGCCTGCTCATTGCCGCCGCCGAGCAGAAAGTAGCAGCCCGGCACCATCCGCAGGAACAGGGAAACGTCGTCTCCCACCGTGATCGGATCAGGCTCGACCAGCGTTACCCCTGGGCTCGCACTCACCGCTTTCCGCACCAGCTCCGCCATCCTGGGATCGCTGACCACGGGAGGGCAGCCTGGGCCGGGAGCCATCTCTGCGGAGGCCCCGAAGCTGGCCGCTATCCCCTGGGCCACCTCGGAGATGCGGCGCAGGAGCCGGTTGCGGTCCTGCTCGGTGAAGGCTCGCACCGTGCCGGTCAGTGTCACCGTCTCCGGGATGACGTTGAATGCCTGTCCTCCTTCGATCTTCCCCACGGTCACCACCGCAGACTGGAAGGGTGAGGTCTCCCGGGAGATCAAGGTCTGCAGGGCGAGCACGACCATGCTGGCGATCGGGACAGGGTCCAGAGCCTGATGGGGAAGCGCCCCGTGACCCCCGCGCCCGTAGATCACCACGGAGAACTCATCGGCTGACGCGAAGATCGCCCCGTCCCTCACCCCGACAGTGCCTGCGGGCTGACCACTCCAGATGTGGAGGCCAAGGGCCCCCTCCACCGGGGGCCCGTCCATAACACCCTGGTCGATCATGGGCTGAGCGCCACCCGCCGTCTCCTCGGCAGGCTGAAAAATCATCCGGACCTGGCCGGGGAGTTCCTGTCCAATCTCAGACAGCACCCGGGCAACCCCGAGCGCCACGGCAACGTGGGCATCGTGGCCGCAGGCATGCATCACCCCATCGACCTGCGAACGGTAGGGGCGGTCGGGACCGCGCTCCAAGAGCGGCAGGGCGTCGATGTCGGCCCGGATCAGAAGGGCGTGCCCCCCGGGCCTGCCTCCCATAAGGTCCACGGCGACCGCGGTGCCCCCCAGCATCAGCCGCGGTTGCAAACCCATCTCGGATAGGCGCTCGGAGATGAACTCAGCGGTCTTGTTCTCCTGACCCGACAGGTCCGGATGCTGGTGCAGATGCCTCCTGTCTGCGACCAGGCTCGCAGCCAGCTCCTGGGCCCGGGCGTGAATGTCGATCATGCCTTCGTGACCTTCGCGACCACTGCTTCTGCCTCCCTTCTCCTGACCAACAACTTGAGCACCCGGGGTAGCGCGCTGTTGGCGACCACCCGCCTCACGCCGGCCGCCCTGGCCAGCGGGCGCAATTCTAGAACCGCCATGTGAGGGC
The DNA here is from genome assembly GCA_027339635.1 of Candidatus Dormiibacterota bacterium. Classification (GTDB taxonomy): domain Bacteria; phylum Chloroflexota; class Dormibacteria; order Aeolococcales; family Bog-877; genus AG-12. The sequence continues at coordinate 19,829 of DAHWNZ010000036.1, forward strand.
CAAAGGCAACTATCTCAGGCGCCGGGCCATCTCCCGTCAGACGCCGCAGGCGCGCCAGCTGCCCGGAGCCGTCACGATTGAGGTCCACAAGGAGAAGGTCGATCCCTGAGATCCCCTCCTCTCGCCCTATCTGCCGCACCGCCCAGCCCAGCTGGGCGGCCGCGGCGCGGACCCTGGAGACGACCATCAGGTCCGAGGTGAGCAACCCGAGCTCTCCCAGGCGGGCGCCGTCCGCCGAGGTGCTGGACGGTTTGTGGGGGACGGCATTGCTCATGACAGCAGCCTACCGAATCAGCGTGCAGGGGTACCGGAACGTCCGATCAGAGAAGGCGGAGTCGGGCTCCCTCCTCCAGTCGCCCAGGGTCCAGGACCTGACAGTAGAGGCCCATCATGGCGTCTTTGGTGGAAGCCAAATGCCGGAGGAGCGCCGGCCAGACCTCCAGGGAGTCCGGGTCCACCGTGGTCATCGCGCACCGCGGGCACTCAGCCGTGGCCAGCAGACGCGCCCCGCCAACCGCGAACTGGCGGCCGACCCAGCTGCGCTCTGTTCCCGGCACAAACTCAGGTCCCGCGATGTAGACGTTGGCTCTGAAGCGGCGGTGATCCACCCGCCTCAAGAGTTCCTGGCCCACTGCCGCCACCGTAGGCAGGAAAACCAGATGAACGGGAGAGTCGTCGAATGCACCGCCCTCGACGCATGCGATCTCGATTTCGCGGCGACACGCCTCAGACACCCGCTCTCGTACGGCAGGCTCCCCCCACCGGGCACCTATCAGGTCCGGGCCGGAAATCGCTACCTCGCCGCCCTCAAAGCTGGCGCGGAACCCCAGCAGGCCGGGGTGGTGCCGACTGCTCAGCGGGTGCTCCGGGCGTCGGCTGTGGCGGTCGAAAACCGCCACCCCGCGATCGTGAGCGAGCCCCCCGAGCCCTACGTCCGCCGCCCCCATCCGCTCGCCCGCCATCGACTTGACAGGGTAGCGCCACACCTCGGCAATCTCCATTCGACATCCAGAGTACCGAAGGGGCCGCGCCGTCGGCTGCGGCTACAATCAGGCGATGGCAACCGCTCTGCTCGTGACCCGCGACGCGGTGGAGGAGATCCGCAGCTGGCAGGAGCGCGACCAACGCCCTGACTCCGTGTTCCGAGTAGACGTCCGGCTCGGCGGCTGCCGCGGCTTCAAGCTCTTCTTCGACCTGGAGGATGAGGTTGCGGCTGACGATGTGGTGACCGATATCGAGGGGATCAAAGTGGTGGTCCAGGAGGACGGCCTACCGATCGTGGCAGGCTCTGTGCTCGACTTCGAGGACAGCTACCGGGGCCGTGGGTTTCGCCTGGCCAACCCGAAGGCCAGGAACGCGTGCGGGTGCGGAACCTCGTTCATGGCCGACTACCCAGGGCAGGCCGATGCGGGGGACATCGGTGGCGGTTCGATCGTCGCCGGAGCGGGCCCAGAACAGGACGAGTCCTGAGGGGCCTCAGCCGCCGAGGCGGCGACGTCGCCCACAGAGGCCAAGCGGTCCCCGCCTCAGCCTCGCCCGAAGCTCAGCTCCTGCCAGCGGTGTGAAGAGAATCCCGATTGCCACCCCCAGCAGGAGCCCTCTGCGAAAGCCGCGCACGTAGCGTCTCATCGGCCGGATAAGTTCCTCGTCGACCGCCACCAGGAAGGCCCCTATTCGTTCTTGCGGAGAAGGCGAGCGGGTCACCCCACCTCCCCACCGGCAGCGACGTCTTTGAAGTAAGCAGACGAGCCATGGTTGCGATCCAGCCGGGTATTCCGCTGCGCCAATCTCGCGCCGGCCGTGTGCACCACGGGCTGCACCATCCTGCCGGCCACCTCGGCCGCGCGCCCAGCGACCGCGATAGCTGGCTGTGCGGTCTGCCACGCTGCTTGCGTGCCCGCAACCGCACGCTCGGCTGTCCTTCTGGTTCGGCGATAGCTGAGCTCAATAGCAGCTCTGGTTTCACTCCCGCGGCGCGGGGCAACCATGACGCCAAGCACCACCCCCACCATCAATCCATGGGATAAGCCCTTGAAGTAAGCCATCACAACCTCCGAGATGAACTGGTGCTGATGTCAATGAAACCACGGCGCTCCGGAAGACGGCGCATCCTCGTTGCCCGCAGAGTCCCGGTCGGTCAGTAGAGCAGGGTGGCCATCCGGGATCGGGCCGCGATGGTGGAGGGGTGATCCGCGCCGAGTCGCTCGAACGCAAGTAGCGCCACCCGACGCAATTGGTCCCGCTCCGAGACGGGGCGGCCCGCCATCAGCACGAGGGCAGAATCGGCAACGGCTTCCCAGGCGGAATCCCGAAGAGCCGACCACAGAGGGTGGTAGGCGGGATCATCCAGGTGTTGCGAGGCCAGCTGGGCCCAGGCGGCCAGGCCATCGCACTCCCGGTCCTGGGGAGCTTGGAGTGCCAAGTCTTCCGCCGCCTGGTACTCTCCGGCATCCAAAAGTAGACGGGTCAGGAGGCGGCGGGCGGGCAGGTGAGAGGGATCTGACGCCAGGGCCTCCCGGAGGGAGATTTCATCGCCAGCCTCCACGAGCAGGTCCGCGCGAGAGGGCAGCAGCCCCTTGAGAAACGAGCGCACTGCCGAAGCTGGCTGAGCGCCAACGAACTCGGCCGCGACGTCGCCATCCTTGAATGCCTTGACTGCGGGGATGCCCCTGACGGAGTAGCGCTGCGCCAGTTCCGGATTCCCATCCACGTCCAGCGTGCGCAGCAGCACAGTACCGCCCATCTCGTCCACGGCGGCCTCCAGGATCGGCCCCAGCTGGCGGCAGGGACCGCACCAGCTGGCCCAGAAGTCAACCACAACCGGCCGGTCCTGGGATCGCTCCAGAACCTCCAGCGCGAAGCTCGAAGTGTCGACCGCCATCCGTACCGCAGGCGCCGAGGTGCTCATGAGCTCAGGGAATGGGACGCCTGCGGTCGTCGGTCTCCACCACGCCGGTCCCATGGGTGCAGACCCGGTCAGCCCACCCGAGATAGTTCTGGACTATCCGGACCGCAGAAGGGACCATCGACCGGCGCCGCGCCTCCGCTGTGTCGGCGTGAATCGAGAGCGCATCGTGGACCGCCGCGACATGGCGCCGGAACTCGTCGTGGGTGATCCGAGCCTCAGCCAACGGAGTCCAGAGTTCGGGTGGGAAGCCCAGCGCGCGCATAGCGCGCTGGGCGTCTCTCACATCAAACAGACAGGTCTTCCTCCTTCCGTCATGCAGGAACCCGCACTGCCAGGGGTCGTACAGCGAATTGCGAGCTGGCGGAAGGTCCGGGTGGAGACGGCGGAAGGGACGCTGGACCGGCGGCTTACCGACGGCCTGCGCCACCATCAGGCTGCGCGAACGCGCCCCGCCCGCGGGCCCCTGGTGCTGGGCTCAATCTCGAACTCGACCTGAGCCCCGCGAGTCAACTGCTCGAAGGCTCCGCCCTCGACGCTGGAACGATGGAAGAAGTACTCCACACCATCCTCGGCGGCTAGGAAGCCGAACCCACGCTCGTTGACTGACTTGATTGTTCCGATCGGCATCTGCAATCTCCCGTGCCGCTATGCGGCCATCCTCGCAAGCCAAAGTCGATCGACCGGCTCGCGAGGGAAGCGGCGGCGAACGACCCCGCAACCACCGCGCGGGGCACTTTGAACTCTACCACAACCGCAGTTGAGACCCCGAACGCGGGCCCTAGGGCGGGCCAGGTCCGGCCGGAAGGCTGCACAGATCAACTGGAGCGGCCGGGGCCGAGCTGGCCTAGCTCCGGGCCGCCGCCAAGGCAGCGACCCCGAAGGCCCCCAATGCCAGGATCATGGCCACCCCCTGGATCCAGAGATGGTCGGCCCCCAGGGTCCACGACAGGGCGAGGGCCAGGAGAAACAACGCCCCAGCCAGCACGGCCAAGTACAGTCGTGATAGATGCAGCAGTCTGCCCACGCCGGTAGGTTAATCCCCTGGCTGGCGTTCAGGGGTTACTGGCGCGCAACTTTTGCGTTGGTAGTTCTGAGCGCGACCTGTCTCTTTGCCGTGACCTGGATTGCCACTCCCAACACCTCCAACCTGGTCGCGCGAGTGCGGCGCCTCGACTTCGCCCACCACACCAAGCCACTGACTCCAAATGAGGTGCCGCACTATCTGGCGGACGCCCTGATTGCCATGGAGGATTCCAGTTTCTACCAGGACCGGGGCGTCAACCTGGAGGGCCTCGTGCGATCGGCCGGCTACGACCTTGTGCACCTCTGCGAGTGCCAGGGAGGCTCAACCATCACAGAGGAGCTGGCCGACGACATCTACATGGGCGGCTCCGATCATTCCGTCTGGCTGCGCTGGTGGGACATCGTTCTGGCGCTCAAACTTGAAGACCACCTGAGCAAGACCCAGGTTCTGGACGCGTTTCTGTCGCAGGTCTATCTCGGTAGCGGGGCCTACGGCGCGCCCCAGGCCAGCGAGCGCTACTTTCACCAGCCTCTCCGGCGGGATTCCCTGGCCGAGCTGGCGCTGCTGGCGGGGCTGCCACAGGCTCCGAACCTGCTTGACCCGCTCACCCATCCCACAGCCGCCAGAGCCCGGCGGGAAGACGTGATCGAGCAGATGCAGGCGGATGGATACATCACAGCGGACCAGGCCCGAGCCGCAGAGGAGGCACCGCTCCTAGCCACCTGAGCAATTCCCTTGGGCTCGCTCACCCGGTGATGTCCTCAGCGAGCGGCCGTGAGCGCGTGAACGTCCAAGCATCTCCGATGATCTCCTCCAGCCCGGGGTGTTTGGGGATCCAGCCCAGCTCATCTTGAATCCTCCGACTGGAGGCAACGAGCACCGCGGGGTCCCCCGGACGACGCCGGACCACCTGGACCGGGATCGCCGCGCCTGTGACCCGCCTTGCGGCTGCGACGATCTCGAGCACGGAGAAACCCGCCCCGTTGCCGAGATTGTAAATTCGGTGGCCGCCACGTCCATCGATGGCCCCTGGCCCCATCGAGTCCAGGGCCAGCAGATGAGCGCTGGCAAGGTCATTGACGTGGAGGTAATCCCGGATGCAGGTCCCGTCGGCGGTGGGGTAGTCGTCGCCGAAGACTGTGAGGAATGGTGCCTTGCCAGCCGCAACCCGCAGCACGTTGGGAATCAGATGCGTCTCCGGATGATGGCGCTCGCCGGCGTCCTCAAGCGCACCCGCCACGTTAAAGTACCGCAGGCTGACGGCCCGCAGTCCATGGGCACGCGCCTCGTCGCCGATCATCATGTCGGCCGCGAGCTTGGAGCTGCCGTAGGCACTTGTCGGCTTGACGCGTTGTTCCTCGTCTACCGGGATGGACTGCGGCTCGCCATATGTTGAGGCGGTCGAGGAGAACACCAGGCAGCGCACCCCCGCGTCCCGCATCGCATCCAGCAGACTTCTCGTACCTCCGACGTTGTTGTCCCAATAGAGCTCCGGTCTCTGCTCGGATTCACCCACCAGCGAGCGTGCGGCGAAGTGCATCACCGCATCGGCACCAGGTAGAACCTTCTCAGCCAAGGTGGCTCGATCACGGACATCCACCTCGACAAGGGGTACCCCAGGAGGCACTGCCTCACGGTGACCGGTGGCCAGATTATCGGCCACAACCAGATCGTGTCCCGCAGCCAGGAGCCGCCGGGACACTACGCTTCCTATGTACCCGGCGCCTCCGACGACCACGATTCTCACTGGTACGCTGCCCTCATTGGTGTACCGGTCCCCAAAGTGCGTCCCCAAGCCCGGCGGACGCCGCTTGGAACCGCTTCATCCTATTAGCACGACCCCATGAGCCGCCTCCGGCGAGACCGACCCCGGTAGCCGGCAAGGCGACTAGGTGCTGGCTCGCTCAACCAGGAACAGTGACCGATGAAGCAAGGACATCGCCCGCGCCGCATCTTCGTGAAGATAGCCTTGGGCCACCGCGGGGCCCGACGCGGCGTTCCCTCGTTCGAGACGGGCCGCGCCCGGCCGCGCAACCGGCGACCAGGGACTCGCGCGGTGGACCAACCTCTGCGCCAGGTACGCATGTTGGGGGCTCCCGAAGGCTCGATCGCAATCGAAAACCTGTCGAGCGCTCAGGTCGCAGTCAGTCCGGCCAGAATGATGCTGCCTGAGCAACCTCAGCCCGGCTTGGGGCACTCCTGTGAGGTCGGGCACACCCTCGTTTGACGGACAGTTCGGGAAGTGGTCCTTGCCCTGGGATCCCTCAGCCCGACACCGGCGACGACCGCTCTAGGTACATCCAGCCTCGCTCCTCCTTGCTTGCTCCAGGCCCCACTCCGGCCGCCGTAGCTAGCCCGTGCCACCCGGAAGGCAACGCCGGGGTCTGCGCAGACTCCCAGCCGGTACGGAGAGCTTGGTCGGCGGCGCAGCAGACGCTCGGCCAACCCGTGCCGGCGCGTGGACGCGAGTCTCTCAGGACCACCCTCAAGACTGGTTCCCGGCCGACGGGGCCCGCTGCACCCTAAATGACACGCTGGCCGCCAGCGGCGCCCACACCGGCACCGGTTAGACTAGCTCTCCAGGCTGCGGGCACCTCGACGAACTCGGGCCCTCATGTCGTCGAAGTCGGGTGCGGGGCCGTCGGGGACTCCGGGCCGAGGTAGCTCAGTTGGTAGAGCACGGGTCTGAAAAACCCGGTGTCGGCGGTTCGATCCCGCCCCTCGGCACCACCAATTTGATCTCAATACTAAGCCTGGATCCACCGGCCAGGTAGGGGTGGCCAGCGGGGTGTAGACGAAGAAAAGGCGCTCGATGCTGGGATAATTGGTGCTGTAACCACGCCAATCGGCCCCAGCGAAGGAGCACCTTTTCGATGCCGCCATCATCCCACACTTTGGACCGTCTGGGGGTAGAGTTCGACGACCCTCACCTGGTGGCCAATGCCGGCCTCCTCCTGCCTGCCACTCTCGCTCAGCACCTGGGGTTGAGGGAGGTGGTCGAGGAACACCTGGACCTAGGCGACGCCTCCGGGCGGGCCAACGTCGGCCCCAAGGCCATGTCGCTCATCCACTCGATGCTGGCCGGTGGGGACTGTATCGATGACACCAACGTGCTCCGGGCCGGGGCCACCCAGGGGGTGCTGGGCCACGCGGTCCTGGCACCCTCCACCCTGGGCACCTTCCTG
>DAHWNZ010000037.1:0-26495 GCA_027339635.1 Candidatus Dormiibacterota bacterium
GCTCCCTGACCAGTCCGCGGGGCCTCTGGTCGGGGGCCGATCTGGGCCCGAGCCGTCCGTGGGACCACCACGGCGTGTTGGGACCGGCGCTCTCCAAGTCAACTGCCCCCGCCCCGTGGACCACCGCCAGCCGCCCACGGAAGATGGAAGGCCAAGGTGAGTGGCCGCCACCCACTGCTGCCGCGGGCGGCCACTTCCGATCCAACGGATCGCGGAACACGGGTCTAGAGTCGAAGTCATGGCTGCAGGAAATCAGCCGCGACGCAGGCGAGCGGGGCTCAGAAGGTCCGGATTCGCCTTTGGTCGTCACCCAATTCTGCTCGCGTTCCTTGTCGTGTTGGGATTCTTGGTCGCCGGCACCAGCGGGGCTGTGGCCTACTTCCTGCCTGCGGTCACGGCAGCCGTCAAGGTCACAGGCCAAGTGACCTCCGGCAAGGGCAGCAAGAGTCCTGCTCTTCAAGCGGCCTCCACGCCGCCGCCCCCTGGGCAGCCGTTCACCGTCCTCCTCCTGGGCTCTGACAACGACGCCAAGTTCCCCCAGGATGGCGTGCTGACCCAGACCATGATCCTTGTCCGGGTGGACCCTGACACCCACTCAGCCGTCATGCTCTCCATACCCCGGGATCTGTGGGTTCCGATCGCCAGCGGCGGGACCGAGAAGATCGACGCCGCATATGAGGAGGGACGGGCGAAGGACGCGGTGGAGACCGTCGAGAGCGACTTCAACGTGGCGGTCAACTACTGGGCCTGGATTGGCCTCGGGGGGTTGGTCAACCTGGTGAACCAGCTCGGTGGCGTCGACGTGATCTCCCAGATGCCCGTCCTGGATGTGCAGTACCCCTACGACCTCAGTGGCAGCAATCCGTACGCGAACCAGCGCATAGCGATCCTCCCCGGCCCCCAGAGGCTCGACGGAGTGAATGCCCTGACCTATGTGCGCTCGCGCCACGGCGCCCTCCTTGAGGACATCGCTCGCAATCAGAAGCAGCAGGAGCTTCTGGTCGACATCAAGGACTCGGCCAAGCATCTGAACGTGACGGACATCCCGCGCATCGCCAGCGCCCTCGGCAACGAGGTGCGCACGGACATGTCCCTGACCCAGATCAGCTCGATCGCCGGGCTCGCCAAGGACTTCAGCAACGGCGCGGTCAAGGAGATCGTGATGCTGCCCCCCGACTACACCTCGGGCACGGAGCTGGTGAACGGCGGCACCGAGGATGTGCTGCTCCCCAATTGGTCCAACATCGACGCCCTCATGACCAAGAACTTTCCCGCCTGAGAGAATCTGGCCATGACGGGCCGGGTCGAAGGTGAGCCGCCGAGTCGTCAGGCCCCAGATGGCGACCGGGTAACCGACCCGCGGTCCCCCAACGTTATCCTTCGCGTGGACCCCAAGACCGCCTCTCCGCTCTTTGGACGGGCTGACCGGTGAAGTTCCTGGCCCGGCTGGCACCCGCTCGGCATCCCGCTGACGGGCCGTTCCCATCCTGGGCCGTCTTGGCCGCCGCGGCAACTCTGGCCACCGGCCTGGCCGGGTGCGCCGTTGCCCCAACCAGCCATCGGCCGCCCGCTCACAAGGTGCCGACCACGACCACTGTCGAGCTCGCCCTGGAGGCCGCCGCCAGATTCATGAACGACATGGTCAGCGGCGACTACTCGCGGCAGTGGGCTGAGCTGGCGCCGACCGGTCAGGCGCAGTGGCCATCCGAGGCGAGCCGGTCGGCCGCCCTGGCTACGAAGTTCAGCGGTCCGGCTCGGGTCGTGTCATTCACCCTGGGCTCACCTGAGACCGGCGCTGTCTGGTACAGCCGGGAGAACCCCAGTGTTCACGTGTCCGGGGCGATATCGATCCCCGTCTCCGTGGGATTCCAACGAGCGGCCTCCATCGAACCCCTGGGCGCGGCCGCCGACTACCAGGATCTCCGCCTGGTCTTGGTGCCATCCGGGCGGGGACGCTCTGCCACTTCAATGAAGGTGGTCGGCCAGGGGCCAGCCTCGATCGATGCTCCGGTGATCAACCCCGTGACGGTGGACCAGCGCTCCGCCTCGGTCCCTGTTCTGATGTACCACCTGGTCGGGCCGTACCCCAACCGCAGCGATTACACGAGCAACTACAGCTACCAGATCGATTACGGACTGACCGTGCCCCCGGCGCAGTTCACGTCCGAGATGGGGTACCTGGTCCAGAACGGGTACACCAGCATCTCCTTGGTGCGTCTGGCGGACAACCTTCTCTACGGGCTGCCGCTGCCCCCAAAGCCGGTCGTGATCACCTTCGACGACGGCTTCGCCAACGAGTACCAGTACGCCCTGCCGGTGCTGACCCAGGATCGCCTGACGGCCACCTTCCTTCCCTGCAGCGGGCTAATCGGGATCAAGAACGGGCAGGAGTACTACATGACCGCGGCCGAACTGCAGGATCTCGCCACCCACGGGTTCTGGGTTGAGGACCACACCTACAACGACGGCACCGTGTTATGGGGGCAATCCGACAGCGAGATGCAGTTCCTGGCCGGGCAGACGGCCCAGGTTCTTATGGGAATCACCGGTTACCCGATCCAGTTCATCTCCTACAGCGGGCTCTGGACGGCACCCTCCCCGCAGACCGCCAGCCCAAGTCAGACTGCCCTCTTCTCCCAGCTCGCCGGGCTCGGCTACGTGGGCGGCCTAGAGGACAACTGGGTGGGGCGCTTCGCCTGGTCGGAGACCTCGTCTGACCTCTGGGAGATGCCCCGCGTCAGGGCCTACCCCGGCGAGTCGACGGCCGAATTCGGAGCTCTGCTCAACTACGGCTGAGCCACTCGGATCGGGTCTCGCCCTTTAGAATCCTGGTCAATCATGAGGCGGGCTCAGGGCCAGACGGCCGACTATGCCAGGAGCCAGGCCGTCCTAAGCCTGCCCCACATCCCCCCAGAGGCGGGCCAGATCCTGGTCCAGGCGCTGCTGGACAGCGAAACTCGCCACGAACGAGAGCTGGTCGGCGGCGCCCTGCTGGAGATGTTGAACGAGAGCTACCAGCTTCCGCCCTGCAAGCTGACCATCGCGGACCGGGCCCAGGTGCACGCCACCGACCCCGCCGGCAGGCTGGTGCGCAAGACCTACGGCTACTACCGTTGCCGCATAGTCCGCCCGGGGGCCATCCCGGAACGCTGCGGGATACGGATCTACCACCGCACCGCCATCCGCCAACAGGTGCTGGCGCCGGGCGCCTTCGTCTCCACCCTGCTACACGAGTGGACTCACCACTTCGACTTCACTGGCCTCCTGCTGGCCCGATCGCCGCACACGGCGGGCTTCTACGCACGGCTGCGATCGACCAGCGACACCCTGATGGCTGGTTGGGCAACGCTTGAAGGACCGGGACGGCCGGCGTCCCGCTTCATCAGATAACTCGTGATCACCTCGGCACCGTGGCGAAGCCCTCACGCGGTAGCATCAGAGGTGATCAGTCGCAAGGAGGACCGATGACCAGTCTGCTATCGCGCCGCCCTTCTATCTTTCTCGGCCTGCTCGCCGCCTCTGCCGCCCTCTTTGTGGCTGCCTGCGGCACCGGTCCGATTCCAGGGCAATCCACCACCACCACTTCCACCTCCACCTCCACCAGCAGCACCTCCACCTCGGGTGGCTGCTCGGCCGCCACCGCCCAGACCGCGGTGACCGTGGACGCGACCGATGCACTCAAGTTCTCCCCCGCCAGTGTTTGCCTCAAGGCCGGAGGAACCATCACCTGGAAGAACGTGGGCAACATCTTCCACACCACAACCGACGAGGCCGCCCTGGCCGCCAACCCGGCCAATGCCGAACTGCCCTCTGGTGCCACCGGTTGGAACCATCCGCTCAACCCCGGGGGCAGCTTCTCCTTGAAGTTGACCGTGCCGGGCACCTACAAGTACTTCTGTATTCCTCACGAGACTCTCGGCATGCTGGGGCAGATCACGGTGGTCTCCTAGCTGACTGCCTGCCGGTAGGAGTCCCCCACACCCAAAGGGAGGGCTGTCATGCGTTTTGCTAGCCGTATGGAGAGGCTCGGAACCGAGAGCGCATTCGAGGTTCTGGCCCAGGCCCGCAAGCTGGAAGCAACCGGCAAGTCGGTAATCCACCTTGAGATCGGGGAGCCTGATTTCGACACCCCGGGCAACATCATCGAGTCGGCCTACTCGGCCATGCGAGCCGGGGCAACCCACTACACGCCCGCGGCCGGCATCCCAGAGGTCCGCGAGGCGATCGCCGCCACCATGTCGAAGCGGGGCGGGATTCCCGTCAGCGCCGACCAGGTGGTGGTGGTGCCTGGATCGAAGAACATCCTCCACTTCGCTCTTTTGAGCCTGATCGAGGAGGGTGATGAGGTCATCCTGCCGGATCCAGGCTACCCGGTGTACCGCTCCCTGACCGATTTCGTGGGCGCGGTGGCAAAGCCCATCCGCCTGCGGGAGGACCGCGAGTTCGGCATGGATCTGGACGAACTCGAGGCGCTGATCTCGCCCCGAACGAGAATGGTCATCATAAACTCGCCCCAGAATCCGACCGGGGGAGTTCTCGACCGCCACGACCTGGACCGGTTGGCCGAACTGGCGATGGCCCACGACCTGATCGTGTTCAGTGATGAGATCTACTCCAGGATCTGCTTCTCCGAGCTGCCCGAACCGATCTGGTCGCGTCCCGGAATGGCGGAGCGGACCATCGTCCTAGATGGGCTTTCCAAGACCTACGCGATGTGCGGCTGGCGGCTGGGCTACGGGGTCATGCCCCGCCCTCTCGCCCAGCGCATGGAGACCCTGCTGATCAACACCAGCTCGTGCGCGGCCAGCTTCACCCAGCGGGCTGCCGTGGAAGCTCTTGAGTCTCCGACCTCGGAACAGGCTGTCGCCAGAATGGTCGAGGAGTTCAAGCGGCGGCGCGACGTTCTTGTCGCCGGCCTCAACTCCATCCCAGGGGTGCGGTGCCTGCTCCCCAAAGCCTCGTTCTATGCCTTCCCCAACATCACGGATACCGGGCTGTCCAGTCGCGAGATGGCGTCTCGACTGCTGCAGGAGGCAGGCGTCGCCGCTCTTGCCGGGGAGGCATTCGGCGAAGCGGGGGCCGGTTTCATCCGGCTCGCCTACACCCAGGGGCTCCCGGACATCGAGGAAGCAGTCCGCCGAGTCGCGGCGTTCGTGGACTCGACCGCCACAGCTAGAGTGCATTGATCGTGACCACCAGTTCCCGGCCCGTGGTCCTCGTGCCAACCAGGACCAGCACGCGCGACGACCCCGATATGGGTGGGGGGCTGCCCATTCAGACCATGAACCAGGCCTACCTCTCAGCCCTTAAGGGAGCTGGCGCCCTACCGGTCCTGGTGCCGGTCGGCTCAGAGCTACCCGCGGAACTTGGCTGGGCGGACGGGCTCGTGCTGCCCGGGGGCGTAGACGTCGATCCCAAACGCTACGGGGCCACCCCCCATCCGACTTCTGAGTGGGACCCGGCACTGGATGACTTGGAGTTCGATCTCACCAATTGGGCCCTCACGGCGCGGGTGCCGATCCTGGGCATATGCAGGGGACTGCAGGTCCTCAACGTGGCGCTGGGCGGCACCCTCTGGCAGGATCTCCCCTCGGAGCGGCCCGCCGGGGTCGCGCACCCGCGAATCGGGCCCAGGGACCGTCTGGTGCACGAGCTGCTGGTGGAACCGGGAACCCGGCTACAGGACATCCTCGGCGGGGAGAGGTTCATGGTCAACAGCCTGCACCATCAGGGCATCGACCGCCTAGGCGAAGGCCTTGTGGCCAGCGCCCGGTCGGAGGACGGGCTGGTTGAGGGCATTGAGATCGCTAACGGGCAGTATGTTGTCGGCGTCCAGTTCCATCCCGAGGAATTGGCACCCGAGCACCAATTCGCGGCGCTCCTGTTCCGCTCCTTTGTGGCCGAGTGCGCTCAGGCCAAGTCCGACAGGGCCGTACAACCTCAGGGAGCATTGCTGCCCGGCTGAGGTAAACGGTCGAGCAGGAACGCCGTCAGCCAGCTGGCCCATCCACACAGCACGGAACGTCTATGGGCCGGGCGGTGCTGTGCGCCTGATCTGGGAGGGGCCCCGTGCGACCGCAACGCATCTGCAGCCATCCGCGCAGGAGCCGTCGTCAGCTCTCCGGCAGACCCTGTGGCAGCGGCTTGCCGGCAGCGATCAGGTCGGCGTCCTCGGTGGCGATCCGGTCTAGCTCCTGGACCAGGGTGTCCACCAGATCGCCTTCCGGCATCGTGGAGATCACCTTCCCCTTACGGTATAGGATGCCCTTCTGGCGGCCCCCGGCGATGCCGATGTCCGCATGCATCCCCTCGCCTGGACCGTTGACCACGCAGCCCATGACCGACACCGTGATCGGACGCTTGACGCGCTGCAGAGCCTTCTCCACCCGCGCCACCATCGGCATCATGTCAATCTCCAACCTGCCGCAGGTCGGGCACGCCACCAGGTTGGGGCCGGTGGGCTTCTCCTGAAGATTGGCGAGGATCTGCCGAGCCACTCTAACCTCTTCCTCCGGCTGGTCAACCAAGGAGACGCGGATGGTGTCGCCAATACCCTCGGCGAGCAGGATGCCTATTCCCATGGCGCTCTTCAAGGCGCCGGTGGAAGTGGGGCCGGCCTCGGTCAGGCCGAGGTGCAGGGGATACCGGTTTGGAAGCGATGCGAACAATCGGTTGGCGGCGATGTTGGTCAGCACGTCGCTCGCCTTGAGGCTCACCTTGATGTCCTGGAAACCGAGCTCCTCAAGGATCTTCAGATGGCCGTTGGCGGCATCCACCATGCGCTGCGCGACATCGTCCGGTCCCCCCTCGCCCCTGCCTCGGGCTAAGGCCTTGCGGTCGGGCAGACTCCCCGCGTTCACCCCGATCCGGATCGGCACTCCCAACTCCTGGCAGCGGCGTGCGATCTCGGAGATCTTCTCGGGTTGCCGGATGTTGCCAGGGTTAAGCCTGAGACACTGGATGCCGGCGTCCAGCGCCATCAACGCCAGCGGGGCATCGTAGTGGATGTCTGCCACGATGGGCAGGCGACTTTCCTTGACGATCTGCTTGAGAGCGACCCCCGCCTCTTCCGTGTCGCAGGTGACGCGCACGATGTCGGCCCCGGCATCAGCGGCCCGGCCGATCTGGGCCAGGGTCCCCTGGACGTCCTCGGTGGGGGTCTTGGTCATGGTCTGGACCGAGATCGGGGCGGCTCCCCCGATGACGACCGAGCCGACCTTGATGGGCCTAGTCTTCCGGCGCTGGATCATTGCGACAGGTGGGTGAGGTCGCCGAAGGTCACATATATGAAGAGCATCACTATCAAGGCTAACCCAACTGCATGGATCGTCGCTTCGAGTTGGGGACTGACCCGCCGGCGGCGCACCCATTCGAGCAGCACGAAGAAGAGCCGACCACCGTCCAAGAACGGGATCGGCAACAGGTTGAACAGGCCCAGATTGAGGCTGATCAGGGCAAACAGGGTCAGATAAACCGCCCCCGAGATCTGGGTCGCTATCGACGTCTCCTGGGCTATGCCGATGGGCCCGGTGAGACGCAGGTTGGGATTGTGGTGTGGCGTCACCAGTGTCCAGAGGTTGACGAACGTCGTTCCGATCTGGATCGGGACCGCGGCAAAGCCGGTTCCCAGCGCTTGATACCAGGGCATGGGAGGCCCCCCGAGGCTTGAGAGCAGCGGGTTGCCCGCAGGCCCCAGGTAACCGACCAGCCACTCCACCTGCACGTCGGCTCGAGGGACCTCGGCTGTCTCCAGGCGCTTACCGGATTGGTAGGTGAACAGCAGAGGGGCCCGGCCCGGAACAGCCGCCGCGAGCGCGGACGGTGTGGCATGGGGAACGGGCCGACCGTCGACGGCCACTATTTGAGCTTCAAAGGGAATTTTTGGAGTCCTGGTCACCCCCACCCAGTGGAGCTCGGGCTCGACCGTGTAGGTCTTGGTTGCGCCTCCGCCCCAGGGCTTGAGGGCGACTTTGAGGGGATACCCCCTGGCATCCTGGATCACGGTGCGGATGGTGGTCAGAGACGTGGTCTGGCGCCCCCCCACCCCCACTATCTGATAGCCGCTCCTAGCCCCCGCCCGCGCCAGACCCCCACCCTGCTGAACCTGGGGAGCCGGTCCCCCGTAGGCGGCAAGGCCCGAGAGGATCGCACCCGCGAGCAGCAAGTTCATCAGTCCCCCGGCAGCCAGAACCAGCGCCCTTCTCCCGGATGTGGCCTTGATGAATGCCCGCGGCCCGCCACTCTCCTCGGGGCCTTCCAGGCCCGTCATGCCGGCCATGCGCACGTACCCTCCGAGGGGAAGCAACCTGAGCGAGTAGCGGGTCTCGCCCGGCTGACGGCTGAGGAGGCGGGGGCCGAAACCGATGGAGAACTCGTCCACTTGGATGCCCGCCCACTTGGCCACCAAGAAGTGTCCGAATTCGTGGATGGAGATGACGACCAGGAGCATCAGCGCGATGCCGCCAACGCTCTGCCAGGTGAGGCTGAAACCGGTCACGCCCGGGCAACCCCGTTGCTTCCAGCAAGCTCCGCCAGGAGCTCGGTGGCCAGCTCCCGGCCCTTGGCGTCAGCGGCCAGCACCTGGCTCAATGAGCTGACCGGATCGGCGGGAAACGAGTCAGCCACCTCGGCCACCAGCTCAGCAATCGCGCCGAACGGGATCCGGCCACTCAGGAAGCCATCCACCGCGACCTCGTTGGCGGCGTTGAGGGCGGCCGGGGCACCACCCCCACGAACCGCTGCCCTCCGGGCGACCCCGAGGGCTGGGAATCGGCCTGGCTCAAGGGGCTCGAAATCGAGCCGCCTCACCTCACCGAGATGGAGGGAATCGACCACCCCCGGCAGGCGGCGGCCACCACTCAGAGCCAGCGCGATTGGAGCGCGCATGTCCGCCAAGCCGAGCTGAGCGACAAGGGTCCCATCGCAGAACTCGACCGCGGAGTGGACCGCGCTCTGGGGATGGACCACGACCTCAATCTGGTCGTAGGGGATGTCGAATAGGAAGTGGGCCTCTATTACCTCAAGCCCCTTGTTCATCATGGTGGCGCTGTCAATGGAGATCTTCCGCCCCATCTTCCAGTTCGGATGTGCCAGCGCCTGCTCGGGAGTGGCCCGGGCGATTGCGTCCAGGGGGGCGGTGCGGAACGGGCCGCCGCTGGCGGTGAGCACCAGGTGGGCCACCGTCGCCGGATCTTCTCCCCTCATGCACTGCCAGATGGCGCTGTGCTCGCTGTCCACGGGGATGATCGTGGTCCCGTGGCGCTTGGCGGTGGTTGTGACCAGTTCCCCCGCCATCACCATGACCTCCTTGACTGCCACGGCCAGGGTGGCCCCGGTCTCACAGGCGACCAGCGTCGGTATCAGGGCGCCAGCCCCGCCACCACCAACCAAGACCACGTCAGGTTGCGAGTGCCGGAGCAAGTCGCATACCGCCTCGGTTCCAACGCGCATCCCATCTGGGACCTGGCCCTTGGGGTCAGCGACGACGAGGTTGGCCCCGGGGAAGGCAGCGCAGGCGCTGGCCAAGGCGCCCGTGCGCCGCCCCCCGACCGCTCCAACCAGCTCAAACTCACCGGGGAAGCGCGCGATGACGTCGAGCGCTTGCCGACCTATGGACCCGGTCGCCCCCATCACAACCACTCTAGTGGCCGGCATCGCCAGCGCCTCCAGCGAACATCCCGAGGTGATGGGAGACCTCATCGCCGCGCCGCATCATCACCAACATCAGAACGCGTGTGCGACCCCCAGCAGCGAGTATACGACCGCCCCGACGAATAGGAGGCTGTCGATCCTGTCGGGGACCCCGCCATGCCCTGGGATCAGCCAGCCCGAATCTTTCACCCCGACCTCGCGCTTCAGCTGCGACTCGGCAAGGTCGCCGGCGATGGCCGCTGCGGCGGCAACCGCTGCGATCACGAACCCCAGGGATACGCCCAGACGCGGAAGCACCCGAGGAAGCAATTCCCCCACGACCAAGGTTGGTAACAGCCAACCCGCCACCGCGCCCTCCCAGGTCTTCTTCGGGCTGATCCGAGGCATGAATGGGTGGCGCCCAATCCACGAGCCGACGAGGTAGGCGGCTGTGTCGCCGAGGACGGAGATGCCGACCACCAGCAGAACCAGCGCCATGCCCCGGCTGTGAGACCCCGCGGCCCGGTAAAGGAGCAGGATGCAACCGGGCAGGAAGCCGAGCCACACCGCCCCACCCATCGCCAGGGCCCAGCTTGCGACCGGGCGGCCGCCGCTCCGCCGGGCCAGGCCGAGAGTCAGACCTGCCAGCCCCCCAGCAAGCAACCCCACCGACGCAGGGATTGAAGGATAGGCGAACCGGAACAGCCAGAAGGCCGACACCGCCATCAGGACGACCAGGGCGGGCGCGGCCGGTTGCCCGCTCCAGAGGCGGCGGTACTCGAACAGGGCGATGCCCACCAGCAACCCGACCAGGACCGCCAGCGCCACCACTCCCACATAGAGAGCTCCGATGAGAACTCCCAGCAGAGCGACCCCGCTGGCGGTGCGCACTGCCAACTTCATCGACTCTCAGGAACGCCCCCGAACCTTCTGACCCGGGCCGCGTAATCGGCTAGCGCGGCCTCAAGATCGGCAGAACCAAAATCCGGCCAGAGAGTCTGGGTCACGTAGAGCTCGGCGTACGCCGCCTGCCAGATCAGGAAGTTGCTGGTCCGCATCTCCCCGGCGGTGCGGATTATCAGGTCCGGCTCGGGCAGGCCCGCCGTGTAGAGCGCTCCACCAAGGACTTGCTCGTCGAGATTGGTAAGGTCCGCTCCGGCACGGGCAAGCGAACGCACGGCGTCGACGATCTCCGCCCTGCCACCGTAATTTATCGCGACCACCAGCTGGCCTGACGTGTTCCCCACGGTCCGCGTCTCCGCCTCGGCGACCAGGCGGCGCAGGCGCGCCGACAGCTGCTCACGTCTCCCGATCACCCGGATCCGGACTCCGTTCTGATGCAGCTCATCCACCTCTTCCTGCAAGGTCTCCTCGAAGAGTCTCATCAGGGTCGCGACCTCATAGCGGGGCCGGGACCAGTTCTCGGTGGAGAAAGCGTAGAGAGTGAGGCAGTGGACCCCGGCCCTGTCGGCGGCGGTCATCACCTGGCGGATGGCCCTGATGCCGGCCCGATGGCCGGCGGTTCGTCGCAGCCCACGCTCTCTGGCCCAGCGGCCATTGCCGTCCATGATGATGCCCACATGGGTTGGCAGAGAGGCGGTTTCAGGCATCGTGAAGACCCCTTGCGACGTTCACAACTCCAGCAGCTCAGCTTCCTTGCGGCGCCCCACCTCATCGATCTGCTCGATGAAGCGATCGGTTATCCGCTGCAGGCTCCCGTGCGCCCTCTGGGCCTGATCCTCCGACAGCTCGCCCTCGTGCTCAAGTCGGCGCAGCTGCTCCATGTCGTCCCGGCGGATGTTACGGACCGCGACCCGAGCCTCCTCCGCACGCTGCTTGACCAGCTTGACGAACTCCCGCCGCCTCTCCTCAGTCAGTGGCGGCACCGGCACCCGGATCACCTGGCCATCATTGCTCGGGTTCAAGCCCAGGTCGCTGCGCTGGAGGGCACGCTCAATCGCCTGGATCACATGGCGGTCCCAGGGCTGGATGAGAATGAGATGAGCCTCCGGAGCCGATATGCTCGCCACCTGGTTGATCGGCACGTGGGTCTCATAGGCCTCCACCTGGACGTGCTCGATGAGCGAGGGGTTTGCCCGTCCGGTCCTGATGGTGGAGAGCTCGCGCAGCAGGGACTCAATGCTCTTGGCCATCCTCGCCTCGGCTCCGCTCAGGATGTCGTCGCTCAACGGTCCACCCTCTCGTCCGTCACCAGGGTCCCCACCGAGTCCCCCCTGACCGCCGCTGCCAGGTTTCCAGGCGTGAACAGGTCCAGCACCAAAAGGGGCAGACGGTTGTCCATGCACAGGGTGACCGCGGTGTTGTCCATGACCTGCAGCCCGAGGTTTAGCACCTCGAGATAGGAGATTGTGGAGAACCGCTTCGCGCTGGGATCACTCTCGGGGTCCGCGCTGAAGATCCCGTTCACCTTGGTCGCCTTGATGAGGATGTCGGCGCCGATCTCCGCCGCCCGCAGGGCGGCGGGGGTGTCGGTGGTGAAAAAGGGATTTCCAGAACCGGCGCAGAAGACCACCACCCGCCCCTTCTCCAGGTGGCGGATGGCCCGCCCTCGGATGTATGGCTCAGCCACCTGATGCATCTCAATCGCGGTCTGGACCCTGGTGGGCATGCCGTGCGACTCCAAGGCGTCGCGCAGGGCCAGGCCGTTGATGACAGTCCCCAACATGCCCATCAGATCGGCGGTGACCCGGTTCATTCCTCGCCTGGCGCCCGCCAACCCCCGGAAGATGTTTCCTCCGCCCATCATGACCGCGATCTCGGTCCCCAAGTCATGCGCCTTCTTGATCTCGTCCGCCACTCGATCAAGCACCTCTGGGTCGATGCCGAACTGTCCGTCTCCGACCAGAGCCTCTCCGCTGAGCTTCACAACCACCCGGCGGAACCTGGGGGCAGCAGATCCCGCTACCGCTGCCAGCTCGGGCAAGCTCGTCGGCTCAAGCACCATCCGAAGTGGCCCCGTCAAGGTGTTCTCCAAGCCGGAACCGGACAAACCTGGCGACCGAGATGTGCTCTCCGGTCGCTGCCACGGTCTCCTGGATCAGTTGCTCGATCCGCCTGGGCCTCGGGCCCTCATCGCGTATGAATGGCTGCTCGTAGAGGCAGAAGGCCTCGTAGAACTTGCGCAGCCTTCCCTCCACGATCTGGTCCAGGTGGTCGCTGCCCTTGCCCTCCTGGGCGGCCTGCTCGCGGTAGATGGCCCGTTCCCGCTCCAGGTCCGCCTCGGGAACGTCGTCCTTGCTCACCCATCGAGGCGACTGGGCCGCGACCTGGATCGCCAGGTCGTGCACCAGGCCGCTGAACTGGTCGGTGCGGGCGACGAAGTCGCTCTCACAGTTGACCTCGATCAGAACACCGATCTGGCCCCCAGGATGGATGTAGGAGTCGACCAGGCCCTCTCGGGTCTCCCGCCCACGGCGCTTCTCCGCCGAAGCCAGCCCCTTCGCCCGCAGCTTGTCGCGGGCTACCTCGAAGTCGCCGCCCGCCTCCGTGAGCGCAGCCTTGCAATCCATGATCCCAGCCCCGGTCTGCTCCCGAAGCTCTCTGACCATGGCAGCGGTGATTTCAGTACTCATTCGCCCGCCTCCTGGGTGACCTGGACCTCCGCTGCTGTCTCCGCCTCCGCCCTGGCTGCTGCCTCCGCCTCCGCTCTGGCCGCTGCTTCCTGTTCGGCGCGCAGGGCGGCCGCCCTCTCGGCGGCTGCCTCCGCCTGTGCCATCTCGACCTGGCGCCGCTGGTCCAATCCGGACACGATCGCGTCGGTTAGCTTGGTGACGATCAACCGGACACTGCGAATTGCATCGTCGTTGCCCGGGATGACCTGAGCGATCTCATCGGGGTCGCAGTTGCTGTCGGTGATCGCGATGATAGGAATACCGAGCTTGTTGGCTTCGGTCACCGCCAGCCGTTCTTTGTGGGGGTCCACCACAAAGAGAGCAGCAGGCAGCCTCTTCATGTTGGTTATGCCACCGAAGTTCCGCACCAGCCGCGCCAGGTCGTCCTCGCGACGACGCTGCTCCTTCTTGATCATGCCAGCGAAGCCGTCCCGCTCCTTCTGCTCCGAGAGCTCCGCCAGCCGCTTCAACTGCAGCTTCACGACCTCGAAGTTGGTGAGCATGCCACCCATCCAGCGGTTGATCACGTAGGGTTGGCCGGAGCGCCGGCACTCCTCCTCAATCGTGTCGTGAGCTTGCTTCTTGGTCCCGACGAACAGGATCTGGCCCCCCTGGGCCACCGTATCGTGGGCGAACTGGCACGCTCCGTCCAAGAGATCCACCGTCTGGGCGACATCGAGGATGTGGATCCCGCCCCGGCTGGCGAAGATGTAAGGCCGCATCTTGGGGTTCCAGCGGCTGGTCTGATGGCCGAAATGGACCCCGTTCTGCAGTAGCTCGGTCAGGGTGGCTACGGGCATGCTTTGCCTCCAATTGCGTTTTGCCTCTGCCCCCAATCACCCGACACACGGCCCTGCGGGAAGGGAACCCGGGTATCGTCCTGTGGGCATGCGAATTTGACTGCCACTGTGAATGTTATCCCAACTGTGGCAGGTGGCCTTGCTCGGGCCCCTGTGGTTGGGCGGTTGTCGCGAAGTGGCGAGCTCGCCGGGCATGGTGGGGAGGCCGAGGCAGTTCGCACCCAAGGGATGATCGTGCGACTCACGGTGGAAGTGAGCGCCGCCAAGTGGCGGTCGGCATCGACCAGTGAATTCCAGCTCCGCGCCCATCCAACGTCAACCCCAAGAGTCTGCCGAAGTCATGCAGGTGGCGGTGCCCGTGTCAGTCGGTCTCCGACCACTCAACGACCGTCCAAGCCACTCTGCAAAGGCCCTCCGGTACGGCATCAACCGACCGTTTCGAGCTATATGTTGGGGGCAATCTCGATCGAAGCTCGACGCGGTTACACTGAGGCGGCCGTCGACGGCTACGGGAGCCCGAGACTTGGGGCGGTCGCCGTCCGGAACTCTAAGGTATGGACATCCGCGGCCGACCGCGTGGCCGCGCCAGCCAAGGAGAGCAACTCATGACCTCGGCCGCATCGCTTCTTGAGTTGTACGATCTGCAGCTCCGGGGATCGGCGATGCTGCAAGCCGACCCAGGTCTCACCGTGGAATCTGAGGGCCCAGTGGTTAGAGCGTCCTCTACCGCGGGCTTGCCGGGCATGGTGAGCGCGACCGGCATCCGAGGCCTCGCGCCACGCGACTGGGATGAGCTGATCCAGAGTCAACTCCGCCACTTTCGAGAGCGGGGGCAGCCTTTCGAGTGGAAGACCTTCTCCCACGACCATCCGCAGGGCTTCCTTCAGCGGCTGGAGTTCCTCGGCTTCTGCAGGGGAGAGGCGGAGGCGGTAATGATCGCGGCCAGCGAGCCGGTATCTCGGGGAGGAACGGAACTGCCCCCAGGGGTCGAGGTCTTCGCTCTGACGACGACAGGTGATTTCGATGCGCTCGCGGCTCAGCTGGAGCAGTCCTTCGGCGAGGACCACGCTGGTCGGGCCCGTGGCTACGAGCAGGCGGTTCGAACCTCACCGCAGTCGGTGTTCGCGCTGGGGGCGCGAGCGGCAGGAGCGCTGGTGGCCAGCGGACGCTTGGAGCTCGTGGTTCACTCCGACTTCGGGACCCTTTGGGGCGGCTCGGTCGTCCCGGCCTGGCGCCACCGTGGCCTGTACCGGGCACTTGTCCAACGCCGCGCCCAAGTTGCCGTCGACGGCGGCTTCTCGTGGTTGGAGGTGGACGCCCTTCCCAGCAGCCGGCCCATCCTGGAGCGGATGGGATTCGTCACCGTGACCACCACGGTCCCCTACTCGTGGTCCCCCGGGCCGCGCTGAGGGCGCCGTCCCCCTTCGAGCAGGTCGGTTCAGA
This sequence comes from Candidatus Dormiibacterota bacterium, assembly GCA_027339635.1. Classification (GTDB taxonomy): domain Bacteria; phylum Chloroflexota; class Dormibacteria; order Aeolococcales; family Bog-877; genus AG-12. The sequence goes on from DAHWNZ010000037.1 coordinate 15,506, forward strand.
GGACGTAGCGGCGCAGGTCCTCATCCCTGAGGAGGTCCCCGATTCGTGTCTGCACGAACTCGGCATCGACCATGACGGTCTGACCTCGGTACTGCTCGGCGGCAAACGAGATCTCCTGCAGAACCCGCTCCATCACGGTGAAGAGCCGGCGCGCGCCGATGTTCTCGTCACGGTCGTTGACCAGGAAGGCGTGGTGGGCCAGTGCCGCCACCCCGTCGTCGGAGAACTCCAGCACAACGTCCTCGGTGCCCAGCAGGGCCTGGTACTGCTTGGTCAGTGCGTTGCTCGGCTCCACCAGGATCCGCCGCAGATCCGCCTCCTCTAGGGAGCGCAGCTCGACCCGGATCGGGAAGCGACCCTGGAACTCGGGGATGAGATCCGAGGGCTTGGTTGAGCTGAAGGCTCCCGCGGCCACGAAGAGGACGTGCTCCGTGGAGACTGAGCCGTAGCGCGTGCTCACCGTCGAACCTTCCAGGATTGGCAGCAGGTCCCTCTGCACTCCGGCCCCGCTGACGTCGGGGCCGTGTGCCTCCACCGACGGCCCGGCTATCTTGTCCACCTCATCGATGAACACGATCCCGTTCTCCTCCACCATGTGGATCGAGTCGTCATACAGCCGATCGAGGTCGACCAGCCGCTCCGTCTCCTCCTGGGCCAGGGTGCGGCGCGCGTCGGCGACACTCATCCGCCGCAGCCTCCGGCGAGGCGGAGCGAGCTGGCTGAAGAAATCCGACAGGGACCACCCGATCTCCTCATAGCCCGTGCCGGAGAACACCTCGACCGGGGCGGAGTACGCCTCCTCAACCTCGATGTCGATCTGGCGATCCTCCATCTTGCGGGCGGCCAACTTGCGCGCCAGCTGGCGGCGCCTGGCCTGCAGCCTCCTCCGCGCCAAGCGGCGCCCCGGATCGTCCGAATCGGCGGGCGGGGCTGGATCGGCGGAGACGGTGCCGGATGCCTCCGCAGGGGCCGACGCCTCCACCTCCAAAAGACGGTCGACGATCCTGGAGTCAGCGCGCTTGGTCGCCTCCGCCTCGACCTCGGCCACCCGCTGGCTCTGCAGGCGGGTGATTGTCTGCTCCAGGAGGTCCCGAATGATGGACTCGACGTCCCTACCCACGTAGCCGACCTCGGTGAACTTGGTCGCCTCCACCTTGATGAAGGGGGAGTTGGTCAACTGCGCCAGGCGGCGGGCGATCTCCGTCTTACCGACTCCCGTCGGGCCGATCAGCAGGATGTTGCTCGGCACTATGTCGCCGCGCGTTTCCATCGGAAGCCGCATCCGCCGCATCCGATTGCGCAGGGCGATGGCCATCGCCCGCTTCGCCTCCTGCTGACCAACTATGTAGGAGTCGAGCGCGGTCACGATCTCGGCCGGCTTGAGGTCAACCTCCAGCACTTGCGCCACCTTCGGGGCCCTCCAGGGATTCCACCGAGATCTCGTCGTTGGTGTAGATGCACAGCGAGGCCGCAATCTCGAGCGCCCGTCGGGCGATATCCGCCGCCGACAGGTCTGTGTGCAGAGCCAGGGCACGAGCTGCCGCGTGAGCGTACGGCCCCCCGCTCCCGATGGCCCCGATGCCGTCGTCGGGCTCGATCACGTCCCCGTCCCCGCTGAGAAGCAGCAGCTGGCTCTGCCCAGCCACCACCAGCATGGCGTCCAGGTGGCGCAGGTACCTGTCCGTCCGCCACTCCTTGCTAAGTTCGACCGCCGCGCGCAGGAGGTTCCCCTGGTGCTGCTCCAGCTGCCGCTCAAACTTGTCGAATAGCGTGAAGGCGTCGGCCACGGAGCCGGCGAACCCAACCACCACCTGGTCGTGGTACAGGCGCCGAACCTTCCGGGCGCGATGCTTCATGATCACGTCGCCCACGGTGACCTGGCCATCCCCGGCCACAGCGATCGCGTCATTTCGCCGCACCGCCAAGATGGTGGTGGCATGAGGGGCTGAGCTCTGAGGGGAAACCACGGAACTCAAATTCTAACCCGACGGCTGTCGGGGCCCCGGGCGCTCATCCCACAGGCTGGGGCTTTGGCTCCTTGGAGGCCTTGGTCGCGCGGCGCTTGGGCGCCCGCTTGGCAGCAACAGTGGGGGCTGCTGGCCCCTTCTCGACGACGGTCTCCTTGGGTGGCCGGTAGCGGCATTTGGGATATCCAGAGCAGGAGATGAAGGGTCCGAACCTTCCCATGCGCTTGACCAGGTCCTGGCCGCATTCGGGGCACTTATCCCCGGTCGGTTCGGCGGCCGCCCTCGCCGGGGCCGTGGCGCCCTCCGGGCCAGCCTCCGAGCGGACAAAGCGACACTTCGGATACCCGGAGCACCCGATGAACGGACCCCGGCGCCCGGACCTGCGCACCAGCGGTTTGCCGCACTGAGGGCAGTCCTCGCCGATTTGCTCCGCGGGGGTGCGTTCCTCCTTACCCTGGATGTAGTCACACTCGGGATAGCGGCTGCAGCCCACGAAGTCCCCGAACCTGCCACTTCGCACGACCAGTTCGGCTCCACACTTGGGACACTCCCCGTCGGCCTTCTGGGTCTGGATCTTGACCCGAGGCATGCTCTCCTGGGCTTCCTCGAGGACCTTGGCAAACGGCTGATACCAGGTCCTGACCACCGGCACCCAGGCTGACTCCCCGGTCTCGATCCCATCGAGCCTGCGCTCGAGCTCTGCCGTGAATCCGAAATCCACCACCGCCGGGAACTGGCCGGTGAGCGCCTCGTTGACCGCCTTGCCCAGGGGCGACGGATGAAGCCGCCGCTCCAGCTGGCGCACGTACCCTCTCGTCTGAATGAGCTCCACCGTGGGAGCGTAGGTGCTGGGTCGACCGATGCCGCGCTCCTCCAGCTCCTTCACCAGACTGGCCTCGGTGAAGCGTGGGGGCGGTTGGGTGAAGTGCTGCTCGGGGAGCAGATCAAGGCACTTGAGAACCTGCCCGTCGACAAGGTCGGGGAGGAGCTCGTCCTGACGGTCCTCGCTGCCAGCAACCTTGAGGAACCCGTCGAAGACAAGCACGTTGCCGGTCGCACGGAAGCGATGGCCAGCGGCCGCTATGTCCACCCTGGTGGAGTCGAACTCGGCGGCGCTCATCTGGCTCGCGGTGAACCGCCGCCAGATCAGCCGGTAGAGCTTCGCCTGATCTGCGGTGAGGAAGGTGGCCACGTCCTCAGGGGTCCTGTGAGCGGACGTCGGGCGGATCGCCTCATGGGCGTCCTGGCTCGCGACCGGAGCCTTACCGGGCCGGCGGGCCGCAGTGGCGCTGGCGAGGTACGGTTTTCCGAATCTCTCCTCGATGAAGCTCCTGACCTGCTCCACCGCGATGGGGCTCAGCCGAGATGAGTCGGTGCGCATGTAGGTGATCAGACCGGTCGCACCCTCCGGACCCAGTTCGACCCCTTCGTAGAGTTGCTGGGCGACCCGCATCGTCTTGGTCGGGCTGAAGCGCAGCTGCGCCGAGGCGTCCTGCTGCAGGGTGCTGGTGATGTACGGCTGGGGAGCGCTGCGCCGGACTCGGCGGCGTTCCACCCCGGACACCGCAAACTCCGCCTTGCGCACGGCGTCGATGACCGCCTGGGCCGCGGCCTCGTCCGCCACGGTTGGCCCGGCCTCTTCGGCCGCCGGCTTCCTGCCTCGACCACGAGGCCGAGCCGTGCCGGTGGTGTCCAGGGGGCCCTGGTAGCGCGCCCTGACCTCCTCCTCGCGGTCCGTCTGTAGGACCGCGTCGATCGTCCAGCTCTCGGTGGGCACGAAGGCCTCGATCTCGTCCTCGCGGTCGCACACCAGGCGCAGCGCCACCGACTGCACCCGTCCCGCCGAAAGCCCCTTGCGAATCTTCCGCCACAGCAGGGGGCTCAGCTTGTACCCCAGCAGGCGGTCTATGGCGCGCCGGGCCTGGTAGGCGTCCACCAGGTTCTGGTCGATCGGGCGGGGTTGGGCGAGGGCCGCGTCCACTGCGGGTTTGGTCACCTCCCTGAACACGATCCGCTCCGGAGCCTTCAACTTCAGCTGGTTGGCTATGTGCCAGGCGATCGCCTCTCCCTCGCGATCCGGGTCGGCCGCCAGCAGGACCCGGGACGCCCTCTTAGCGGCGGTCTTCAGGTCTCCCAGTTGCTTCTCCTTGCCCTTGATCACCGTGTAGTCAGGGGCGAAGTCGGCCTCAACGTCGATTCCGAGCTTGGAGCGGGGCAGGTCCACCACATGCCCCATGGAGGCCTTCACTTCGTACTTGTCACCAAGGAACTTGGTTAGCGTCCGCGCCTTGCTCGGCGACTCGACGATGATGAGGCTGCGGCTTGGCATGAGTTGGTTTCAGCTCCTGGCTACCAGATGGTGGAAGGCGTGGCGATTCTAACAACACCCTTCCCGCCCCCCCGTGATCTCAATCTCACCGATCGCATCCGGTGGCGTCGATACACTGGCCCTGCAGGACCTTCACCAAAGAGGATATGAGAGTTTGGCCACCGACCTAGCCGACAAGTACGAGGTCGTCGAGATAGTCGCCCGCGAGGACTTCTCAGCGGACCTCTGGGCCATCAGGGTCAGGCCCCAGAACCCGTTCGCGTTCCGGGCCGGGCAGTACGCCACGCTCGGGGTGGAACTCGACGGCCGAGTGCTGGAGCGGCCCTACTCCATAGTTTCAGCCCCTGCGGACCCAGAGCTTGAGTTCTTCATCGAGAAGATCCCTGGAGGCGCTCTGACCCCTCACCTGCATCCGCTCGGGGCGGGAGCGCGCCTGCTGATGCGCAAACGTGCCAAGGGCTTGTTCATGCGCACCGGGCTGGCCCCGGACAGGGTCAATCTCTTCGTCGCCACGGTCACGGGGATCGCCCCCTTCGCCAGCATGCTCCGGCATCTCAAGATGGGAGCAGACATGGCTCCGGCTGCCCGACCCAAGATCGCCTTACTGCAGGGTGCCAGCTTCAGCCATGAATTCGGCTACTCCCAGGAGATGGCGGATCTGGCCCTGAGCGAGTCCTGGTTCGAGTACCTGCCCACGGTGAGCCGCCCCTGGAATGAGAACACTTGGACTGGTGAAAGGGGACGGGTTGAAGACGTCCTGCGCAAGCACGCTGACAGTTGGGGGGTCTCGCCTGGCCGGGGCATGGTGTACCTCTGTGGGCACCCGGGGATGATCGCCAACTCGCGCGCGATCATGCGGCGATCGGGGCTGGCGGACCAGGAGATCCTGGAGGAGCAGTACTGGCCCGAGGGCAAGGAACCCACCGGAGCTGCGTAACAGCCGCTGCCCCCGCCGATCGCTTCGGGTCAGCGCTTGAGCTTGGACGTCAGGATCGGGGAGATCTGGGCCATCGTGGACCTGAGCGACTTGACCCAGCGGTTGCCGGGGTGGCGCCAGGCCAGCGGCTCCCCGGCGGCAAGCGACCGCACCCCGTCAATCCCCGCATGGGGGACTCCCAGGACGGGTTGCTCCAGCACCTTGGAGGCGCGGTCGGAGTCAATCTGGTGGTAGGGCAGGACACAGTTCAGCACCACGGCGATCCGGTCGCGCGGAATCTGTAGCTGATCGCAGATCCGCAACCACGCCTGGATCGCATAAACCCCCGGATTGTCGGGGGTCCCCACCACCACCATGTGATCCGCGTGCTCCAACATGTCGATCCCGCCGTTGTCCAGCCGCCCGCCCTGATCCACCACCACCAGCTCGGCGGCGTGGGTAAGGCGCAGGATCATGGCGTCGACCGCAGCGGGTGAGACCGAGTCAGCCAGCTCCGGGCGGCCCGGGGCCGGGAGCACGGAAACCCCACTCGGGTGGCGGGGAAGACGGTCGAATATCTCCTCTTCGGGCCCGACCGTGGTCAGCTCCACCCAGGTTGGGGTCTGCGGCGGAAGGTTGAAAGCGAGCAGAGCGCTCCCAAACCGGGGCACATTGTCCACCAGGGCCACCCGATAGGTTCCCGCAGCCATGGCGGCGAGGTTGCTGGCCAACATGGTCCTACCCACCCCGCCGCGGGGGCCACAGACGACCCATAGCTCTCCTTGGCCCTTCTCCTGTCTGACCGGGGCTGCTGCGGCCCCCACCCTGGCGTTGAGCAGGGCCGCCACCTCCTGCGCCGGCAGGCTGCGGGAGATCCTCTCGCTGGCACCGGCATCCATCGCCGCCGCGATCTGGGGAGATCCCGGGTCCGCTGCAACCAAGACCACCGGAATGGGCGCATGAAGGATGCTGGAGCGGATCTGCCGGATCAGAGGGATGAGTTCGCTGTCCTCGGCCGCCACCTCAATCAGGGCCGCATCGGCGGGGGTCTGCTCCAGAGCAGCCATCGCCTTGGCACTCGAATCGAACGCGATCATCTCCATCGCATGCTTCTCAAGCGCCTTGGCGAGGGGCTCGGACCGAGCCGCCTGGCGCGACACCACAATGGCCCTGCTCATTTTGGAAACGGTCACCCGCCCAGTCTAGGGAAGGATCCGCGAGATACGATCTCACGCACCAGGATGTCCACCGCCACGCGACGCACCCGCGACATCTTCAGTCCGCCTTGCCGCGGCCTCGCAGCGAGCGCCGCCTCGGCGCGGGGGCAGCCTCCTCGACCACGGGCCGCTCCTCTGCCACCTCCGCCACCGCGGCCTTGAGCACCTTGGGCGTGACCTCGCGGCGCTCGCGGATCTTGGCCTGTTTGCCGACACGCCCGCGCAGGTAGTAGAGCTTGGCTCTGCGGACCTTGCCGTGACGGACAACCTCGATCTGCGCCAGGCGGGGTGAATGGATAAGGAAGGTCCGTTCAACTCCGACTCCGTGAGCCGTGCGCCGCACGGTCACGGACTGCCGGACCCCTCCGCTCTGGAGGCCGATGACAACGCCTTCGAATACCTGGATGCGCTCGCGAGTTCCCTCGACGACCTTCACGTGCACCCGGATCGTGTCTCCCGGCCTCAACTCCGGAACATCGGCGCGGAGCTGTTCCTCCTCAAGGAGATCGATGATGTTCAAGTTTTCACCTCCCGTGCTGGAGCGGACTCGGGAAGAGTCCAGCCTCCAACCAACCTTGTCTGTTCGGCAACCCCCGCCCCATCACGGTTCAGTAGATCCGGCCGCAGGCGCCGAGCGCGTTCCTTGGCCGCCGCGAGTCTCCAGGAAGCGATCTTCGCATGGTCGCCCCCTCGCAGCACCTCGGGAACCTCAAGATTCTCGAACACCGCCGGCCGAGTGTAGTGAGGATACTCCGGCAACCCCTCGGCGAAGCTCTCGTCAACTGCCGACTCCGGATCTCCCAGGGTACCCGGGATGTGCCGGGAGACCGCCTCGATCAGCACCAGCGCGGGCAGCTCGCCCCCACTGACGACGAAGTCCCCGATGGAAATCTCGTCCAGTCCGAGCCCGATCCGCACCCGCTCGTCCACCCCTTCGTAGCGGCCGCAGACCAGCAGCAGACGCGGTAGCCTCGAGAGCTTCCTTGCCAGAGAGGATGTGAGCCGCCGTCCATGTGCCGAGAGCAGCACCGGATAGGGATCGGGCAGGAAGGGGAGAGCGCTCACCTCGCGTACTGCTGCGAACAGCGGCTCCGGTCGCAGCACCATGCCGGGACCTCCCCCGAACGGTTCGTCGTCCACCTGGCGCCGCTGTCCCAGGCCCCAGGCCCGCAGGTCATGGGTGCTGATCTCGATCAGCCCCTCCTGCAGGGCCCGCCCCATCACCCCGATTGAAAGGGGGCCTGGGAACGCCTCGGGAAAGAGCGTCACCACGTCAAACCGCATCCACCCAGCCTCCTAGGTAGTTCGACGGCACCTGGATGGTGCCCTGGCCAAGGTCGATGGAGACCACCTCGGCGACCGCCGGCACCCTGACCTCGCCGTCGCGAAGGCGCAGCAGGTACACATCGTGGGCGGGGTACGCCTCCACCTCGACCAGCTCGCCACACTCATTGCCAAGCTCGTCGACCACCCTAAGGCCGACCAGCTGGAAGTCGAAGTACTCCCCTTCCGGAAGGTCGCGAAGGAGAGCCGGCTCCACCTCGAGGTAGGAGCCCTGAAGCCGCGCGGCAGCGGCCGCGGAGTTCACGTCCGATAGACGGCACAGGACGCCCCGGCCACCTGGCGCGGCCGCCTCCACCTCCAAGCGGCGCCCGTCCACCAAGACCGGCAGGCCGGGCGTGAGACGTTCAGCGGGTCCGCCAAGCATCTCCAGCCACACCTCTCCGTCGAGTCCGTGTGGCTTGACCACTCGAGCCACACGGATGAGGGGGTCCCCTGAGGTCAATCGACGACCTCCACCTGCACGCGGTCACGGCTCCGCAGGGAGGCGGCGCGCACCACCATCCGAATAGCCTCGATGTGGCGCCCGTTGCGACCTATCACCTTGCCAAGATCGCCCGGTGCCGTGGCGATCCTCACCGAGGCTCGGTGCGCATCCTGCTCAGTCACCACCTGCACCTGGTCCGGGTCACTGACGATCTGCTTGACCATGTAGCTGACCAGCTCCCCGTAGTCAGGCATCCGACGGCTCGTCCACCACGGCCTGCTCCGCCGTCGCCTCGCTCTCCGGCCCCTGAGCCGTGGCCGCCTGGTCCAGCGCCTCCGCCTCGGGTTCCGCCGAGACCTCCTCGGCCACCTGTCCATCTGCGTCTGCTGCCACTGGGGCGGACGACTGGGCACCGGCGGCGGCCGGACGGGCAGGGCGCGGGCGAGACTCGATCATCCCAGCTCGCTCCAACAGCTCCCGCACCGCGTCCGACGGCTTGGCACCGGTGGCCATCCACTGGCGGATGCGCTCGTCGTCCAGCTTCACCACCTTGGGTTCGCGCAGGGGGTCGTAATAGCCTACCGACTCTATGAACCGGCCATCCCGGGGCGACCGGGCGTCCGCCACCACCACCCGGTAGAAGGGACGCTTCTTGGCTCCCATGCGCTTCAACCTGATCTTCACTGCCACTTCTTGGTCTCCTTCCAAAGCTCGAACGTCGGATACTTCGTTCCCACCGCCCTCATCCTCTGATCAGCGGCAATCCGCCGCCTGGACCGCGGAGCAACTCCTGGGCAATACGCCGCCGGCCATTGCCGCCGGTCAGGCTCTTCATCACCGTCTGCATTTGCGCGAAGCTCTTGATCAACCGGGAGACATCCACCGGAGTGGTGCCACTCCCTGCTGCGATCCGCCGCCTTCTGGAGCTATCGACGATCTCTGGGCGCCGCCGCTCCTCTGGGGTCATCGAGAGCACGATCGCCTCCAGCTTGCGCAGCTGCTCCTCGTCGGGGACCGCGGCCCCCCTGGCCTTCATGAGATCGCGGCCCCCGGGGATCATCCCCATCACCGACTCCAGAGGGCCAAGCTTGCGGATCTGCCGCAGCTGGCTGACGAAGTCGTCAAGAGTCAACCGGCCCTGGCGCATCCGCTCCTGGGCGGACAGGGCCTCCTCCTCGCTGAACCCGTCCTGTGCGCGTTCGATCAGGGTCAGCACGTCACCCATCCCCAGGATGCGGCGGGCCATCCGTTCGGGATGGAACGGCTCAAGGTCCCTCGGCCGCTCGCCGACGCCGCAGTACCACACCTGGAGGCCGATCGCCGCCCGCATGGACAGCGCCGCTCCACCCCGAGCGTCCCCGTCAAGCTTGGTGAGGACCACGCCGTCCACCCCGACCTGCTCCTTGAAGGCGCCCGCCACCTTGACCGCCTCCTGGCCGGTCATCGCGTCGACCACCAGAAGCGATGCAGCGACCCTCACGCGCTGGTGGATGGTGTCCAGCTCCACCATCAGCTCGGCGTCCAGGTGCTGGCGCCCCGCGGTGTCGACTATGACCACGTCGGCTCCCTGCCGCCTGGCCTCGCCCACGGCCCTCTCCACCCCCTGGGCGAGCCCTTTGGTGGCATCTGCTACCAGCACTGGCAGGCGGTGCTCGGCGGCAAGGGTCTGCAACTGCTCAACGGCCGCTGCGCGGCGGAGGTCGCCAGCGACCAGCACCGGGCGGTGATCTGCCCGCTGCACCAGCAGTGCGAGCTTGACAGCGGTCGTGGTCTTGCCCGCCCCCTGCAGGCCCATCAAGAGGATGGTGGTGGGCGGCTCTGGGCTGTAAGCGATGCCCGCATCCTGTCCGCCCAGTAGGTCGACAAGCTCCTCGAAGACGATCTTGATCACCTGCTGACCGGGAGTCAGGCTCTCCAGCACGTCTGCCCCAACAGCGCGGGTTCGAACGCGGTCGATGAAGTCTCGAGCGACCCTGAAGTTGACGTCGGCCTCGAGCAGGGCCAGCCGGACCTCGCGAAGTCCCACCTCAACGTCGTCTGGTGTCAGCCTGCCCTTGTCCGTGAACCGCTTGAACGCCAGACTCAGACGTTCTGTGAGCGTGTCAAACAAGGGACCCGTGCCCCCCGGCCGCCAGCATCTCCTCCAGCTGCCTGACCCTCGCCTCCAGGTCCTGGCGCTCCCGCTCCACCTCTCTCAGGTGCCGGCAGATCCCGAGCTTGGACTCCCACACCTCCATGCGAAGCATCCCGCGTCGCACCAAATCGTGGGCGGCCGCTCGTGACACGGCCATGGATTCCGCCAACTCACTTATGGACCAGTCCTCCTCCAACTGCAGCCGCAGGGCCTCCTGCTGGCGCGCCGTGAGCAGCTCGCCATAGGTGTCGAGCAGCTCCTGACGGCGTAGTCGAGTCTCGGTTTGGGAGGTGACTGTCAAGGTCAAAGCCTTAACAGGTTACTCGAGCGATGAGCCGACCACAGCCGTGAACTCGCGCCTCGGGTAGCTGGAGGCCCGCTGAGCGCCACGAGGAGCCGGACTCGCGATGTCAAGGATGGTTGGGTGACGGCGGCGAGTTCCTCGCCCGGTGCTCGCTTCGAACCTGGTTCCCCCGGCCTGCCCATTGGGGGTGGCCGCAATCCCTCGTTGCTGAGAGTTGCAGGGCAGCGGCACGGCTGAGCCATGGCCAGCGCGGGTCCGCCACCTCCCCTTGGGAAAGCTGTAACGATGTCGGGTGGCGGCGCAGTTTGAGCCTGGTGGGCCTGCGGTCAAAGCTGTCGTAAACCACGATGCCCGG
>DAHWNZ010000038.1:0-26209 GCA_027339635.1 Candidatus Dormiibacterota bacterium
CACATGGTTCTGGGGCAGCCAGTCATCCAGGCTCGGAGGCAGCAGGAATCCCTGCGCCGGGTTATACGGGCGAAAGGTCTTGTTCTTGCCCGCAGGTACCAGGGGCGCCCGCTGCACATCCACCGAGTCGCCCATGTCGAAGAGCACGTCCGGGTCGTTGGAGGGTGTTGAGCTCATGTACAAATGTTCTCATCTTCACCCCGCCTGTGGGAAGGTTCTGACCCACGCTCCTAGCCCCGACAGACCTGCTCCACTACCAGCCAGTCGTAGACGAACTCCTGGCTCGGGCGGCAGCAGCATGAGCGGTGAGGCGCGAGCCGCCGACCTGCTGACCCGGATGCGCCAGGTAGCAATCAAACAACCGCTGGACCAAGAGGTCGAAGCCGCGACCGTGGCGCGGGAGATGCCCCCTTCAGCACGCCCCTTTGATGTGGCCGAAGCGCAGCGCCCACCCACCACGACTGCCCGGCCCATCCGCTACACCCTCGACCTAGCACGGGAGCAGCACCGCTTCCTGAAGCAGTTCGCCCTCGATGCTGAGGCCGACGCGAGCGAGGTGATGCGAGCGTTGCTTCACCTGCTCGAGGACGAGCCCAGCCTTGCCTCCACGGTCCGAGCCCGGCTCCCCGGGGCAGGACCCCTCGATAGCTGACCACATCCGCTCCCCACTCCCGCCCAGCCCCGACCCAGCGCCAGCGGTTCCCACGGTGACGCAGCTGACCAGTAGTCGGGTGGCGGCCGCCCTCGGCGGCAGGGGCTCCCAGACCCTGGGACACGAAACCAACCTAGCCCGGGCACCTCTCTGGGACGTGCGGCCCAGGCCGGTCCAGCTGGAACTCATCGCGCCCTCAGTCCTCTACGGCCGCCAGTTCCGGCAGGTGGCGGGGCAGCCGCTGACCGTCGCCGACCAACGGCTGTTCGCCGAGCTGACAACCCAGTATCTCCGCGAGGGCTGCCCCGCAGACCGGCGGGTGAAGTTCAGCCTCGGATCCGCTGCCCGGCTCATCGGCCACGAGTCTATTGGCGGCGAGACCCGCCGCCTCGTCCGCGGTTCCCTCGGCCGGCTCCGCAGCGTGACAGTCGAGTCCGCGCTTAGAGCGCCTGACGGGCATGAAGAGGCGCTGCTCTGGGGTCTGCTGGACCGGGCCTTCGTCACGACTCGGGGCGGCGGTCAGGGGTGGGTAACCCTTTCCGAGGAGATCGCCCAGCTCCTGCAAGCGGGCAGCGTGACATTCCTGCACGCCCCAACCTGGGATGCGATCACCGCCGCCGACTCGGTGGCCGGCCGGCTTTGGACCTTCCTCGAGGCGGAGTCCCTTCGGGAGCCGCGGCGGTACAGCCTCTTCGCGGGTCCCCCAAAGGGCCTCACTGAGGAGCGGAACCTCCCGGCTGTAGCCGAGCTCCTCCGCCTGGAGCACTGGTCGGAGCGGTGGCGGGTCGCGCAACGGGTCCGTCAGGCGTGCTTGGTGCTCACCAGACACGACCTTCGCTACCAAGCAGACCTGGTGAAGGGCAGGGCGGTGGGGATGTGGCGGCTGGAGGTGGCCCGCAGCCCTCGGGTCACCATGCCCGCGACCGGGCTCCCGCAAGCGGTCCTAACAGCCTGGCGGCGCACATATCAGGGCCGACTGCCATCCCCTCGCCAGACCAAGGTCCTCCAGGAGGTCCTTGCGCGGCGGCCCTCAGAGTGGGTGGCCACACAGCTCTCCACCGGCGGCGGTGACCCCCTGAGGCGCCTGCTGGCAGCAGACACCGCTCTAAGCCGCTCCCGGCTTGAGTCGGCAGCAGTGGCCGAGGCGGCCTGGGCGGAAGAGAAGGCCGCGGAGGCGACGACGTTGGAACCTATCGGAGCGATACTCCGGCGTCTCGCCCACCCCGAGTGAACTCTGGGGTTCGTACCCAGCGGCGCTCCCGACGCAGCCATGCGGGGTAGGGAGTTTCCGGTAGGTAGGTAGGGAGTTTCCGGTAGGTGAGCGAGATCAAAAAGGGGGGGTACCGTCGTATCTATACCGTCGTATCTATACCGTCGAGACTCGCTGACGCGAGACTCTCTTGTGGAAAACTCCCCTGAGTCAGGTCCTCCAGGCATCCGTCTTTAGTCCTGACCAAGGCTCCTCTCACTCCCGCCCCCGGTCCCTCGCCAGCTCGTCACCCAGGGTCCAGCCAGGCTCTGGTTCTCTGGCTGGCTCGGGAGGTTCGGAAGCCGGCTCTTGGTCAGCCTCTGGCTCTTGAGCCAGCTCGGCCGGGGCCGCGGCAACCAGCTCCGCCTGCTGGAGGAGGGTGGTGGCAGCCACGGCGGGGTGGGCCTCGGCCCAGCGGACGGCCAGCGCCTGGAGGGCCGCCTGGATGTCTCCCTCGGGGGTGTCGAGGCTGCCGGAGTCGGTGATCACCACCGATGTCTCGCGGGCCCGGGTCACCCCCACGTAGCCGGTGGTCCGGTCGGTCTGCCAGCCGCCGCCGCAGACCAGGACCTCGGCCACTGTCCTGCCCTGGGCGCGGTAGAGGTGCTGGGCATAGGCGAGGTCGAGGGCGGAGAGGTGCTCTTGGTCCACCACCCAGTCGCGGTCCCGGAGCCGCACGGTCACCGTGCCGACCTTCTGGTCGGTGGCGACCACCACCCCGGTCTCGCCGTTCTCGACCCGCCTTGTGGGTTTGCCCTGGGCCTTGACGCCGTAGACGGGGCGGGTGGTGACCACCCGGTCCCCGGGGTAGGCGAACAGGGTGGGGCCGGTCTCCACCTCAGCAGGGACCGCCTGCTCCGCCCCCTGCCCTATCGCGACCGGCTCCCCCTGGAGCTCGCCCTTCTCCAGGCGGGCCGCCTGGGCCCTGCGGTTGAGGTCTACCACCTCGGCTCTGGTGCCGTCGGTGGTGAGCAGCAGCTGGTCCACCCCCAGGTCCCTCGCCGCCAGCTCCTGGCGATCCTGGTCCCAGCGGGCTATGGCGGCGGCTCTGGCCTGCTCGCGGTCCCCGGCCACCACGACCAGGTCGCGATCCGCGTAGGCCTGGAGGGCCTCGGCGGAGGCCCCGGCCCGCAGGGCGGCCCAGGCGTCCCTGGCCCAGGGGGAGTCGGCTCGGTACACGGTGGTGAGGAGGGCGGTGGGGGCCCTATCGATCAGGACCGGCCAGAGGCCCCCTGGCCCGATAGGGGAGAGCTGGGCCGCGTCGCCGGCGGCGACGACCCGGGCCTTGCCCGCGGCCTCGAGGAAGGCCGCCCACCTGGTGGTCTCGATCACGCCGGCCTCGTCGAGGGCGACCACGTCCTTGGACCCCAGGGTTATCCGGCCCGTCTCGACCCGGAGGACGAAGGCCTCGAGAGTGCAGGACATGTCCGCCCCGGTCTGCTCGCCGAGGCGCTGGGCGGTGGCGCCGGCGACCGCCACCGCGACGGCCCTGCCTCCGGCCGCCTGGTGGGCGGCTACCACGGCCTGCAGGACCGCTCCCTTGCCAGCCCCGGCGGGGGAGGCGACGCCCACGAAGCCGTCACCCCCGCAGGCGAGCCGGACCGCCGCCACCTGCTCCGGGTCTAGGGGCACCGGGGACTCCCGGACCGCCCTGGCGACCACGGCCTCCGGCAGCGCCCGGGCCGGGTCTTGGGGATGGGCCGCCACGGCGTTGAGGGCGGCCTGCTCGGCTTGCAAGGCGGCCCTGGTGGTCCAGAGACCGTGGGGGAGGGAGACCAGCGCTGGGCTGGCCGTGACGGCCTCCACGAGGGCATCCACCGCGGTGCCGGGGACCCTGCCCTGGGCGGCCTCGGCCACGGCGGCGCGGAGGGTGCGGGTGTCGACCGTGGCGGAGGCGTGGGTGAGGCGGCGGGGGCTCTCGGGGTCGGTCAGCTCCTGGACCACGGCGTTCACCGTCTCCGCCCAGGGGGCCTGGGGGATGGAGCGGGGCTCCGGCTCCCAGCTCTTGGGGTCGGCGCCGGCGGCCCTGGCCCTCTCCCGCCAGGCCGAGAACGCGTCCTCTGGGACGGCTGTCTTGGGGGAGCGGGAGCGGACGACGAGCCCGCGCACCTCCTCGTCGGTCGGGGCTCGGCCGTGGCGGGCCCGGAAGGCTGAGACGGCCTGTTCGACCTCAGCTGAGCGGGCGCTGAAGGCCTGGCGGACCTTGGGGGGGACTCCCGAGACCTCGAAGTACCTGGCGTGGCGCTCGGTGCCGTATCCCAGCTGGCGGAGCTCGTGGGCGAGCTGGGCGCGGTACACGGCGCCGGCCTCGGCGGCGATGCGGTAGAGGGGGCGGGAGTCGATGGCGGCCCATCTACCGGTCCGGGCCTCCCGGTCCTGGGAGCGGAGGGCGCAGCTGGCGATGACGCAGTGGTCGTGGAGCTGGGGGTCAGGTGGGGCGCCCGCGGCCTGCTGGGCCTGGCTCTGGCGGGAGGTGTGATGGCGGAAGCGGGCGATGACCAGCCCCTGGGCGCGCTCGTGGCGTACCTGGCCCGCGATGCGGCGGCGGACGAGGGGGGCATGGGCTTCCAGGTGGGCGCAGGCGACCTGGACGGCCTTCTGGTGCGCCTGCTCGACCCTATCCCTGGTGGACTGATCTCCGAGAGCCCAGACGACGGCGGGTGTGGGGGTCCTGGCCCTGCCAGAGGCGGAGCAGCTGCTCCCGGTCCACCTCTCCTGAGAGGCCGAGGGCAGTAGCTCCCCGGCCGAGCCACTCCCCGGGGCCCTCGGCGGGCCGCCCCTCGTGGCCCAGGTAGTAGTCGCCGCGGCGGCGCTCCGGTCCCTGGCTGGCAAGGTAGGCGACGTAGCGCACAGTGTCCCCGGCAGCGATCTTGTGGACGGTCATCACAGCCGCAATCCCTCCATCTCCACGTACCAAGCCAAGCATACTATATGCACATTCTGTGCTGAGGAGGCCGCGCTCCACAAGGCTATGGGACCAGCCAGCAAGGCCCAGAGGGCGGCAGGGCAGGCAGTTCGCCCTTCGGGGCGACGGTTGTCAAGTGCTTGGCGGTATGCTACATACGGCCCAAGGCAGTAGCCGCGGGAAGTGGCCCCAGGTTTACCGACGGATGCGCGGGACCCTGGGGCCGCGGCGTTTTCAGAGAGTTCGGACCACGAGCAGCTCAGCAGGAAGCGCCGCCAGGTGGTGGGACTCGCCCCGGACGGCGGCGGTGACGGCGCCGGCGAAAGCGTCGGCGAGCCACAGGAGGGGCTCCTGCCTGGGTCCGGTGTGACGATAGTCGAGCTGGGCAAGGGCAAGGTCCTTGCGCTGCTGCGCGGCGATGAGGTTGCGATCGCGGATGTCGTTGTGCTCCTGGCGCGACTCGACGAGGAGCTCGACAACGCCGAGCTCAGCCAAGTCGGCGAGCAAGGCGGTCAGGAGGGCGGCCCGGGCACTCTCCTGCTCTCGTCGCGGTACCTGGCGGCGGACATAGCCGAGAAGATGGAGCGCCTCCTGGGATGCAACGCCGAGCATCGCGCGCCGGACCTCAGGCCGCTCCTTGGTCCAGTGGAAGGTGCGGCCTGGGGCAACCCTGCGGACGGCCCGCCGGGTTGACACCCTGCGGTCGAGCGGGACCACGACGCAGCCGAGCGCGTAGCAGCGGCTGAGGAGGATGGATTCATCGACGAGCGCAATCATGGGTCGAGAGTATAGCAGGAGCTTGGGCTGATCTGCACCATGTCATAGAGCCAGGCCGTATATAGGACTTGCGCAGACGGCACCAATGTCATACGATAGGCCAATGACCTCCCCAGGAGCCGCGTCGGTCGACGAACCACTCTCCACGCTGGAGATCGCAGAGAGGCTCGGCATCCAGCCAGGCACCCTCCACTCTTGGCGTCAACGCGGCGTCTTCCCTGCCCCCGACCGGGTGCTCAGCAAGACGCCCATCTGGTTCACCTCCACGGTCGAGGCGTGGGCGCGCACGGCTGAGAGGACCATCCACGAGACGGGGGAGGAAAAGGATCCCCTGCTCGAGCTGGCGATCATCGCTCGGCAGGTCGAGGAGCAAATTTCTGGACTCCAAACGACAGTCACCGAGGCCCAACGAGCCGGCGGTGATCGGGCCTGGGCAACCGCGTGCTCGGCGATCGCGAATGCGCTCATTCCTCTCTCTCAGGTGGTTACCAACCTGGCCCGCCTCCAGCGAAGCCTGCGTCTCACCGGCGAGGCAGAGGACCCGGTCGAGCTCACGCAAAAGGCCAAGGTGGAGATCGAGAAGGTGATCCGCGCTCGCTTCTCGCCCTGGTGCCCGCTCACGGAAGGCGAGGTTGTGGCCCTTGTGGACATGGTCATGACCGCGGCGCTGGAGCTTTCCCTTGACCTCAAGCCTGAGCTGGGCCGCGAGCCCGGGGCGGATGGCTACGTCCTGCGCTTTGCTCCGCTGCTGGCCTACGGCATCGCCGGGGACGGGAAAGAGACCACCCTCGCCCGGGTCGCCGATCCCCTGCTCAAACTCATCGCAGAGGTGCGCGGTTGGGATGTGTGGCGCCGGATCCGTCCCGGTCCCTTGTAAGCACTGCTCGCCCCGCTGGGCGCTGCCGGGCGTCGCGGAGCAAGGCCGCGGTCCGCTTGGCGATCGCGGTGGCAGGGACGGCGCGGTCGGCGGTCACTGCTGGGGGAGCGCAGCCGCTTCCGCCGGCTGTGGGGCCTCCTCAGCGGGCCGCAGCCAGCCTGCGAAGGGTTGGGTGCGATCCGGGTCTATGAGGGAGATCTGCTGGGGCTCGCCGGCGCCGATCAGGACCCAGGCTGAGCCCGGGTACCCACTTCGCCAGGCGGATGCGGGGATGCGGGGCTGCTCCACGAAGCTCTGGGAGGTGCTCTCGGTCTCGTCGTCGTGGCGCTGGTCGTGGCGTTTGGTGCGGGAGGAGGTGGTCGTGGTGAGGGAGACCAGGTGGCGGCCCACCAGGGTCTCCAGCTGCTGCAGGGTGTCGGCGTCGGCGTAGCCGGGGAGGACCATCTTGGCGCCGGCCAGGGTGAGGAAGCTCTGGGCTCCGGCGGGGGTCCAGCGGGCGGCGGCCTGGCGGAGGTCCTGCATGGCGAGCAAGGTGACCATGTTGCGGCCGCCGCCCTCGGCCAGCAGGCGGGGGAGGATGGGCAGAGGGCAGATGGTGGCCACCTCGTCGAGGGCGAGCAGCCAGGGGATGGGGAGGGCGCCGCTGGGGCCGGAGATGCGCAGGGCGGCGAGGCGCAGCTCCTCCACCAGGCCCACGACCAGGGGCGCGCCGTCGGTGGCGGCGTCGGAGGGGGAGACGACGTAGACGGTGTTGGGGCCGGAGAAGAACTCATCGGGGTCGAAGGGGAACTCGGGGGTGGCATCGGCGGCGGCGCAGACCCTGGTGGTGTCGAAGGGGGAGAGCATCCCCTGCAGGGCCGACCAGATGCTGCCGCGCTCCCGGTCGGGGGTGCGCAGCAGCCCTTGCAAGAGAGCCAGGGCGGCCTGGCTCTCCGCCTTCTGGCAGAAGGCTTGAGCGGGCTCGGCGCGCTGGGCGTGGGCCCAGGCGCAGACGGTCGCCATGGAGCGGTCCTCCAGGGCGGCGGCGTGGAGGAGGACGGCCAAGAGCTGGGCGGCCCGGGTGCGCCAGTGGCTGGGGTCCTCGACGCCCCGGCCGGTGTCGACGGCGAGCGCCTCGGCCCGCTGGCGGGCGGTGTCCCAGTCGCGGCAGCCGCGCAGGGGAGACCAGATGAGCCGCCGGGCTTGGGGAGGCAGGGGGCCCACGACGCCGAGAGGGTCGAAGACCCAGACGGTCCCCATCTGGGCGCGCCGGGCGGCAGTGGCGTCGAGGACGTCGCGGCGGGTGGATGTGACCAGGACCGCGCCACCCCAGGCGGCGACGTTGGGGATGATGACGCCTCTGGTCTTGCCGCTGCGGGGCGGGCCCAGGACCAGGACCGCAATCTGCCCGGGCGCGCTGATCCAGCCCCGGTAGTCACGGCCGCAGCAGATCCGGAAGGGCGGCGGAGGGCTGGGCGGTGGGGCCGGGGGCAGTGGCCAGTACCAGCCGTATCTCCACCAGAGCCGGCGCACGATATGGCGCAGCCGCCAGGCGATCAGGGTCAGGAGGATCCAGGTGATGATCTCGGAGATGTAGACGGTGTAGATCCACCAGCCGAGCAGGGCCAGCCAGGCGATGATCAGCAGCCAGCCGACAGCCCTGGTGATCACCGGCCCCCAGCGGCTGGCGAAGGTCCTCACGGCGGAGCCTGCCGAGAGGGGCGTGTCCGGGGCGCCGCCGGAGGGTGATCCGCTCTCTCTCGCGCTGCGGCCTGGACGAAGGCGCCGAACTCGGGGATGGGGACGGGATCGTCCCAGGGGGCGTCGGGCGGCGGGTGCCGGCCCTCGTGAGCTAGGCAGGGCTCCCAGTCCCGCTGCAGGGAGGCCAGTCCCACGGCCCACCAGTCGGCAGCATCCCGGGGGTGGGCGTCAGGCGCGTACGCGCCGGCCCTCCATGCCTGCAGGGCGGCCAGCCGGTGGACCAGCCAGCCGTGGGTGTACCAGCAGGTGGGCGCCGGGACGTCCTGAGCCTTCAGCCAGGCGACGAAGGCCTGCAGGTCGGCGTACCGCTGGGCAAGCAGGGTGGCTGGGCAGCGCTCCAGGTCCCAGGGGGGCGGAGGCGGAGCGGCGGAACCCGTGGGGCTGGGCATGGTGCCTCCCAGCGGCCCGTGGAGTGCCTTGCCGGCGGCCGCTTCCGGTGGCAGGGGTGTACGCCGATCAGGGATGGGGCGTCAAGCGCGGGCAGCACCGAACTCACCGTGCTCGGGCGCTCGCCCTAGCCGAACGCGGAATTTGACTCCCCGTGGCACGAAGCGTACCGTCCCAGAGTTAGTGCTCAGGAGGGCTCCGCCCATGCAGGTCTGTCACCGTCGATCTCTCCGACGAGGTAGATCTCATCGTGTGGCAGCGCGAGCCGCGATTGCTGTGCTCGTCGCTGGTGCTGGCACGTTCGCTGTGAGCGGACTATCCGCAGGTCCGGTAGCTGCGGCATCACCCCCTCCTTACACGCACTCCTACTACATCGAGACTACGTCAACGTCTACTATGCGGACACTCGGGGCCTCAGAGGGATCTTTCGACTCCGGCGATGGGTGTCGCAATGTCACTAACATCCTCGACTTCGGACAAGTCGGGTACGAAGCATCCAGTTCTGGATACGGCGGCTACGGAGCCTACAACTTCGACTCTGGCGCCAATTACCCGTTCGTCGGCGATGGGGCGATAGGTGCTCTAGTCAACTCGTACGCATATGGCTGGTATCACGCCGTAGGCTCGTGCCCTCACCTCGAGCTGGCTGTAGCGGTCAACAACTACCACGAGTGCCCCTTCGGAGGGGCCTGTAGCATTAGCCAGGCAGGTTCTTGGTGGGGCAGTTTGATCAGCAACATCCGCTCATACCTGGCCAGTGCTGGCGAGAGCGGGAAGATCACGGTTCGCGCCGCAGACGACGCCGAGGCTGGCTGGGACTGCTATGCGACAAGCAGCAATGTACAAGTGACGGGTGCGTTCCTTTCAGGCTACAACAGCAACAACCCCTCGTCCGCCGATCTCTTGGACTTTGGAGATGCAGCTGCGGGGAGTTCTTGTGGGTATGTCTCGTCCACCGGCACCTACCTAGCGGGTCCTGCTTGGTCCCAAACCCAGATCTATGAGGCTGCCTACGGGCAGACTGCTGACTATCCCTTCCCGGAGGCCTATTACTCAGGGCAGATTTCCGATTGGTACGACGTATATGTCAACGTCGGCTATATGAACTTCTTCGGCACTCTGAGCCAGTACCCACGCGGCGGCTACTCCCCGGACCAAGCATCGACGAACTTCTACAATACCTTGAAGCCAGTCGACAGCACTTTGGTGCTGGAGTCGTCGTCCGACTCAGTGTACCAATGATGGCCATTGGATCGTTATGTGTTAGCAGGCGGATGGTGTACCTGGGCAGATGCTTATGAACGGGCTACGAAACAGTTGGCGACGAGGTTTAGGCGGGTTGGCCGTGGTCGGCGTCCTTGCGCTAGTGATCATGGCTATTCATGCCAATGGCGGATTGGCTGGCAACCACGTGGTGCCAAAGTCCACATCTGCCCCCGCTTACAAGGTCCAATTCCAAAAGAAGGCACAGGCGGCTGTAAAGGCGAACGAAGACGTCACTCCAGCCCCGAGCAATCCTGTCGCCGTGCCCTCGGCGTGCCCGACCACTCCAACCATCGCGCCCGGCGTTCTATCTCGAGTGGGACCCTATCCCGGTTCCGATCTGCAGACCATGGACAGCGCAGCCTTCGGCGGGGTCTTTGGAGTCTATTCGTACGGCCTATGGGCTGGCGCTCTGACTCAGTCTCCTTCCCAGGGGATTATCATGGTCGCGCTCAGTCCAACAGACCCTTGCAAGCAGCCGACAGGCGGCCAAGTGAAGATCTATAACACGCCGACGCAGGAAGGCGCGGTGACGATCACGGGAGTCTCCGGCGAGAACGTCACTTTCCGCGTTGCCTCTGGCGGTAGCGGATCATTCAACTTCGTGACAGGTGCGTTCGGTTGACAAGACACGCTCGACAGCCTCCGCTGGGCTAGGATCCGGGAGCAGCCGGCTCGGAACGATGGGTGGAAGCAAGTCATTGTACGGCTGCGGGCTGCGACGTTGATCGTCTTGGTTCTCCGGAGCGGCCTGGCTTCACCGGGGGGTCGGGCGTGGGTGGGGCGACACCATATCCTGCCACGGATGGCTGAGGTGACCTGGCTAGTAGGGTCGGGGACATTAGCGGGACTCTTGCTCGCGTCGTGCGCGACCTCGCTGGGCGGCGGCACTGCACTGCAGAAAGTGTCTGTTGCGTTGATCTCGACGCAGCATCTTTCGGAGATCCCCAAGCCCGTGGCGCTTGCAGTGGGCCTTGGCAGTGTGTGGGTGATGGCTCCCAGTCCCGAGCCTGGGAGCGGAACCCCAGCTTACGGGAGCTTATTGCAAGTGTCAGAGCGCAACGGGGCCCTCCAGGCGCGAGCTCGTGTAGGCGGAGCTCCGATGAGCGTGCTGCCGGATCGCCACGTCGTATGGGTGGCTAATACAGCTAGCTCAGCTTCCCTACACTTGGCGTACCAGGATTCAATCCTCGGGCTGGCGGTCCCCGGATTGTCTAGGATCACGGTGTACTCGGGACAAGCCCTAGCCACAGCCCCTGGGGAGAATCCGTTGGCCGCTGATGCCTCGGGCGTGTGGGCGATCACTGGTGCTGGCAGCGACACGAACGTGACTACGCTTGGGACTACTCCTCATGTGCTCGCTTCGGTGCCTGGTATTGGCTCGGCCATCGCTGCGTGCGGGCCTAGGCTCTACGTGGCGACAACAAGCGATAGCCAGACTGCTGTCCGGGAGATCCTCAGTTCAACTGGTGCAATCACGAGAACCTGGACCATACCGGGGTCAGCTCTTGCGTCGCTGCGCTGCACATCCTCCGGCGTTCTACTGGGCTTGAGTTCACCTACGGATGGTGGCTTCTACGAGCTCCGCAGAGGCTCTGCAGGCGTCCCCAGGCGTTTTGGGGCGAGGACACAGTTCGGAGTGACTATCGTCGATGGCAACGTGTGGACGGTCACCGCTGACCAGGCCCCATCAGGACGCTGGGGTGTGTGGCTCTTCGGCTACTCATTAAGCACGTACAAGCAAGTGAACGTACCGATGCGGCTCGGGAGCGGTTCCCGCCTGGGGCCAATCGCTCCAGAAGGGCTAGCGGGCACCGCCCACACGCTGTGGGCTGCCGTAGGATCCAGCTTGCTCAAGATCGCCATAGGGGGCTGACCCGCCAAGAGGCTTACTGCTTCCAGACCTGTTGACATAGCGCCGTCGAGGTAGGCCTGATTCGTATTCACGAAGTACTCACTTTGGCTTGACATCCGGCCCCGAGAGTGCCATAATAACTGTAAGGCTTGGGTCGGATTCGGGAGTCAGAATGGGGGCACGAGCGGCGCAGGCGATCCTTGCCCTCGCACCCGGTGAGGCCCGGCAAGTGGGCCCGCTGGCCGCCCTGTTGGAGACGAAGGAGGGGGGCCAGCTCTTCATTCAGGGATGGGCCACCCACAGTTGGGGCCTCGGAGACCAGGCGGGGCGCCGACTGGCTGCGGTCCAGCTTCTCCAGAGCGGGGCGGCCAAAGTGGCAGAGGTCGCCGAAGGCTTTGACACCACCACTGTCACCGTATGGCGCTGGCAGCGAGCCTACGCAGAGGATGCGGTGGCGGGCCTGCTGCCCCGGCAGCATGGACCCAAGCGGGCGTCCAAGGTGACCGAGAAAGTGGCGGGACAGATCCTGGCCCTGAACAGAGAGGGCAAGAACCAGCGTCAGATCGCCGATCAGGTCGGCCTGTCGGTGACCACAGTGCGGCGGGTGCTGGGGCTGACGGGGCCGGCGGTGCGGCTGGCGGCGGCCGAGCCAGTTGAGCGGCAGGAGGAGGACTCCGCCGAGCCGCTGGTGGCCGTGGCCCCGCCGGCGCCCCGGACCGAGGAGCGTCGAGCGGCCCGGGCGGGAGTGCTGGTGGAGGCCGAGCCGGTCTTCACTGAGGGGGCTGAGCTGCCGCTCTTGGGACTGCTGCTGGCGTTGCCGGCCCTGGCCGCAACTGGGCTGCTGGAGGAGGCATCCGACCTCTTCGGCCAGCTCCGCAACGGCTTTTACGGACTGCGGGCATCGCTGCTCACCTTCTTCTTCCTGGCCCTGATCCGGGAACCCCGGGCCGAGGGCGCGACCCGGATCGTGCCGGCCGACCTGGGCCGGGTGCTGGCTCTGGACCGGGCCCCAGAGGTCAAGACTCTCCGCCGGAAACTGGCCGAGATGGGTGGCCTGAAACTGGGAAGCCAGCTCATGGGACGACTGGCTCACCGCCACGCCCAAGCGCACCCGGAAGCGATGGGCTACCTATACATAGATGGCCATGTCCGCGTGTACAACGGCAAGCGGGCGCTGCCCAAGGCCCACAGCACCCGCCTGCGCATCGCCATGCCGGCAACCCATGAAACCTGGGTCGGCGATGCCAACGGGGATCCGGTACTGGTAGTGATCGCGCCCTTGCAGACCTCCATGGTGGATGAGCTCCGGGAGCTGCTACCAGAGTTGCGCCGCCTGGTCGGCGACCGGCGCCTCACCATCTGTTTCGACCGCGGGGGGTGGTCGCCTCAGTTCTTCGCGGAGATCGTGGCTGCCGGCTTCGACTTCCTCACATATCGCAAGAGCCCACTCCGATCCGAGCCCAAGCGCAGCTTCACCGAGCATCAGCTGGAACGCGATGGCGTGGTCCACTCGTACTCCCTGGCTGACCGCTGGGTGCGTCTGCGTCTGAGCCAGCGCCACAAGGGTGAGCCGAAGACCTTGCGCGTACGCCAGGTTACCCGGCTCACCCCGGATGGCCATCAGACCCCCATCCTGACCAGTCACTCAGATCTCGCCGCCGCCGAGGTGGCCTACCGGATGTTCGCCAGGTGGCGGCAGGAGAATTACTTCAAGTACGGGCGGCAGCACTTCGCTCTCGATGCCCTGGACAGCTACGCCGCCGTGGTGGACGACCCCACCCGGCTGGTTCCCAACCCCGCCCGCAAGAAACTGGCCCGCCGGCTGGCCAGGGCCCGCCTCGGGCTGGTCGAAGCCCAGGCCGCCTACGGAGCGGCCGCGGTCGGCAACCAGGAGGCCCAGCGCCCAACCATGCGCGGCTTCAAGATCGCCAATGCCGCAGCCGGGCAAGAGGTCAGCAAGGCCCAGAAGGTGCTCCGGAGCCTGGAGGCGGAGCGGGATCACACCCCGAACAAGGTTCCGCTCGCGCAGGTGCGACCGGAGGCGCGGCTGCTGGAGACCGAGCGCAAGCTGCTCACCCATGCCGTGCGCATGAGCGCCTACAACTCGGAGTCCGCACTGGCCCGTCTTCTGGGTCCCCTCTATGCTCGCTCCGCGGATGAGGGCCGAGCCCTGCTTCGGGAGGCCTTTCGCGCCGCCGGCGACTTGCGCTGCGCCAACGGCCAGCTCGAGGTCTGCCTCAACCCCCTTTCCGCACCCCGCCGCACCCGCGCCCTGGCCGCTCTCTGCGAGCTCCTCAACGACACCGAGACCACCTACCCCGGGACCGAGCTGGTCCTCCATTACTCGGTCAAGGACCACTCCAGCCTTACATCAACTGCCCCGCTATGTCAGTAGGTCTGGCTTCTGGCCTGTGACGAGGATCGGTACAGGATCCTGAACGTGGGAGGTCAGTCGACCGTGCGCAGGGGACGAAGGCGACCTGTGGGTGCGCGGCTGGTGGGTTGGTAGCGCCCCTGGAGGTTGATCGTGGGGTGGCCGAGGGGGGAGAGCCTGACGATGTCGGCCGGGTTGGCCTGGTACCCGTTGGCGGCGAGATGGTCGAGGGCGGCCTGGATGTACACGGTCTGCCATAGCACCAGGATGTTGGCCATGAGGCCGAGGGCGTCGAGCTGGTTCTCCTGATCGACCTGGTAGTGACGACGGACTTGGCCCCGGTGGCCGTGGAACACGTCCCTGGCCAGGCTGTTGCGGGCCTCGCCCCGGTTGAGCAGATGGTGGATGGCCCGTCTGTACTCGTGGTCCAGGCAGTAGTCCAGGATGTGTAGCGTCTTGATCACCCTGCCCAGCTCACCGAGCGCCCGGGCCAGACTGGAGGGGCTGGGATCCCGCTGCAGGGACCGGAGGATGGCCGAGGGGGTGACGGTGCGTGCCTCCAACGAGGCGGCCAACCTGCAGATCTGGTCCCATTGGCCGGTGATCAGCCCGGTGTTGATGCGGTGACGGGCCAGGCTGTCCAGGGTCCCGTAGTGAGCGGTCGGGTCGATGCGCCACAGACGCTGGTCAGGCAGGTCGGCGAGGCGTGGGGCGTAGCGGAATCCCAGCGCCCAAGACAGGGCGAACACGATCTCGGAGGCCCCGGCGGTGTCGGTGGACACGGTCTCGGGCCTGACCACCGTCTGGTTGGCCATGAGCCCATCGAGAGCCCAGAGGCTGTCCCGTTGAGTGCCCGGGATCAGGGTCTGGTGGAACGAGGCGTGGGTGTCGGCCATCCAGGTGTATAGCGTGGAGCCCCGCTGGCGACCGAAATAGCGGGGGTTGTAGGCGGCGTGGATGGTGGAGACGGGGATGACGAAGCGCATCCCATCGGCCGAGGCCATCTCCCCACCGCCCCACGCGTTGGCCAGGGCCAGCCGGGCGTGGTAGTCGACCAGGCGGGTGTTGGCGGCGGCGAGGGTCGCGGATCGGAGGTAGTTCTGGGCCACCCAGTTCAGCCGGTCCCGGGACAGGGGCGGGTGGCTCTCGTCGCTGACCGGGGTGAGCCCGACGTTGCAGGCCTCCGACACGAGGAGGGCTGACACGGACTCGATGAGATTGCTGGCCCGGCCCTGGGTGCCGCTGATGTGAGTGAACTCGTCGAGGAACCCGGTCCAGCCATGCACTTCGAGGGGGACATCGGCGATCTCGACCTCGGGCAGGAGCGCCTCGACCGAGCTGCGGAGCTTCGCGAGCGAGGCTGGCTCGTCGACGGCATCGAGGGGGCTCATCACGATCTCGTCGTGGCCGTCCCGTTCCTCGATGCGCAGGTCGGGGTTGGAGGGAAGTCCCCCGGCCGTGCGCCGCCAGGCGGCATCGAGGGCCCGGGCGAGCTCGGCGACCGCCGCGTCGGCGTCGGCGTTCAGGGCCAGGTCCTCACAGGTTCGCTCACGCTGCTGTTCCCAGACCTCAGGGGCGAGCAGCTCGGCTCGGGGATCGCCCCAACGGGTGCTGCGCGGGACGTAGACGTCCCGGCGCCGCAGGCGGGTGCGGAGCTGGTCCAGCACGCAGCAGGCGTAGGCCGCTCGGTTGACGGTGCCGTCCTCACGGTCCCTCACATGGGGCTCCCAGGAGGCGTTGACCGCGTCGAGCGGCACCTCGTCTTCGGGCAGGCGAGTGGTGCGGGGCCGCTCGGCCAGCCAGGTCCCCAGCGCCTGGTAGGCGTCGAGCACGGGACGGGCAGCGTCGGTACACTCGAAGGGGATGGCCTCGATCAGGGTCGGGAGGAACCGGCGGAGCTGAGGGTAGCAGGCCACCAGCCGCTCGTGGAAGGGGTCGGCTGGCGGGCGCGTGAGGGCGGTCACCGTCCCGAGGGCCCGCTCGATCCGGCCCCGGTCCTGGCGGAGCGCCCCGAGGGCCGCGGCGATGGCCTGCTCGCCCTCGTCCAGAGCTTCGAGGAGGACCTGCATGGCGGCGTGCAGCTCGCC
The DNA here is from genome assembly GCA_027339635.1 of Candidatus Dormiibacterota bacterium. Lineage (GTDB taxonomy): Bacteria > Chloroflexota > Dormibacteria > Aeolococcales > Bog-877 > AG-12. The sequence goes on from DAHWNZ010000038.1 coordinate 16,167, forward strand.
ACCGCCTTGTCGTAGTCCCGCAGCTCCCCGGCCCGCCGCCGCTGGCCCCGGACGGTGGCCGAGCGCTGCAGGTCCCCGAAGACCACGTCGAAGATGTCGATCACGTCGTCACGGGCACTCGGCGTGAGGACGTAGGCGAACGCCACCAGGGTGGCGGTCCGTCGTTCGGGGGCCAGGTCGGCCAGCTGGGTGGCCCAGGCCTGGTCGGCGTAGCGAGCCAGGGCGCCCATCCGCCGGGACGGCAGGCGGGACAGGTCGAGGTCCCCAGCACCGAGGGCCCGCACCTCGACAAGGCGTTCCAGGGCCTGGACCAGCCCGGTGATGGTCGGGCTGAACGGCGGGCGTCGGAGCCGGTCCAGCTCCGAGCGTCGGCGCCCTTCTGGCACCACCAGCAGGTCCTCCAAGCGTGCGCGCAGCTCAGGTGAGGCCGTGCTGGCAAGCCGGGCCCAGAGCCGGCGGGTGGCCCGCTCCCGGATACCAGCCACCAGGCGGCCCAGCACCTGCTCGCCGGGCAGGAGCACCCGGTCGGCCAGAAGACGGCGATGGGCAGCCCGGAACAGGGCCGAAGGGCCGAGGTCGTCGGCCCAGGCCTGGCGGTAGAGCCACAGCACCAGGAAGAAGTGGCCGGGTTGGCTGGCGAAGTCCCGGTAGCCGTAACGGCGGCGGATCTCCGAGGTGTGCCTCCAGCGCACGGCCAGCTTGGCGTAGCCAGCAAGGATTCCGGGATCGGCGATGTCGAGCTGGCGGGCCACCGAGGCCACCACCGGGGGCGGGACAGCGGTCGGGTCAGGGAGAAAGGTGCCGATGGCCCGCACCGTGGCGATCTGGACGGCGAACCCCAGGCGCGTCACGTCCCCGGCCTGCCGGCGAGCCTGGGTGACGTCGGCGTCGCTCAGGTGGCACCATCGGCCGAGCCAGTCCCGCCCGACGTCGGCCGGGAACCGGGCGTAGCCGGACAGGTCAGCCGGATCCACCACGACGGGCACGCGATCCCCCCTCTGTTCCTGGGAGAAGTATCGTTATCCCAGGAACCTGGCCAACCGCGAGCCACTGACCAGCACGAGTGCCGAGTCCCGAGGAAGGCTGAAGTCATCGTTATCACCGGAACCAGTCGCCCGTGAGCCCCAGCACCGCCATCGAGGGTGCCCCGAGCCCCAAGCTGTCGGACGCCGTGGGGGCCTTTCTCGCTGACCTCGGCCACGCCAACCGCTCCCCGGCCACCCTCCGCGCCTATCGTGGCGACCTGGCCTCCTTCTCCCAGCACTTCGCCGGCGAGCTGGGCGAGATCACCCCCCAGGCGCTCCGGTCCCACTTCGCCACCCTGGTTCATCTGGCCCCGGCCACTCGGGCCCGCCGCGAGGCGTCCCTCGCCAGCTTCCTGCGTTGGGCCTACCGCAACGACCTGATCGACGCAGATCCCATGTCCAAGCTGGACCGGGTCCACCTGGAGCCCCCCGAACCCCGGGGCCTGGCCAAAGAGCAGGTGGAGGCCATCCTGGGCGCCATCCCCCGGGGCAGGAGCCGGGATCGGCTGTTGTTCCGGCTCCTGGCCGAGACCGGCCTGCGGGTGGGTGAGGCGCTGGCGCTCCATGTGGACGACATCGCCCTTGCCCCAGACGACGAGCGTCTCCACGTGCTCGGCAAGGGGGGACGGCGGCGGACCTTGCTGCTGGACGACCCCCGCCTGGTGGCCCAGATCAAGCGCCACCTGAAGGAGACCAGCTACCGGCACGGCCCGCTGTTCCGGGCCGAGAAGAACGGGGTGGGCGGCCCACTGCGCTACTCGACGGTCCAAGAACATTGGGCCACCTACTGCGCCAAGGCGGGAGTCACTGCCACCATCCACCAGCTCCGCCATGGCCATGCCACCGAGCTGATCAACGGCGGGGTCAGCCTGCCCACTATCCGCAAGCGCCTCGGGCACCGCAACCTCCAGACCACCCTCCGGTACGCCGAGCAGGCAGACGCCACCGCCGATGCCGAGTTGGGGGCGTGGCGGCGGTCGCGGGAGGCGGGCTCATGAACGGGTCTGACCAAGGCCATCAGGCTGAATTGGGCAAGATGCGGTTCGGCCACGATGGGGACGGCGGCCTCGGTGATCGCCTCGTCGAAGCCGTTCTGCGGGGTGAGAAGACGGCCACCTCTTCCTTGCTCCGCGATTACGAGGAGAACGAGCCACTGCCCAGAGCCGGGGAGCGACTCGTCTTGGTCGACAGCTCCGGTCGATCTCGCGGGGTCGTCGAGACCGTTGAAGTACGAACGGTGGCGCTCAGGGACATTGATCTGAGCATCGCCCTGGCTGAGGGCGAGGGGTTCGAGTCGGTGGCCGACTGGGAGCAGGCTCACCGGGCATTCTGGGCGTCCACCCCGTCGAGCGGTGCAGAGAGAAGCTCGCAGGAGTCCTTGAGCGACACCGAACTCGTCGTCGTCGAGTTCTTCCACCTGGTCGAGACCGGCCGAGGATCCGCCGGTAACGGCCCCTGAGGAGGCCGAAGATGCTCCAGTCCCGATCCGCCGCGTGCACCCGGAACACCTCGATTTGCTGTGCGATTTGCTGGGGCAAGTCGGTGGCCCACAACGTGATCAAGCCCTCGCCACGTTGGAGGACGAAGGGGTCCGCCATGAGATGGCTCTTCTCATCGAGACGAAGGACGGCCCCGCTCACGCTCGCCGAGCAGTCGAGCAGTCGAGCAGTCCCGGCATCGAATCGACGTTGAGCACAAGAGGGTGCTGCGGAAGGCCATCGGAGCAGCCGTCGACGCCAAACTGATGCTTGATCTGCGGAGCAACGGCTGAGGGTTTGCCTCCCCCTCTTCAGCCCCCGCCTGACTTCAGTCTGGTGCCGGATGGCAATGCAGTCACCTGCTCGTTCAGGATTCTGTACCGATCCTCGTCACAGGCCTTGACGGCCGATCTGCCCCCGGTGGATGCGGTCGCGGTGTCCCGGCAGAGTCGGGAGGCGCTCGAGGGTCGGTTGGCCGAGTAGGTGGCCGTCGTGGTGGACGCGAACGTCCTGGTGGTGGCGGCCACGGGCGACCCGAGGCGGGTCCGGGCTCAGAGTGCGCTGCGGGGGTGGGCGGATGCCGGCGAGACGCTGCACGCCCCGGCGTTGCTCCCTTACGAGTTCGCGAGCAGCCTGACCCGTCTGGTCGAGGCGGGGAAGCTGCCTGCGGAGCGGGTCGGGCCAGTGTGGTCGAGCGTGCGGACACTGCCGGTGACGTACCACCTTCTCCAAGAGACGGCCCCGCGGGTGGTGGAGATCGCCCGCCAGCTGGGGCGGCAGAGCGCCTACGACGCCGCTTACCTGGCGCTGGCGGAGCAGTTGCAGGCGGTGCTGTGGACTTTCGACGGGCCACTGGCGCGGAACGCGGCTCAGAGCGGGTTCGCGGTGCAGCTCCTCGACGCGACGGGGTAGCCCGGAGCGGGCTCCCCGCGGCGGCGGCCGGGTTGGCCGGCTCAGCGGATCCGGCGCCCTGCCCCCTTGGCCCGGCGCAGCTCGCCCCGCTCCCGATAGGTGAGCTCGATGACGAGCTGCTGCACCGCCTCTCTGGCCACGGCGATCTGGGGCAGGCTGGGATCGTCGATGGCGAGGGCAGTCGCCGCCAGGGTGTCCAGCCGTCGCTGGACCGAGCGGGCGTCGCGGAGCAGGGCCGCGGTGCGCTTGGCGATCGCGGTGGCGGCAGGGACATCGCTGGGGGTGGTCACGGCTGGGGGAGCGTAGCCGCTCCTACCGGCTGAGGGGCCTCCTCAGCGGGCCGCGGCCAGTCGGCGAAGGGCTGGGTGCTGGCGGGGTCGATGAGGTCTATCTGCTGGGGCTCGCCGGCCCCGATCAGGACCCAAGCGGAGCCGTGGTGCCCGCGGCGCCAGGCGGAGGCGGGCAGGCGGGGCTGTTCCACGAAGCCCTGGGAGGTGCTTTTGGTCTCATCGTCGTGGCGCTGGTCGTGGCGCTTGGTGCGGGAGGAGGTGGTAGTGGTGAGCGAGACCAGATGGCGGCCCACCAGGGTCTCCAGCTGCTGCAGGGTGTCGGCGTCGGCGTAGCCGGGCAGCACCACCTTTGCGCCGGCCAGGGTGAGGAAGCTCTGGGCCCCGGCCGGGGTCCAGTGGGCGGGGGAGGACGGGCAGAGGGCAGATGATGGCCATCTCGTCGAGGGCGAGCAGCCAGGGGATGGGGAGGGCTCCGCTGGGGCCGGAGATGCGCAGGGCGGCCAGGCGCAGCTCCTCCACCAGACCCACGACCAGGGGCGCTCCGTCGGTGGCGGCGTCGGAGGGGGAGACGACGTACACGGTGTTGGGGCCAGAGAGGAACTCGTCGGGGTCGAAGGGGTGCTCTGGGGTGGCGTCGGCGGCCTGGCAGACCTTGCTCGTGTCGAAGGGGGAGACCAGACCAACCGCTGGGAGGCAGGGGGCCCACGACGCCGAGGGGGTCGAAGACCCAGACGGTCCCCTTTCTCCGCAAGTGTTAGACTCGTTCAGCTTACAGGCCGTCTCGTGGGAGGGCATCCAAGTGGGAGCCGACTTCCGGAAGAGGCTACTTATTTGTGCCGGGCTCGCAGGTGCGCTAACGGCTTCCTTCTGGTCAGCCAGCCCTGCCAGAGCTCAGGGGCAGGCCCCTGCTGCCCCCTCTACACTGCCTGCAACCCCAGCCGCGATTGGGCCCTTCCTTCAACCAGAAGGCTCTCCTTCGGGTGGATACTACGTCACGTGTGATCTATCTAACTTAAGCCCTAACTGTCACGAACTCGTTGCCGTCCGCGTCACAGGAAGCACGACACCATCGAGTGTGCCCCAGCTTGTGACGTTTCTGGTAAATGTTCCCTCAGCCTATCAGTACTTAACCAACTGGGTTCCCTATACTACTAATGGGGCCACCAGTTCCTGGACTGAGAGAGCTCTCCACGCGGCTCACCTCTGCTTCGCCCCTTACTGACGTGGTCCGAAAACCAGCGGTCGGCTTAGTACTAGGTCTTCTTGGCCAGCACCAGCATCTAGCGCATCGACGGACAGTTCCTATACGCCTTACACCGCCTCAGGATGTGGTACGACCGCCGGAACAGCCATAAATGGTCCGATTCCCACTTCTTGGAATGTGCCGTCCGGCACTACCATCACGGTCGCTGCCGCGATCTATGGCACCAACGGGAATGTGCTACGGTCGGGCTTCTTGATAGGGCAATTCGGTAGTGTTTACCGCAACTACCCGTCGCCATTCTACGGGGAGTCCAGCGCTAGTGGTAGCGCGGTATTCGACTTCTACAATACGCAACTGCCGAGTGGCGTATATGTGTCTTCTAATGTTGCCAATACCAACAACGTGCAAGGGATCGCCTATGTGGAGAATTATGCTACCGGGCAGACGTACTTCGACGCCGATTTCGGCACTGCGTACAGTGTTGACAATGTCACTAGGTGCAACCAGGTGGTTGACCACATAGACAACTCTTCTACGGCTAACCTCAATAGTAACGGCGGCTATGTGTATAACGCGTACTACCAGCCGCTTGGATCCACTGAGTACGACTTGTGGAGCGAAGGAAGTGAGGTTTCCTCTGGCCCCTACGAAATAGTGTTTCCGGATGGGAGTGCGGGTTACCCCTGGTATCAGGACGGGCCTATTGTTACGTAGCAGAGTGGTCGCCCGCTTAGAGGTGGGCGCGCGTGGACGGTAACTATGGCCCGAGCCTCGCCGGAGAAGGCTACCACGTCGCAGTTTCGTCTCTGCGAGCCTGCCCGCGGCTAGTGCACGGCACCGACTAGAACCTTCAGGAGTGTCGGAGCGTGCAAGGCTACCAAGAGCTAGCTGAGCACCTGAGCCCGGTGGCCATCTCGGCGATGGACTTAGCTAAGAAAGAAGCGGACCAGAACGGTGAGCCGTTCGTTGGCACGCAGCATTTGTTGCTGGCATTGATACAGCAAGAAAGCTCACTCGCCCGAGAGGCACTGTTGAGGTTGGGTGCCGATGGAGGCAGGGTTCGGGAGGCCGTCGAGTCTGTGCGCGGCAGCACTACTCGTGAACAGGGCCTCGCCGCTCGACCGCGCCTGAGTGGGAGGGTGGCCCGGGTACTCGCCTTGGCTGTCACGGAGGCACAAGTCCGTGGCGCCGAGGATGTCGGCCCTGAACATATCCTCTTGGGCTTGTTAGCTGAGGGCCAAGGCATCGCCGTGCACGTCCTGGATGAACTGGGAATCAGCGTTGCTCAGGTGAAGCAGCAGCTTGCGTCACTTCCCGCTAGGCTATCCAATCCCGGCGCACCGAGTTGGCGGACTAGGGTAGAGGGCCACGCGCGCTGGGCTGGCCTGTCGTCGAGTCCACCACGGGCAAGTGGCGCGTCGATCCTTTTGGGGCCAGATGCACTACTCAGGGGAGCAGCCCCCACCTACGAAGATGTCAGAAGGTATCGCGCTTGGTCGGGGCCGCCGGATGACGTGATGCCTGGCGCTGTGGCCTATGAGGCAGTGGTGGCGGCGAGTGCGGACGCCGTGATCACTATCTCTGTATTGTGGGCCTTCCCGGTCGGATTTGAGTGCGCCGTCGCAATCTTGACACGGGAGCCGCGAGGGCACAGGAGTGAGGTCTTAGGGCCCTTCTTCCTTCCCAAGCGGAATGCCAACACGGGACACCTGGAGTGGCGCCCCGGCGAGCGGCTTGACTTCGCCATCCGGTTCGCGGACGGGCGGACAGCTCACCAGGCATTAACGGAGCATGCGCCCTCGACGCCGACCAATTCTCAACCGGAGGAGGGGGTCGCGCTGACGAGTTGCTTTAGCGGCATCAGCGCGCAAGGGGCGGAGACCGTTTACTGGGTGTGGCCCCTGCCACCGCCGGGTCCAATTGGCTTCATCTTCGAGTGGCCTGCGCTCAGGGTTGGGCGGACAGTGGTGGAAATGGAGTCGCGTCCAATTCGGGAGGCTGCCAGCAGAGCAGTCGAGCTATGGTCTCAGCAATCCGAACCATGAGTTTTTTCTCAGAGCGACCAGCCCATCCCCTGCCTGAGCCGGCCCCACCCGGGAGGTGGCCGCCCGAGAACCTGCTTCCGGGGGTACTTGCTTTTGAGGCAATACTCGGCCACTCTTACGCCGCCGCGGTCGCCGTCGGCCGCCCGCGCTGCTATCCAAGCGGCTTCGCTCTCACGCTGCTTGTCCGACTGCGCGAGTCGCCGCTCTCACATGACGTGCGGTCACCCGACGGACACATTCCGTTGGATACCACCCGCTTCCCGATGTCTTTCCGCTCTGGCTTCCGGCCTGGGATGGGGGCTACTGAAAGCCATCTGCCAGACGACGTGCTCCGAGTGGGCGTCATCTTTCCAGACGGCAGATCGGTGACCAGCCTGGACGCCGACGGAATCGGAACAGGTGGCGAGATAAGCCTCTCCATTAGCGGTGGTGGGGGCCTGAGAACCTGGAACTATCTGCTGTGGCTCTCCCCTCTACCACCACCGGGACGGATCTCTCTGCTGTGCGAGTGGCCAGCTAAGGGCATCGCCCAAGGCGGCTCCAAGATGGAGGCTGATGCGATCATCGAGGCAGCACGCCGAGCTGTCGACCGCCCGACTTTCCTCGCCTGATGCGTCGTGCGCGTCAGACCACACGGCAGTCGGCGGCAAGGCCCTCAGCACCTGACCTGTGCACCCCTTTTGGGGGTACAGCCAAGATAAGCCCGAAAAGGTGCAGTAGCCGAGGTTGGCCGGGTGGCCTGGGCAGGACGTGGCCCTTCTGGTAGGGTCTGCCCCGGAGTGGAAGGAGGCCCAGGCCTGCAGCGATGACATCGATTGAGCGGACTGCGTACCCGCGCTTCAAGCGGCTGGTGACGGCCAGGGAGCTGGCGGGCTTGAGCCTGACGCCGGACGAGGTGGGCTGGGCCAGGGATCGGACGCGTTCGGATGCGCACCTGCTGGCACTGGTCGTGTCGTTGAAGTGCTTCCAGCGCCTGGGCTACTTCCCGAGACGCAACGAGGGGTGCCATTAAGGGATCTGACCAGGATCGGTACGAGATGTAGCGGTAGCCCTTGACTTCCCTTTGGGTAGCCCGGCGATGTGGTGTCTACGGTGCCCGACCGAGAAACCCTCAACCAGCCGGTGACGGTACATCAAAGTGTGGTTTTGGGGTACACCCCAACCGGACGTCAGGGTCACGCTTCCAAGGCCGTCCGTTTGAGGTCCTTATCCGCGTTGATTGACACATCTTCCACAAGGCCTTAGACTTCAACCTGACACTTCGGGCCAGGGGGACGACGATGGCTGGGCAGCAGGTCGGCTACATCCGGGTCAGCAGCGTCGACCAGAGCACCGCCCGCCAACTCGAGGGCGTCGCGCTCGATCGCACCTTCACCGACAAGGCCTCGGGCAAGGACGTGCGTCGGCCGGAACTCGAGGCCATGGTCGACTTCGTTCGAGATGGCGACACAGTGGTCGTGCACTCCATGGACCGCCTTGCTCGCAACCTGGACGATCTACGCGGCATCGTGCGCAAGCTGACCGCCAAGGGGATCGAGGTCCACTTTGTGAAGGAGCAGCTCAGCTTCACTGGCGAGGACAGCGCGATGGGGACGCTGCTCCTGTCGGTGATGGGTGCCTTCGCTGAGTTCGAGCGCTCCTTGATCCGGGAGCGCCAGCGCGAGGGCATAGAGCTGGCTCGACGTCGTGGTGCCTACCGGGGGCGGAGGAGGTCCTTGAGCCAGGACCAGGTGGCCGAGCTACGCCAGCGGGCTGAGTCGGGGGTACCAAAAGCGGCTCTCGCTCGAGAGTTCGGCATCAGCCGCGAGACGCTCTACCAGTACCTGCGCACCGTCTCGTCGAGCAGCGTTCCGCTCCGCCGTCCGAGCACCCCAGCCCCCTCGTCGGCGGTGTCCGTATAACCCCCGGCCGGATTGTGCCAGTCAGCGATCCGTTTGCGGGCACCCGCTCCCTGATCCAAGTGGTCTGCAATCGGGCTCGGTTGGCTACAGCTGTTGGCTACCGCTAAATCTCGTACCGATCCTGGTCAGATCCCAACTCGTCGGGGTCGAAGGGGTGCTCTGGGGTGGCGTCGGCGGCCTGGCAGACCTTGCTCGTGTCGAAGGGGGAGAGCATCCCCTGCAAGGCCGACCAGATGCTGCCGCGCTCCCTGTCGGGGGTGCGCAGCCGCCCCTTGAGGAGCGCCAGGGCGGCCTGGCTCTCCGCTCTCTGGCAGAAGGCCTGAGCGGGCTCGGCGCGCTGGGCGTGGGCCCAGGCGCAGACGGTCGCCAGGGGACGGTCCTCCAGGGCGGCGGCGTGGAGGAGGACGGCGCAGAGCTGGGTGGCCCGGGTGCGCCAGGCGGCAGTGGCGTCGAGGACGTCGCGGCGGGTGGAGGTGACCAGGACCGCGCCACCCCAGGCGGCGACGTTGGGGATGATGACGCCTCTGGTCTTGCCGCTGAGGGGCGGGCCCAGGACCAGGACCGCAATCTGCCCCGGTGCGCTGGCCCAGCCCCGGTAGTCGCGGCCGCAGCAGATCCGGAAGGGTGGCGGGGGGATCTTGGCAGGCCACCAGAGCCACCGGGAGAACTCCCGGACCAGGGGGATGAACCACCAGCCGAACACTGTCAGGATGACCCAGGCGAGGATCTCGTCGACGTTGCCGGTGTAGATCCACCAGCCCAGCAGGGCCAGCCTGCCGGCGACTCTGGCGGGGCCCGGCCCCCAGCGGTTGGAGAGCTGGTTCACGGCGGGGTTCTCCGAGGCGGATGTGCCCGTAGCGCTGGCGGTGAATGGTCAGCCCGCGCACGCACTGCGGCCTTCACGAAGGCGCCGAACTCGGGAATGGGGATGGGGTCGTCCCAGGGAGCGTCTGGCAGGGGGTTGATGTGGCCCTACCAAAATAGACAGGTACCTAATACTACAACGCTGGTAGGACATCACGGGCGAGGAGTTGACCGTCTATAGTGCGTCGTGGGCACCGTCCCTCCTTACATCCAGCCATGGTGCCCAACACGAGGGCGCCTGCGATGAATGCCGAGGACCTCAAGGCGGCGATCCCGGAATTGGAGCGGTTCCACCAGCGCTTCGCGCGGTTCTTTTGCCGCGCC
>DAHWNZ010000039.1:0-25837 GCA_027339635.1 Candidatus Dormiibacterota bacterium
CAGCACGGTGGGACCCGGCATCCTCAAGAGGACGCCGATGACTGTCCAGCGCCCTGCCGGAGGGGTGGTTCTCCCTCGGGGTCCATGGCCGATGGCACGGATCCGACCATCCGCCCCAACCCCGCCGGTGGAAAGAGGAAAGGATCCAGGCCCCGGGGCGCAGCTCCTAGTCCACCCCACAGGAAATGGCCTGCGTCCATCCGCTATTGCTACCAACCGACTGTGCCCGTCGGGGTTGTCACTCAGCGGCTTCAAAACGCGTTGCTGCCGCCATGCAGGTGCGGCGCTCTCGCCTCCGGCCGCCGCAGCACTCCTGTCTCATCCGCCGCGCGGCAGACGGCCGGCTCTAGGGCCGGTCGCCAACCATCCGAGCAAGCCGCCTCCCCGCCAAGTGTGCCGCAACCGCAGCAGCGCCGCTCTCAAGGGGACGAGCCGGACCAGTGCCAAGGCGATCAGCAGCAGCACCAGGTTGCGGAAGAGAAGGACGATCAACCCCGGCGGAGCAAGTCTTGACACCGAGGCAAATAGATAGGGGAATTCCGCCTGCGTCAGCAGGGCCGCGAGCAGCCCCAAGAGGACCAGCGCTGCGCCCTTTCGGCTGGGCACCTCCAAGCACGCGGCGACGACCAACACCGGCAACAGATCCAGCAGATACTGGGGGGAGAGGACCGGGGTCGCACACAATCCTACGGCCACGGCGCAGGCGATCGCGGTGGCCGGATACTTGCGATCCCAGGCGAAGAGGAGCGAGCTGCCGAGCACCAGAGCCGCTCCGAGCAGCGTTGCCACTAGGGCTATCACGGAGGCGTCCGGCGCAGCGATCTCCCAGGAGGCGAGCTTGCCCAGATAGGGGTGGACCGGCACCAGGTGACTGAGGAGGATCGCGAAGCTGGCGGGAAGGCTCTCGATCTCCATGGCTCGGTGGACGCTGGCCAACGCTCCCGTTACCTCGGCCCCGCGCGACCAGACCAGAAATATCAAGAACACCACGAGTGCCGGGAAAACCCCCACAGCTAATTCACGGAGCCGTTCACGGAGCGTCGCCGGGTCGTCCGGATCTGGAAGCAGACACCAGAGTCCTACCGGCACCGCGGCTAAGACGGCGGTCTCCTTCACAAGTACGGCCAGCGCCACCAGGGCCACGGCTAGAACCCTGCGCCGGTCAATCAGTGCCAGGGCTGACCCGGCGACCAGAAGACCCTGAATACCGTCGACTCGAGTGAGGAGGGTGGGGCCGATCGCCAGCAAAAGGACGGCTGTCAACATGCCGATTGGAGCCACGGCGCCGAGTCGGCGGGCCCACGCTCCGAGAACAACCGAGCCAGCTCCGATGAGAACCAAAATCTCTATGGCGAAGCCCAAATCGTAGTAGCTGCCTGCCAACGCCGGAGGCAGGGTGATGAGCAGAGTCAGGGGCGGATAGAGGTAGGTGAGCCGTTGATCCGGAAAGCTCATGAACCCGGGCAGATATGGGACGTGCCCTTGCAGCAAGCCAAGAGCGCCGTGGCTTAGGTAAATGACGTCGGGTATCGCGCTCCCGACCAAGGTGTAGAGCGAAAAGAAGTGCAGCTCGGTGGGAATTAGCGTCCCGAGCGCGAGCAAAAGGAGAGGCAGTCTGAGGGTGCGCACGAGGCGGACCACGGGATTTGCTCCTCGCAGCAGCACCGCGCGCCGCTCGGCGGCCACGGTCCGACTCGACGACGACGAAAGCTCACTCTCGGCCGGATTGCCGACCGTCGCCATGTTCAGGCCTCCTGGATCAACGGACGGGTCCATGCGGCGCTTGTCAGTATGGAGCCAACGATCACCCCCATGGACTCGATCCAGCCTATGGTGACCTAACTGCCACCGGGAGGCGACTTGGCCGCGACAGGTCAGGAAGAGACCGCCACAGGGATCAGGGCATCAGCTCTCCCAAACTTGGGAGCTCGGCGCTCCCTGGTCTCGAAGAGGGAGCAGGCTCCACCCCTGGCGGCCCCGCGACGGGCTCGGAGCGGCATCCCGGGAGCCTAATCCGGGTGGGACTATCCGGGGGCGTCCCGAGATGCCCCCGGCCCGTGGCAGCCGACGCCGGCCAAGGCCCACTCCGCTACCTGGCACAGAAACAGGCGCGAGCCACCGCGGACTGGGCGGTTCCACCGGTCGCCGTCACCCCCCTCTGCCCCATTCGTCACCGGTTGGGGAACGGTGGGCGAAGCAGGATTCGAACCTGCGACATCCTCGGTGTAAGCGAGGCGCTCTACCACTGAGCTATTCGCCCAGGAACGACTCCGGCGTACGTCCCGCTCTCCGCCCTGGGTCCGGCTTCATCTGCTCTGGGTGGAGCAGGTACACCTCCTGGACGACCAGCACCCTTTCCAGGACCGCAGTCGGGGTCTCCTTCGGCAGGATCGCTATTCCCAGTTTCTTGAGGCGGCCACGCACCGACTCCGGCACGTGGCGCTCCCCGGACAGGTTGAGCTCCTCCAGAACCTCCAGAGCCTGATCGAGCTCAATCAGCCTTGAACGGCGGGTCTCCCGGACCTGTCCCGGCTCCTCCTGCCAGTGCAGCTGGGCAGCAACCCTCAGCCGCTCTCCTCGTTGTCGCTCACTCTCGGTCACCACTTGTCAGTAACCGGTAATGATGCGCCTAAGCAGGCTGCGCCGTCCAGGCCATCAGGCAACGGCGGCACCCAAGTTCAGATCGGCAAGAGCCCCCGTCTCGGGCCGAAGCCCCAAGGCATGGGCCACAAACGGCGCCACCAGATCGGCCAGCGCCTCGACCCGAAGGTCGGCTGTCGCCCCACACTGCTCCAGAGAGGCTGCGGCGCGCCCCTCGATCCCGCAGGGGACGATCAGGTCGAACGCCGAGAGGTCGGTCGTTGCGTTGAGGGCGAACCCGTGGTAGGTGACCTTCCGACCGCTGAGCTTGACTCCAATCGCGGCAAGCTTGCCAGGCTTGGCCCAAACCCCTGTATAGGGAGGGTCCTGCCAGGCATCGACGCCCAACATTCTGCAGGCGTCGATCAGGGCGTCCTCCAGGGCCCTGAGGTAGGCGACCGGGTCCAGCCCCGTCTCCTCAAGATTGATGATGGGGTAACCGACCAGTTGGCCTGGCCCGTGGTATGTCACCGACCCCCCGCGATCAACCTCGTAGTACTCCGCCCCGGAGCTGATGAGGCCGTCGACGCCTCGCAGTAGATGCTGGGGGAGTCCTCCCCGCCCCATGGTGTACACCGGAGGATGTTCCAAGAGCAGCAGGACATCCTCCTTGAGGTCGCCCATGGCTCTGGCCGCCGCCAGTTGCTTCTGCCAGCCCCAGGCCAGCTGATAGCTCACGGTCCCGCAGAAGATCACTCGCAGCGGCGGGCGCCAGATTCCGGCCATGGTCAGACGGCCGCAGACACCGCTGCCTGCACCTGCTGGTGGGCGTGATACGAGCTGCGCACCAGGGGGCCGGCCTCGACGTGAGCGAAACCGAGAGATTCCCCGTATGCCCTGGCCTCGGCAAACTCATCCGGGTGCCAGAAACGCTCGCAGCGTATGTGCTTCAGCGACGGCCTCAGGTACTGCCCGATCGTTATCAGCTTCACCTCCTGCTCCCGCAGGTCGCGCAGCACCTGTTTGACCTCGTCCATGGTCTCGCCCAAGCCAACCATCAGCCCCGACTTCGTCTGGGTGCTCGAGTCGAGCTCCCCGGCCCGCCGCAGGACTCCCAGCGAACGCTGATAGAGGGACTTCGGCCTGACCCTAGGGAACAGCCTGGGGACCGTCTCTATGTTGTGATTGAAAACCTCTGGCTGAGCCTCCATCACGATTGCCAGGCTGGCCTCGACCCCCTGGAAGTCGGGGGTCAGCACCTCCACCTGGCAGGCGGGGACACGCTGGTGAATCGCGCGAATCGTGTCGGCGAAGATGCCCGCGCCACCGTCGGGGAGATCGTCTCGGTCGACCGAGGTTATTACGGCATGGCGTAACCCCATCTCCTCGACCGCCACCGCCACCCGATTTGGCTCATCGGTGTCGAGCCCCCTGGGCCTCCCCGAGGTCACCGCGCAGAAGGCGCACGCCCTGGTGCAAATCTCGCCAAGGATCATGAACGTCGCCGTTCCGTAGCTCCAGCACTCTCCGAGATTGGGGCAGCGCGCCTCCTCGCAGACCGTGTGCAGACGCTGGCCGCGGACCAGACCGTCGATCTTGGAGTACTTCTCGCCCTGCGGCATCCTCACCGTCAGCCACGGCGGTCGGCGGTCGACCCCTTCCGGCAGCAGCTGCTGCCACATCGGCCGCCCATCCCCGAGCGGCCCCCGACCTGGGATCACGGTTGGGCGGCGGTCGGGCACCACGGGCAGCGCCACTCGGGGTCCGGAGCGGCGCCCCTCAGAGTTCATCTCCACTCCCCCATCGTACCTGCTCGGGCGGAAGGGGGACCCCGGGAGAATCGACCACGCCCGGTGGACTCGCGGCCCCGGGAGAAGGATTCCCTCTGCCGGTCAGTAGATCGGGGTGTCGGGGCCCATCCCCTCCAGGCACACCTTCACGGTGCCCAGCAGCTTTGCCGCCGCCGCGCCGTCGTTGATGCGGTGGTCGAAGCTGAGACAGAGGTTCATCATGGGGCGTATCGCGATCGCGTCGCCCACCACCACCGGCCTCTTGATCACAGCGTCCATGACCAGGATCGCCGCCTGCGGCTGGTTGATGATCGCCTGGGACATGACCGTACCCAAAGCGCCGGCGTTGTTTAGGGTGAAGGTCCCTCCCTCGACGTCCTCGAGCCTGGCCCTGCCGCTCCTGGCCCTCTCGATGAGCTCGGCCGCGGCCTGTGCCAGTCCCGCGATCGAGTAGCGGTCCGCCTGCCGCACGACCGGGACTATCAGCCCGTCGGGGACGCTGACGGCCAGCCCCAGGTTGATCTCTCGCTGCAGCACCACGGAATCCTGCTCGAAGTACGCATTCATGGAGGGGACGGCGCGCAGGGCCCGGCAGGTGGCCTGCATCGCAAATGGCAGAAAGCTCAGGTCCTGCCCGGTGGTCTTCTTGAAGCGTTCGCGGCTTCTGGCCCGCGCTGCGGCCACCCCGCTCATATCCACTTCCATCATGGTCCAGGCGTGGGGCGAAGTGTGCCGGCTTCGCACCATGTGCTCGGCTATGGAACGCCGCATCGGACTCAGGGTGATCCGCTCCCCCAAGACAGATTGCGCTGGCTGAGAGGATTCCCGTGGCTCGGCCGGGGGCGGAGTCGTCGCCGGAGCCGACTGGGCCGCCCTCCCTCCCTCAAGAAACAGCATCACGTCGCGCTTGGTGATGCGCCCTTCGAAGCCTGTTCCGCTGACCAGCTGGAGGTCAACCCCATGCTCGTCGGCCAGAGCCCTCACCGCGGGGCTGATGAAGCCCTGTTTCTCAGCCGCCGGCCCGCTACCTGGTCCAGCAACGGCCAGAGCTGGGGTGGGGACTGGCGCCGGCTCGACGACGGGTGCCACCGCGGGAGACACCACCGGGAGGGGCGGCTCCTGCGCCGCCGGCGCACTAGCCTGCGCCTGTCCGGCCTCTTCGTCCGCACCCTCCAGGGTGCAGATCGGCTGGCCAACGGTAAGCAGCTGGCCGGCCGGGGCCAGAATCTCGCCCACCGTGCCCGCCGCCGGAGACGGCACCTCCGCGGTCACCTTGTCTGTGATGACCTCGACCAGGGAGTCATACTTCTCGACCTTCTGCCCTGGCTCCACCAGCCACGAGCCGATTGTCCCCTCCGTGACCGACTCCCCGAGCTGGGGCATCTTGACCGTGATCGCCATTGACTTGCTTCCCCTTTCCTGGTGAGAGTGTCAGTACGCCGCCAGCTCGCGCAGCTTGGCCTCGATCTTGTCCGGCCCGAGGCAGTAGACCTCGGCCAGGGGCTCGGCGAACGGAATCGCGGGGATCTCCGGGCCGCCGATGCGCATCACGGGCGCGTCAAGTTGCTGGAAGCACTCCTCGGCCACGATCGCCGCCACCTCGGCACCGACCCCGACCGCGAGATTCGCCTCGTGCGCAACCAGCACCTTGCCCGTCTTCCTGGCCGTGGAGATGATCAGGTCGCGATCGAGCGGGCGCACCGTCCGCAGGTCGACCACCTCCACCTCTATCCCGTCCGCGGCCAGGCGCTCCGCCGCCGCCTTCGCCTCGTGGACGGTGGCACCGTAAGTTATGCAGCTGAGATCCCTGCCGGTTCTGGCGATCCGGCCCTTCCCTATGGGCACGAGGTAGTCCTCGGCCGACACCTCCTCTCGAAGTGAGCGGTAGAGCGCCTTGTGCTCAAAGAAGCAGACCGGATCGGGATCCCGGATGGCGGCGAGCAGCAGCCCCTTGGCATCGCTCGGGGTCGAGGGGATGACCACCTTCAGCCCGGGCACGTGGGCGAAGAGGGCCTCCAGGCTCTGGGAGTGGTACAAAGCGCCGTGAACGTGGACGCCACCCCCGCATGGGGCCCTGATCACCATGGGACAGCTCCAGTCCCCGTTGGAGCGGTAGCGGATCTTCGCCGCCTCGCTGATGATCTGGTCCATGGCGGGCGGGATGAAGTCGAGGAACTGGATCTCCGCGATCGGCCGGAGCCCGGCCAGGGCACATCCTATGGCGACGCCCACGATGGCGGCCTCCGCCAGCGGGCTGTCTATCACGCGCTGCTCGCCGAACTCCGCGAAGAGCCCGGCCGTGGCCCCGAACACGCCGCCCTTGGGACCGACATCCTCGCCCATCACCATGACCCGGTCATCGGCCCGCATCTCCTGCTCCATGGCAGAGCGGATCGCCTCCACGTAGGTGATCTCGGCCAAGTTCAGACCTCCCCGTAAACGTGCAGCAGAGCGGTCGAGGAGTCAGGGGCCGGAGCGTTGTCCGCTTCGCCCTGGGCGGCTTCGATGAGTCGCTGGCACTCCTTGCGAATCTCATCCGCGTCCCCGGGCGCCAGGACCCCGGACTCCTCCAGGTCCACTCGGAAGCGCTCGACAGGATCGTGGCGCCGCATGTCGGCCAGATCCTCAGCGGTCCTGTAACGACGCTGGTCGTCGTCGCTGCTGTGGGACTGCAGCCGCACGCACATCGCCTCCAAGAGGGTCGGGCCGCCACCGCTCCGGGCCCGGGCGACCGCTTCCACGGCGGCCGCGTGCACCTCGAGAGCGTCGCCGCCGTCGACGACCACCCCCGGCATGCCGTAGCCAGCGGCGCGATCGGCGACGTGAGCCACCGCCATCTGGCGCGACTGGGGGACGCTGATCGCGAAGGAGTTGTTCTCGATCAGGAAGATCACCGGCAGCTGATAGATGGAGGCCCAGTTGAGGCCCTCGTGCCAGTCGCCCTCGCTGGTCCCCCCCTCGCCCACGGACGCCACGACCACCTTGTCCTCCCCGCGGTACTGGAAGGCTTGGGCGATGCCCACGGCGTGCAGGATCTGGGTGGCGACGGGGCTGCCCGTGGTCACGATGTTGTGCTCGCGGGACCCGTAATGACCCGGCATCTGCCGGGCTCCGCTGTTGGGGTCGGGTGCCTTCCCAAGGGCCGCCATCAGGTGATCCCGTGGCTCCATCCCCATCACCAAGACCAGGGTCAGGTCCCGGTAGTAGGGAACCAGCCAATCGTGACCCCGACGCAGGGCGTACCCAACCCCGACCTGGGTCGCCTCATGGCCCTGGCCGGATATCGCGAAAGGCGCCCGTCCCTGGCGGTTCAGCACCAGAATCCGTTCGTCCAAGAGCCTGCCCAGGACCATGTCGCGGTACATGGACCGCAGCTTGTCCTGTCCCAGCCCGGCCGCCTCTGCAGGGGCCGACTCGGTAATTGCCATGGTCTTGCCGCCTCCATGAAGATCCGTACCCCTGCGCCATCCTAGCGCGCGGGACATCCGCCCCGACATCCCCATCCCCTCCCCCAGAATGATCCGATCTCAGGCGGCCAGAGAGCGGCGGACCCCGACCAGGCTGCCGAACGAGCCCAGGACCGCGCCCCCCACGATGAGCCCCAGGACGACCAGGGCGGCGAATCGGATGCCGATGCCAAGGGCGAGATTGCCGCCGGAACCGAAGCCGAGCCCGACTCCGATGAGCGCTGCCGAAGCAAGGATGGCCGAAACCACCCCCACGATGATGCCCTCAACCAGGAACGGCCAGCCCACGAACCAGTCCGTGGCTCCGACGAGCTTCATGATCTCGATCTCCTGACGCCGGACGAAGGCTGCGGTGCGGACGGAGATGGTGATGATCACCAAGGCGACCGCCCCCACCACGGCAACCAGCAGCGCGCCGCCCAGTTGGGCCGCGAAGATGTACTTCTCCAGTCGGGGGATGACGTCCTTGTTGTAGTCGGTCGGGTGGGGCCCGGGGTACAGCAGGGCGGATGTGCTCACCTGGCTGTTGATCGCCGACACCGCCGCGATGTCACGAAGGTGGAGGTTGATGCTGGCGGGCAGGGGATTCCCGGCCCCGGTCTCCTGGAGGATCTTCAGGGCCCCTGAGAGCCCGAGCCCGGAGGCGGCCTCCTTGGCGGCCTGGTTCTTGTTCTCGAAGTCGGCACTGAGAACGGTGGGCTCGGAGCCCAGGGTGTGCTCCATGTTGAGGGCGCTGGCGAAGGATATGTGGTCGGCCATGAAGACCTTGAGCACGCTCGCCTGCGACTCCTCCTGGTGCAGGACCCCATCCAGGGCGGAGACGACGGCCACCGCGGCCCCAGCTCCCAGAAGTGTCATGGTCACCGTGAGCACGCTGGCGAAGGCGATGCCACGGTTGCGCACGATGTTCTGGAGCGCCACGCCGATCACGTACCGCAGCACTGGAATCGGGTTCAAAGGTTCGCCTCCCCGTCCTTCAGGTACTGACCCTCCTGCTCGTCGCGGATGAGCCGCCCACCCTCCATCGCCAGGACCCGACGGCGGCTGAGGTCCACCACCTCGCGATTATGGGTCGCCATCACGACGGTCGCCCCTCTGTGGTTGATCTGCAGGAGCAGTTGCACGATCCCCCAGCCCGCGTCCGGGTCCAGGTTGCCGGTTGGCTCGTCCGCCAGGAAGATCCGGGGCCTGTGGATCAGCGCCCGTGCGATCGCCACTCGCTGCTGTTCACCTCCGGAAAGCTCAGTCGGGTAGTTGTTGAGCTTGTCCTCCAGGCCCACGATGTAGAGGGCCTCGCCCACCTTCTCCTTCAGGTGGGTGCGCCCGGGGTCCGTGACCTGGATGGCGAAGGCGACGTTCTGGGCGACGGTCAGGTTGGGCAACAGTTTGAAGTCCTGGAAGACGATCCCCATCTTGCGCCGCAGCCGGGGCAGGTGCCGGTGGCGGATTCGGGCGAGGTCCTGGCCCTCCACCAGCACGTGGCCCTTCGACGCCGTCTCCTCTCTGATGAGGAGCCGGATGATGGTGGACTTCCCCGCCCCGCTGGCTCCCACCACGAAGACAAAGTCCCTCGGCCGCACGGTGAAGGAGACGTCCTGCACCGCCGGAACACCGTTCGGATAGGTCTTGCTGACCCGTTCGAACACGATGATCGGGGGGTCGTGCCGCGCCGGCGGACCGTTGTCGGTCGCCTGGGTGTCGGTCCGGAGCGGTGCGGGGCTGGTGGAAATCGACATCTGGGGTGCTGTGGTCCTCGTGGCAGTCATAACTGGCTGCGGATGGGCGGACCCCCAAAGCGGGAGATTGGCTGAGCCCTTGGCCGTGCTTGGTTGGGCCGAGTATAGCCGTCGCGACGGCCTTCGGCCATGGGGAGGTGACGCGACGGAAGTCGTCTCCCGTAAGCCGATGTGGCCCCTGAACTATTCGATCCGCTCCCTTCCCGTCGCCTCCTGCCGGAGGTAGGCCTCGATAAACGGATCAAGATCGCCCTCGTTGAGGACCGCGTCCACGTTCCCCGTCTCGTAGCCTGTCCTGGCGTCCTTGACCATGGTGTAGGGCTGGAGCACGTAGGACCTGATCTGATTGCCCCACTCCGCGGACACCTGGTCCCCCTTGAGGTCGGCCAGGTGCTCTGCCCGCTGCGCCCTCTGATAGTCGAGCAGGCGCGACCTAAGGACCCGCCAGGCGGTCTCTCGGTTCTGCTGCTGGGAGCGCTCGTTCTGGCAGGTCACCACGATGCCGGTCGGTAGGTGCGTGATCCTGACGGCCGAGGAGGTCTTGTTCACGTGCTGGCCGCCGGCGCCGGAGCTGCGGTAGACGTCGACGCGGACATCCTTCTCGTCGATCTCGACCTCGACCTCGTCGGGGATCTCGGGGTAGACCTCGACCAGGGCGAAGGCGGTGTGCCTGCGGTGCTGGGAGTCGAAGGGGCTGATTCTGACCAGGCGGTGCACCCCCTTCTCGGCCCGGAGCTGGCCATAGGCGTGGGGTCCCTCGATGCGGACGGTGGCGCTCTTGATCCCCGCCTCCTCGCCCTCCGACTGATCCAGGAACTCGACCTGAAGCTCCTTCCGGTCAGCCCAGCGCAGGTACATCCGCAGGAGCATCTCCGCCCAGTCCTGGGCGTCGGTCCCGCCCGCCCCGCCGTGAACGCTGAGAATCGCGGGATAGTCGGAATAGGGGTCCTGGAACAAAAGATCCAGCTCCCGACGATCCAGCGCTGCCGATACCTCGGCGAGCTCCTTCGCCAGTTGGCCCTGCATCCCGGGATCTGAGTCGGCCAGCTGAGCCAGCTCCAGCAGATCCCGCGAACGGCCCTCGAGGTCGGACAGGTCGTTCATCTCGACCCGAATACGATTCAGCTCCTGAGCGGACCGCTGGGCTCGATCCGGGTCGTCCCAGGCGTCCTTCTGGCCCAGCTCTAGCTCCAGCTGACCGGCTCTGGCCTCCTTACCGGCGAAGTCAAAGATGCTCCTTGAGCAGAAGAGCGCGGTCCAGCAACCGCCCAGCCTCCAGGTCCAACTCGCTCATGCGCTTGAGTGTACCGACCTCCCCCTTGATCGACGCCACCTCCGCGGTGTGCCCGCTCCAGGAGCCAAGCACATTCTCGACAGACGGGTAACAGCTTCGTCATTTCTCTAAAGGACAATCCTGAGGTGACGATCCCTCTTGGCGCTTCCCCAAGACCCGGCCTCGGCCACCTTCTCAATGATCCCACCAAGAGGCGGGTCCTGGTCGTGGTCGGCTGCCTTCTGTATCTGGGGCTGGCCCTGCTGCTGTGTCGCGAGATGTGGAGCCCAGGCCTGGTGGTCGCGGGCGGACCGCCCGACAACGAGCAGAAGGTGTGGGAGATCGGGTGGTGGGCGTTCTCACTCACCCACGGCCTCAACCCCCTATACACCACGTACCTCAGCCCTGCAGGACACCCCATCAACCTCATGTGGAACAATTCCACCCCGCTTCTCGCGCTCCTGGCCGTGCCGCTTACGCTTCTGGTCGGAGCGGTCACGTCCTTCAACCTGCTGGTCGTTCTGGCGATCTGGCTGGACGCGTCGGTGGCCTTCCTCTGCCTGCGCGCCTTGACCCCGCGCATCTGGTCCGCCTGGCTCGGCGGGCTGCTCTTCGGGTTCTCCCCGTTCGTGTACACCCAGCTCAACTCTGGCCGGCTCCCATGGTTGGCACTGTTCCTGCTCCCAGTGATGCTGGTGCTGCTAAGGCAACTCCTGGTGTCTCGGCCTCGCCGCAGGCTGCTGCTGGGCCTCGAGGTTGGGCTGGTCGCATCGGCGCAGCTCCTGCTCTCTGAGGAGTTGCTGGCTACCTCCTGTCTGATGGTTGCTCTGACGCTGCTGGTGCTCGCTATCGCTCGGCCAGGCCAGGTAGCACGCTTTCTCGACTATTCGATTCCGGTGCTGGCCATCGCTGCGGCCACGGCTCTTGCCATCTGCGGCTATCCCCTCTGGATGCAGTTCTTCGGCCCCGGCCACGCCATTCACGGCTCGGTCCTCAACTTGAGCTCCACGGTTTCGGTGTTGAGCAGCTTCCTGGTGCCGACCCAATATCAGGCCATTTCCTTGGGATTGCCAGCCTCCCGGACGGCCTCACTGGCCTACCGGGCGGTGAGCACGAGCTACCTGGGCCTTCCGCTCCTAGTCTTGGCGTCTTGGGCCGCGGTTCGCGGCCGCGGCGACCTCGTGACAAGGGTTGCGGCGATCATGACGGTAGGCACATTGGCCCTGAGCATGGGCCCCTGGCTCGACGTGTCCGGCAGCGCCACCGGGATTCCCCTACCCTGGGTCGTCCTTGCCCACATACCGCTCCTCCGCTTGGCGGCGCCCCAGCGACTCATGGTCTTCGCCTACCTCGGTCTGGCGGTGGTTGTCGCGAGAGCACCGACCTTCCAGTGGACCCGCCGCCAGCGCCTTGCGCTCACCGCGCTGGGAGCCCTTAGCGGGCTGGCACTGGCCCCCGCCAGCGCGGCCTTCTTCGTCACGGTTCCGGACCCCGGCTTCTTTGGGTCCGGCGGCGTCCGTTCGATCCAGCCAGGGTCCGAGTTGGTTGTGGCACCATCGCCGATATCAACTCTCAGTCCCTCAGACGCGGCGATGATCTGGCAGGTCCAAAGCGACTACCGGTTTCGAATGACGTGGGCGAGCATCATCCAGATCGGCCAGGATGGGCACGCCGCAGCTGAGTCACCTCCGTCGGTGCTTGACTCTGCAGTCCTCGCCTCCCAGGCGGGCCAGGGCGGTGCTCCAACATCCTCCGTGCTTCAAGCGATGCGCGCTGAACTGCACTCTTGGGATGTCGCCGGGGTCATCGTCGGGCCGTCTCCCCATGAGGCTCAAATAGTGGGGCTGTTCCAGCTGGTCCTTCGCACTGCCCCGAAATACCAGGATGGCGTCTACGTGTGGAGTACCTGGGACCAGCCCTCCGCTTCATGACTGAGCCATCACAGGACCATCCTCAATGGTCACCGGAGCACCAGCCTACCCTACCGAAGACCGGCTGAGCCGCTAGAGGAGTTCGACGCCAAGGGCCAGAGAACGGACCCGCGCTCCCATCGCACCCTGGTTTTGACCTGTGGCCCATGCCTAGCTTGTTCACGAGCCAAACTGAACCGCCGTAGGTACCGAGGGCTGCCGGACTGGTGAGCGAGCGAGCCAGGTGGCGGCAGCCGGCGCGAGCAGGCACAGGGTCGCAACGGGCATCAGGTCCGGGAACAAGATGGTGCCCGTGGCCAGCTCGGTCAGGAGGCCGAAGGCGACGATCATGGCCATCCGCCAACGGGACTGCGCAATCAGAGCTCCGTCGGGGCCCACAACCAGCACCACCAGAGGTAACAACAGAATGGCGTTCTCAGGGTGACCGTAGGGGGCGAACTCGAGCCATATCGCCAGCGGGAGGAAGACCGGCAGGGTCAGCCGGCTCAGGGAGCCAAATGGGTCAGGCTGACGGAGCAGACGCAGCCGGACCGCGACAAGCGCGGCCAGCAGTAGGCCGAGGCAGGCTGCCGCCAGCGATACGACGCTCGTTACCCCGTGGAGAGCGCTTCCCGGCAGGGTCGCCATCTGCACCATGGCCCCCAGCCCGAGGAGCTGACCCTGCCCCGCGACTCCATGGTGAATGAACGAGAAGGTGTTGAGCCACCAGGCATGCAGCAGGCTGCCCGGCTCCAGTGCCGTGATCAGGAACATGAGCAGCGACGCGCCTGCAAAACCCGCCGCCATCCGTGCGACCGCCCGCCGGTCGTCCCACAGGGCGAGCCCGAGCCCGGGGACCGCAATCCAGGCCAACTCTGGCTGGATCCACACCACGACCAAGAAGACCCCCGCGGTGAAGGGACGGTGCCGGGCCGAAAGCCAGCAGGCTCCCATCACCCCCAGCAGGATCAGAAAGTCCAGCTGACCCAAGAGGCGGCCCCACAGGACCGGCCACCACACAGCCGCTGCGACCCCGGGCGCCCACCAGTGGTGCCATCCCAGCCCCCGTGCCATCAGGGCGACCGCCATGGCGATCCCGGCAACACTCAACAGGGCGAACGCGAAGTAGCTCAACCAGTACGGGAGCAGGGCGACTGGAAGTAGGAACCACAGGGCGACCGGCAGCAGGACGAATCCGCCGGCGCCCCGGTTCACCACGGCCGAAAGGGACCGCAGATGTTGCTCGGCGGCCAGGAGAGAGCCCTGTTCGTACGGGTTGCGGCCGGCCAACAGGAACCTGGTGGCGGCGTAGTACCGCCGGTAGTCCGCGGCCAGGGCGAGGCTGCCCCCGCCAACCATGTGGGGCAGGAATATCGCGGCAATCCCAGCGGCGACGCCGATCGGCACCAGCAACAGTGGACGCAGATCGCGCCCCGGAACCGCCGGGCCTGCCTCCCGGCCGGTCACTGTGAGGTTCCGTAGCCAGGTTCTGCCCTCTTGGTGCGTTCGGCCAGGGTCTCCCCCGCCCCGGAGCGCCAGAGCGCCAGAGCGCCGGCGGCCCGCACCGGCATGCGCCCCGCAGCCGTGGACACTTGCAAAGGTTGGCACCGGAAGTCCACGGGCTCAGTCTGACAGCCCAGCCCGGCCAGGCGGTCTCCGTCTGGTATCGCTTTGGTGACGTCCGAAGCCAAGGGCTCGAACCGCCGGCGGGATGCCCTCAGGCTCCTGACCCGTGGCACCTCTTGTACTTCTTGCCAGATCCGCAGGGGCACAGGGCGTTGCGGCTGACAACCGGAAAGCTGCCGGGCGCCGAACCGGACACCGCCCCCGGCCCGGTCGGCGCCGTGGGTGAGCTCCTGGGAGATGGGCGGGGCTGCTGGGGGCCTGCCGAAGGTGAGCTGGTACCCGGCTGAGCCGCCTCCCTTGGCGAGGGATCCAGCACCGAGCCGGCCTCCGGATGGCTCGCGACCCCCTCCATTGGCTGCGCCGCCGCGGGGTCAATCTGAATCTGGGAATGGAACAGGTAGCGGACTATCTCCTGCTTCAAGGACTCCTGGAAACCCTGGAAGGCGGAGAAGGCCTCCGCCTTGAACTCGACGAGCGGATCCCGCTGACCCAAGGACTGCCAGCGGATATTGTCCTTGAGGTGCTCCAGGGTCGTCAGATAGTCGGCCCAGCGCTCGTCGATGAGGCCCAGCATCAGCTGAACCTCAACCTGCCGCACGAGCTCCGGGGTGTACTTCTGCTCACGCTCGGTGTAGAGGCGCTCAGCCTCCTCGATGACGGTGTCGGCCACCTCGACGGCGCTCTCCCCCAACTGGTCCAGGGCAACCTCATCGGCTGGAGGGAAGGGGAAGATGTAGCGCAGGCGCTCCCAGAGAGCCTCCATCTCCCACTCCTGCTTGTGGCGACCGTGGCAATGGAGGTCCACCAGTTCGCGGACAACCTCGGCAACCCACTCACTGAGGTTGGTCCTGGTGTCGATGCCCTCCAGGATCCGATCGCGTTCCGCGTAGATGATCTCGCGCTGGCGGTTGACCACGTCGTCGAATTCGACCACATACCGGCGGTTGTCGAAGTTGAAGCCCTCGACTCTGGACTGAGCGCCCTCGATCTGCCGGCTCACCATCCCGGACTCGATCGGGGTGTCCTCATCCAGCCCCAGGCGCCCCATCAGGCCCCGCATGCGCTCCCCACCGAAGACCCGCATGAGGTCGTCCTCGAAGGAGAGGAAGAAGCGGGTTTCGCCGGGGTCGCCCTGGCGGCCCGCGCGCCCTCTCAGCTGGTTGTCGATACGGCGCGACTCGTGGCGCTCGGTCCCGATGATGTAAAGGCCGCCGAGCTCTGCGACACCCTCTCCGAGAACGATGTCGGTGCCTCGTCCCGCCATGTTGGTGGCGATCGTGACCGCTCCACGCTGCCCCGCCCCGGCAACTATCTCCGCCTCGCGCTCATGCTGCTTGGCGTTGAGAACCTCGTGGGGCACCCCGCGCTTCTCAAGCAGCCGGGAGAGCCTCTCGCTCTTCTCGATCGACACCGTGCCGACCAGGACCGGTTGCCCCTTGTGGTACCGCTCCTCGATCTCGTCCGCTATCGCCTTGAACTTTGACTCCTCGCTGCGGAAGATGAGGTCCGGCTGGTCGATACGGATCATGGGCCGGTTGGTCGGGATCGGCACCACCTCCAGCTTGTAGATCTTGTGGAACTCCTCGGCCTCGGTGAGGGCCGTCCCCGTCATCCCCGCCAGCACCTCAAAGGTGCGGAAGTAGTTCTGGAAGGTGACGGTCGCCAGGGTCCGCTGCTCCTGCTGGACGCGGACACCCTCCTTGGCTTCGATCGCCTGGTGGAGCCCGTCGCTCCAGCGCCTGCCGGGCATCGTCCGGCCGGTGAATTCGTCGACGATAACGACCTCGCCGTCCTTGACGATGTAGTCGCGATCGATCATGTAGAGGGCATGCGCCTTCCGCGCCTGATTGATCTGGTGGGCCTCCTCCACATGCTCCATCCCATAGATGTCGGAGATGCCGGTCATCCTCTCGATCTTGTCGATCCCCTCCTCGGTCAGGCTGCCGGACTTGGTCTTCTCATCGATCGTGAAGTCCTGCTCCGCCTGGAGTTGGCGGATCAGCCCCGCGTACTGGTAGTACTTCTCCGTCGACTCCTCGCCGAGCCCGCTGATTATCAGCGGCGTCCGCGCCTCGTCGATGAGGATGGAGTCGACCTCGTCCACGATCGCGTAGTAGCGGTCGCGCTGAACCTTGTGCTCCTTGGCCCGAGCCAGATTGTCGCGCAGGTAGTCGAAGCCCATCTCATTGTTGGTGGCGTACACGACATCTGCCAGATAGGCCTCCCCGCGCTCAACCGGGCGCAGGTGCCGCAGCCTCACGTCGGGGTGGCTCTCATCTGTGTACTCCGGGTCGAAAACGAACGAGGCCTCGGGGATGATGACCCCGACGCGCATCCCCAGGGCATGGAACATGGGGGCGTTCCACCCGGCGTCGCGGCGGGCCAGGAAGTCGTTCACCGTCACGAGAAAGCAGCCGCGGCCGGTGAGCGCATTCAGGTACAGAGGCAGGGCGGCGACCAGGGTCTTTCCTTCCCCGGTCTTCATCTCGGCGATCTTGCCCTGGTGAAGGACTATCCCCCCCAGGCACTGCACGTCGAAGGGACGCATGCCCAGGGTGCGGCGAGCCGCCTCCCGGCCGACGGCGAAAGCCTCGACCAGGAGGTCGTCCAGGGTCTCCCCCTCCCCGAGACGCTCCTTGAACCTGTCGGTAGCAGCCCGCAGCTCGACCTCGCTCCAGGCCTTGACCTCGTCCTCCCTGGCGGCGATCCGGGCCACGGTGTTGCGGTGGTTGCGAACCTCGCCCCTGGTGGGATCGTGGATTCGGCTGAGGACGCTCATCTGGCCCCTCCCCCGTCCCAGTGCCCCGGGCTCTTCTGACCCCCGAGACGCCCCCGCGACCCGTCGGCCACAGGCCGGAGCTCGTCCCCGACCGAGAGTGACCCTCGGTCAAGGACCCTTGGGAGGCGCTCAAGCCTGGTCTGCCACGGAAGCTCGGGAATGTCGCCCGAGGTTCTGTCCGGCGCGGCGATCTTGGGCCGCGCACCTGGCCCCACCGACTGTGTCATCGCCTGCGATTATCCCCCGGTCGGCGTCGGGGCAACCGCCGGCCCTGCCGGATCGACCACGTACGCTGGCCCGGTCCCCGCTCCGCCGACCTCCATCCAGCAGGTCCTGGCCCCTTCGACAACCAGGAGGAGGACGGCAACCGGCGTCAGTCCGACCCGCAGTAGGTGGAAGGGCCACACCGCGGGCAGAATGACCAGCGCCAGAAGACAGAGCCCGGCGCCAAAGCCGGTCAGGCGCTCGTCCGTGCGCCAGTGCCAGAGGCCGACCCCGAGCAGCGCAAGCGCTGCCAGCCCCAGCTCCCAGGGGAGCACCCCGGCGGGCCAGATCAACAGTATCCAGACGACGACCACAAGCGCCAGACCGAGGCCGTGGCCATGGATTCTGCGGGCGTCCCGTCCGACCGTGAGCATGAACAGCGGCAGCAGCAGGAGATCGTCATTTGGATGGGCGTAGGGGGTGACCGCAAGCCATACCGCCAGGGGCAGCCCGACCCCCCAGGAGATGCGGCCAACGGGGCTGACCCGGCTCCAGTCCGGCGCCAGCATCATCCAGACGGCGAAGGCGAGGAGCCCCAGAAGCGCCGCTGCGAGCAGGGCCAGACTTCCGGGCGCCAAGAGCCCCGTCCCCAGTCCAAAGCCACGGGGGGCGGCGCCAAGGAGCCCGGGAAGGCCCGCCAGATCCGGCTGGAGGCCTCCGACACCATCGGCGAAATGGTGCAACGCCGTGAGCCAGCTCCCCAGGAGTTGCGGGCTGGCCGCCAGGCACAGGACGGTCACCACAGCCCAACCGCCGGCGAACCAGAGTGCGCGCCTCGGTCGCTCCCAGAGGGCCAGGAACAAGAAGATGGGGGCGGGCCAGAGCAGATCCGGCTTGACCCATATGAGACCAAGGACCAATCCGCTGAGGAGGGGGCGGTCGTGCCAGGCCAGCAGCATCCCCCCCGCCAGCACGGCGAACATGAGAGCGTCAAACTGGCCCGCACTGAACCCCAGAATTGAGATCCAGGAGACCAGGACCGCCAGGGCCAGCAGGGCGCTCCTGGTCCAACCCAGGTCCCTGCCCATGAGGATCAGGGTCAGCAGCAGAAAGCCCAGCCCCAGCGCGGTCCAGAGGCCGTAGCTGACCCAGAAGGGCAGTTTTGTGAGCGGCTCAAGGATGGCTGCCGTTATCGGCAGATAGGGGAAGCGGTCCAGCGCCGGCTGCAGGCTGGGATAGTGAAGCACCATCTGCTCCACTCCCTGTAGGGCGTGGAGCCGGTAGGGATCCTGACCGCGCGCCAGCATCCGGGCGGCCGAATAGAAGACCCGGAAGTCATCCGCCAGGCCGTAGGGACGGGGCGGGAAGAACCGCGTGGCCGCGTAGACCGCAAGGCCGAGGCTGAGTCCCACCGAGATCCCTATCACGAGGATCCGCAGCCGCCTGGTGCGTCGGTCGAGAAGTTCCTCCAGGCGGGCCGATCCCGGCGCCGAAGTCACTCGACAGCCAGAGCGGCCACTGGGTCGATGCGGCCAAGCTGGCGGGCCGGAATCGTGGCGGCAAGCAGCAGAGCCACGAGGGTGGCCAACCCGAGCACCAGCAGGCTGGCCGCCGAGACGGCGAACGGCAGCGGAAGCCCGGGGGTGGAGGCCGCACTCACTTCGGGCCAGACCAGCCCGACTCCACCTGCCAGGCCCAAGCCGCAGCCCACGATCGCGATCGCCACCGCCTCACCCATCACGCAGCGGAACACGGCTGCGCGGCTGAGCCCCACCACCCTGAGGAGGGCCAGGTCGCGGCTCGACTCCCTGGTCTCCAGGATGACGGTGTTGATCGCGGCCAGGATGGCGATCACCACCCCCACCAGGGCCAGGGCCCCGATCGCGGCGATGTCGTGCTGGATCGCCTCATTCACACCAGCCTCGACCGAGGCCACGGTCTCGCTCTCCAAGCCGTAGCGGAATCCCGCCAGGTTCACCGCCCTGGCCGCTCCCTTCCCGTGGACCTCCATCTGCAGGACGTTGAAGCCCGCGGCCTGGCTCCCGAAGTCACGCTCAGCGGTCGTCTGCGAGATCAGAATGCTCTCGGCTCCGGATGGTCCGGGCAGCGTGTGACTGGCGATCCCCGCCACCGTGAAGGTGGCGGCACCATCACTGGTAACCACCCGGACCCGCTCTCCCTTGACCATTCCCGTCTCCTGCGCCAGCTGCAGGGGCACGATCACAGAGCGTCCGGCCTGAACTCCGGCAAGGGCGCTGGAGCGGTTGCCGGCAACAAGGGTCAGCGCTCCAGAAGCCTGGTAGGCCCTGGGCGAGGTGGCGGCCAGGGCCACCGCCACGTGTCCGATGCGGGCGGTCAGGAACCTGACGGGCGCCACCTCGCCCAGGCGTGGCGCGCCGGCACCGCTGCCGGTGGCTCTGATCACATCTCGCTCGATGGCGTCCCCCTGAGCGTTCGGGCTGACCACCAGGTAGTTTCCCACGAACAGGGTCTTCACCCAGAGGTCACCCGACTGCAGGGCCGAAGCCGAGAGCCCGGCCAGGCCGGCGGCGGTGGAGATGGTCACGAAGAGGCTTCCCAGTGCCAGTGCGGTCCGCCCTGGATGAGCGCTGCCACGGGCGGCCACGGCCGCGACCGGGGCCTGGAGCGCAGCCCCGATGACCGCCCCGATCCCGGCCACGAGGATCGGGCCAGCCAGCCACATCCCGAGGATCACGGCCGCGTCGGCGAGGACGGCTCCGGCCACAACCCCTCCGGTGCCGCCCATGTGGAAGGCGAGCCCCGCTGCGGCGGCCGCCACGACGGTCATGGGAATGGCGGCCCGTGCCCTTTGTCGGCGGCGGCGAACGAGCGGCCGAACGGCGTCCAGCGCAGCCACAGTGGAAGCCTCGAATGCGGGCAGCAGGGCGGCGACCATCCCCAGAACCAGGACCAGCAGGAAGGCGGCAACGGTCCAGGACCCCTCGAACACGACGGTGGCTGGCGGGCTCTGGCCGGCGGGGTTGGACGATGAGACCAACACCCAAGCCACCAGATACCCGATCCCGACTCCCAGGGCCCCGCCCAATGCGGAGACCGCCGCCGCCTCCCTGGCGAAGCTGCGAAAGATCAGGGAGCGGCTGGCACCGGCCAGACGCACGAGCCCGATCTCCCGCCTGCGCTCGACCACGATGGATGAGAAGGTTGCGGAGATCAGGACCACCCCCAACAACAGGCTGAGCGCCGTGATCGCGTCGAGCAGCGGCTGCAGCTCCGCGATGGGGTCCCCTGTCAGGTCCGCCCTCGGGTTGCTCACGGTGAAGTTCTCGTGCAACGCCCTGGGGAGCACGCTGGTGAGTGCGCTGCGAGTCGCTCCCGGTCGCAGTCTCACGGCGATGTCCTCGATCGCGAGCCCGTCACGGAACAGCCCCTGGGCCGCAGCTGCGGTGACATAGACCGCGTCCTTGGTGAAGGGCGCGCCGGGCCCGGAGTCGGCAACCACGCCGACCACCGAGAACCGTCTCACTCCCCGGCTCTCGGTCAGCGTCAGAGATTGGCCCAGAGATACCGAGCCCGCCGTCTCCTGCCCGCTGGCCAGGGAGATGCCCGGGCTGAGCGACTGGCTGACAGCCACCTCCATCTCGGAGCGCGGGGCTCGCCCGCGCACCAGTGGCAGCGGTCGCAGGGCGACCCCACCCGCGCCGACCTCCACCAGGACTACCTGCCGGAAGCCTCCCGAAGGCAGCTGGGCCAGATCCGCCTTTTCCACCAGCGGCTGCGCCTCCTCCACCGGTGCCAGGCGCCTGACCGCCGCCAGCTCAGCCGCAGAGAATCCCGGCCGGGAGAATGGCATGATGTCGATCTGAGCCGCCCCGGCCGCCTCCTGGGCCGCCGTTCTTGACTGCTGCTGCAGAGCTCCGGCCGCCAGCTGGATGCCGAGCACGGCGCCGCCACCCAGAGCCAGCGCGATCACGGCCAGGGTCAGACGAGCGGCTGCGGAGCGACGCCACAGGAGCGGGATCACAGTCGGGCTCGCCTACTCAGAGTCCGTGCGCCGCCAGCCGCTCCAGGAGGGGAGCGGTGTCGTGGATGCTGCGCCTGCCCAGCTGGACGACCTCCTTGAACTCCCCGTCCAGCATGATGACCACCCTATCCGCGTAAGCCGCGGTGCGCACGTCGTGAGTCACCAGGACGATGGTTCTGCGATCCTGGCGGCTCAACCGCAGCAGCAGCTCGAGAACACTTCGCCCCGCGTGGTAATCGAGGGTTCCGGTGGGCTCGTCAGCCAGCAGGATGGCGGGGTCGGTGACCAGCGCTCTGGCGATCGCCACCCTCTGCTGCTCCCCGCCCGCGATCTCGTCGGGGCGATGGCCCTGGAGGCCTCTGAGCCCCAGCATCGCCATCAGGGCGTCGGCCCTCGCCCTCGCGTCGCGGTCCCGGCCCAGGCCGCGCAGCGGCCAGACCCGCTCGCGCTCCAGGCGGTAGGGGAGCATGACGTTCTCCGCGGCCGTCAGGCTGGGGAGGAGATTGAAGAACTGGAAGATGAACCCGATATGACGGCGCCGAAACGCCGATAGATCACGATCCGAGAGCTGATATATGTCCGTCCCCTGGATCACCACCTGACCCTGGTCCGGCCGGGCCAGCCCTCCCAGAACGTGGAGCAGGGTCGACTTGCCGCAGCCACTCGGCCCCATGATCGCGACGAACTCACCCCCGGCAACCGTCAGCGACGCCCCGCTCACGACTTCATGGGGGGCGCGGCTGATCGCGTACCCCTTATGCAGCCCCCTTGCCTCCAGGACCACCGCGGGGGATGGCTCCTCCGCCGCCCCCCCGCTCCCGTCACTCATCCAGGTACCCGCTGATCACCTGGTCAATGGTGCTGGACAGAAGGCCGGGCGCCTGCCTGGGAAACTCCGCGCCCACACCAGGACGGGTCTTTGCCTTCGGTCTCGGTGTGGGCCGGGGTGTCGGGGTGGGAGCCGGAGTCGACTCCGGCGTGGGCGTGGCGTGACCTCCGCCTGACGGCGCGGAGCCTCCGCCACCGGAGCTCGGAGGCGGGGTCGGCGGAGGGGGCGGCGGTGCCTCGGCCACCAGGGCGAACTCCTCGGCGAACATCGAGACATCGGAGTAGCTCGCACCCGCGCCCAGATATGTCCAGGGTCCAGGGGTGAACCAGGATCCGACCCCGAGCTGGTTGTAGTCGCCTAGGATGTTGGCACGATGGGGGGGTGAGTTCATGAAGGCAGTGTTGACCTGGACCGCGGGATCGGCGTAGCCACTGTTCCAGCCGATGTTCTCGCCAGCCGACCTCCAGTCGACGCCGTCCGCCGACATTATCGGCCACACGTACCCCCCGTCGGCCGTGCATCCGGGGATCTGGTGGGCGAAGTAGTCGCGCAGCAGCATGTCCTCGGCCCGCCCGTAGATGGGGGACACGCTGCACCCGTAGTAGGGACGGTTCTGGCCGATCTCGGAGAGGACACCGTTGTCGCTGAGCGCCCCGAGACCGTTGCTGGTGCGGTCCTGGTTGGTCAGAGAGAACAGCTCACCGTCGTAGGGGGTCGGGCCCGCGCCCTGGGCCAAGACCGGTGCCGATTCCAGAAGCGCCACCAGCCCCCAGCCGGCCAGGCTCAGGCTCAGGGCGAGCGCCATGAACCGGCCAGCACCCAGCTGGAGCCTGAGCCCTCTAGCCAAGTCGGCGCTGCAGCGGTCCCGCCGGTGGAGTTGGGAGCCGCACCGCCGACACCTGATCGCTGCGGCGATCCGGG
Source organism: Candidatus Dormiibacterota bacterium (assembly GCA_027339635.1). Taxonomy (GTDB): domain Bacteria; phylum Chloroflexota; class Dormibacteria; order Aeolococcales; family Bog-877; genus AG-12. Next base: position 23,119 of record DAHWNZ010000039.1, read on the forward strand.
AAGAGGCGCGAGATCTCCGGGGGCAGCGGTAGGCCCATGTCGAAGAGGCGATCCAGGATCTGGGGCCTGACGCCGGTCAGCACCATCTCGCTCTTCAGGTTGCCCTGCTGGTCCGCACCCTCAGCCTTCATGAGGAATATGTCCTGCATCGTGATGGTCTCGCCCTCCATCCCCACAACCTCGCTGATCGCGGTGATCTTGCGGCTGCCGTCGCGCAGCCGGTTCAGCTGCACCACGATGTTGATGGCCGAGGCGATCTGCTGCCGGATCGCCTTGGCCGGGAGCTCGATCCCTCCCATCAAGACCTGGGTCTCCAGGCGGGAGAGGCTATCCCGGGGCGTGTTCGCGTGAACCGTGGTCATGGAGCCGTCGTGGCCCGTGTTCATGGCCTGGAGCATGTCCAGCGCCTCGCCGCCTCTCACCTCTCCGACGACGATCCGGTCCGGGCGCATCCGCAGGGCGTTGATCACCAGCTCCCGGATTCCGATGCGCCCCTCGCCGCGGACATCCGGCGGGCGTGACTCCATGCGGCACACGTGCTCCTGGTGGAGCTGCAGCTCAGCCGCATCCTCCACGGTGACGATCCGCTCGTCCGGCGGGATGAAGCCAGAGCAGATGTTGAGCAGGGTGGTCTTCCCGGCGCCGGTTCCCCCGGAGATCAGGATGTTGGCGCGGGCGAGGACGCAGGCCTGCAGGAAGGAGGCCGCGGCCTCGTTCAGGGTTCCGAAGTGAATCAGGTCCGTGACCCGCATGCGTTCCCTGGCGAACTTTCGGATCGTGAGCAGCGGCCCATCGATGGCGACCGGCGGCACGACCGCGTTGACTCGGGAACCGTCCAGTAGGCGGGCGTCGCAAAGCGGCTGCCGGGTGTCGATCCTGCGACCGACCGCAGAGACGATCAGGTCGATCACCTTCATCAGGTGATCTGTGTCCTTGAAGCGCACGTCGGTCAGGACGATCCGCCCATGGGACTCCACGTAAACCATGTCGGGACCGACGACCATGATCTCGGTCAGGTTGTCGTCCTCCAGCAGGATCCGCAACGGCCCGAGGGCCTGCAGGTATCCCTCCTGGTCGGCAAGCGATTCGTGTTGAGTGACAGCCATGGCTTATTCTCCCGCTCGTGGGGCCGCGGTCCTCGGTGGAACCCTGCGGCCAGAGGTGTGTGGATCGGTTGTCCCCGGCACCGTGAAGTTGAGCCTGGTGCCGGGCACGATGTTCAGGCGCCGCAGGGCGCCAGGAGCCAGCTCGAGCGCCGAGTGCGCCCCCCGAACGGGCAGCAGGGTGACCCCGAACGGCCGCAGCGACCAGGGGCGCATGCCTGGCACCTGACGGACCACTACCCCCTGCCTGTCCAGGAATGCCAGGTCAATCGCTGCTCGCATGAAGAACATGTGGATGCTGCGGCAGGGCACCAGCCACAAACCCTCATCCGGGGCTAGCTCGGGACGTCCCATCAGCCCCAGAAAGCGCGACCACACGCTCCTGGCTACGGCGACTCGCCCGACCGCTTCATCACCGCCTTCGACGCTCACGCTGACCACGCCGCCAGCAGGCCGGCTCCTCCCTGCGAGCATCGCGACCCGGTCAGCTGACATGGAACAGCAGGTGAATGGCGGCAGGGCCGAGCAGGATCACAAACAGAGCCGGAAAGATGCACCCAACCATGGGGAAGAGCATCTTGAGGCTCGCCTGCTGCGCCTTGGCCTCGGCCTTCTGGCGGCGGCGGCGGCGCAGTTCATCGGACTGGATGCGCAGCACTCGGGCGATCCCGACGCCCAATTGATCGGACTGCACCAGAGCCTGGATGAAGGCGTTGAGCTCGGGGACGCCCGAACGCTTCCCCAACTCCTCCAGGGCTTCCTGCCGGGGACGTCCGAGCCGAATCTCGTTGAGCACGAAAGCGAACTCCCTCGAGAGCGCGTTGTCGAACTTCTCGACGACCCGGGTCAGCGCAGCGTCGAAGCCGAGGCCGGCTTCAACGCTGATGCACAGGAGGTCGAGCGCGTTCGGCAGGGCCAGGGTGATCTCCTTCTGCCGCGCCTTGACGATCCTCTTCAGGTAGTACTGCGGCGCGATGTACCCCGCTATCACCCCGAACGCCAAACCCAGGATGACGGGGAGGTTGAGCAGCGCCGCCAGCCCCAGTCCGGCCAGCCCGAGCACAACTGCCAGAGCGATCTGCACGGCAACCAGGCTGGCGGCGTTGATTCCCAGTGGACGCCCCGCCAAATCGATCATCACCTGCAGCTTCTGGGCCTGGTCCTTCGGCTGCAGGGCGGCCACCCGCCGCCCCATCCGATCCAGGAAGGGCTTTATGAACCGGTCCGAGAAGGGGCGGCTGAGTTCAATCTCATCGAGGGTCTTGGTGTTGTCCTCAGGGGCCTCGTACACCGCCAGCCTGGCATCCAAGAGATCCACCGGCGGTGCCTTGCGTGATGTGGCTCCGACGACGACCAGGAATATGGCGGCCGCGGCCAGGATCCCGACTACGATCGCTTCAGGAGACATCGATCAGACCTCAATGTTGGCGATGCGCTGCATCACATAGAAGGCGAACCCAATGGAGATGCCGCACCCGATGAGAATGTAGGGTCCGGGCCCCTTAAACGAGAGCAAGGGTGCGATGTAGGCGGGGTTGATTGCCTGCAAGACCAGAGCCAAGGCTATCGGCAGACCGGTGATGATGTAGCTCGAGGCCCGCGCCTGGGCCGTCAGG
>DAHWNZ010000003.1:0-91458 GCA_027339635.1 Candidatus Dormiibacterota bacterium
GGTTGTCAACGAACCGTGCCCGCAGGTAGGGCACGAAGGGCCCCAGCCGATCCGGCGCGGCTGAGCGCCGCACGCCTGCCTCCTGATCGCCGTTCAGGTACGCGCGCACCGTCTTGCGGTCTCTACCCAGGTGCCTGGCGATGGCCGACACGGACCACCCCCGTTGCCTCAATGCACTCGCTTCCACGTCTTCTCCCCGTGTGATCATGGGATGGGACTCCTCTGGCTGACTGGCTACAACACCGTCAGCTTGGGGGGTCCCATCCCGTCTTGAACCTCGTCTGAGCTGGCCCTCGGGCCAGCTCAGGGGTGGGGATTTTCAGTGATCAGGTCTGGGGAGTTTCAGATGATCCTCAGCACATCAAGCCCTTACTCAGAGGGCGAAGACCATCAGCTGCCTGCCGCGAACTCTGAGCCGCGAGTCCACTCCGGGCCAACTCCTCCAACTCTACGGCACACCAGCGGGTCCACTCCACCAGCACCGATCCGCCCCGGAGGCACCGTCCCAGTGGCAGCTGTACCGGACCAAGGCTGCCTTGGCCAGCGCTCTGGGCGCATGTCGTGGTGAGGACGACGTCGAGGCGGTTGCCCTGCGCAAGCTTCTCGATAGCAATGATACCCGGGTGGCACTCGATGAGCTGAAATTCCGCCTCATCCGCGGCACCGCTCCGCGAATGGAGCCGGGTTCGACCATCTCGCTGGATACGACCAAGATTCCGGCGGCCTGCCGGCCGGTGAGCCAGAAGTCGATCCTGGCCGGCAAGTTCGCCTCCGACCGCGAAGCCAGATGGCGAAAGATGAAACAGGGTGTGAGCTCGTTCGACGACGAGGCGTCCCCGGGGGCCCAGTCCCCCCTGCAGAAAGCCATGGCCAAGTACGAGTCCTGGCTGGGCTATTGGGACACAAGTGCGGTCCTGACCGACGGTGGTCGTGAGTATGTGTACGGAGCCTACACCCGCCCCGCCAACCACAACGACTGGCCAGTCGCTATTAGGTTGGTCGACCGGCTGCTGAAAGCAGGGGATGGGCCGGGGTCGGTCATCGCGGACCGTGGGTTCACCGGCGGGCGGAGGTGGCTGGACGCACTTCGAGAGCGGGGCCTGTCTCCAGTCTTCGACTTCAAGGAGGATCAGTCCAAGCGGGACCCCGATTGGAAAGGCTGCCTCGTGCTGCAGGGCTGGCCGTTCTTGCCGCAGTTGCCCCAGCGACTCTGGCACCTGGTTGCGCCGGCTGTGGGCGAGCGCAAGGAGGGGGAGGGCAAGAAGAGGTGGGAACAGTTCTGCCGCGACGTCGAGGAGCGTGAGCAATACGCTCTCGTGGCGCACGGGCAGCCGACGCCCACCAAAGCACGGGTGAGTTCGCCGCTGTTCCGCGGCCGCAAACTCGGCTGTCCCAGGGTTCCGAGCTCAATGCGGGGACGCGACCCCAAACTTGCCGTGTGCCAGGGCAACCATGGCGATGACGAGGCCTGCTGCCTGAAAACGGGCACGTTCAAAGCCGAGTACGCGCCCATGGGCTACCAGTACCCGAGGTGGGGAACCAGGCAGTGGCGCGAGCGGTACGGCCGGCGGTCGGGGGTGGAGCGGAGCTACAACCTGTTCAAGAGCAAGAACGTCATCGGCCTGACAAAGGAGCACTTCCAGCTACGAGGCGAGATCAATCTCGCTCTGCTTTCGATGGTCGGCTGGGTGGCGGTCAACCTCCATCTGCGCCACCTGGACCGGGAGGAGACGGCCCACCCGCCCAAAGTTCCCCAGTGCCGAGGTCAGGTGGCTCTGGCCGCCTGACCCAGAGGCCGCTCAGCGATTACAGATCAGCCCTCCGAGGATTCCGCACATCCTCGTGAGGGCTGATCTAACCTTCCAGGGACCCCGAGGGCTCCCTTCGCCTGAGATCCAGAGCCGCGAATCCTGCTTCTGGACAGCAAAACGCCCGGAGATTGCTCTCCGGGCGTCTGCTTCGCGAAAGTCGCCAACGTTCAGGCGAAAATTCGCCAAGGGCTCCCCATCAGGAACACCCGGAAGTGCTGCCGCAGTTCATGCACTTGTAGCATGCCCCGTTGCGTACCATCAGCGCACCGCAGTCTGAGCAAGAGGGGGCGTCCTCCTGGTTACGAAAGGTCAGGTCCGCCGCCAGTTGTTTTGCATTTGCCTGATTCGGTGCAGCAACCGGGCCGTGACTTGAGGGTGGTGTAGTTACCACCGACGCGGGCGTCATTCCCATCCCTCCGATCACCTCTTCGCGCCGACTGATGATGCCGAGCGCGTCTCGGTCTTCTGCAGACAAGAAGCGTGCCGCCAACCAACGGAAGATGTAATCGACAATCGACTTCGCGATCGGGATCTCCGGGTTGCCGGTGTAGCCGGCCGGCTCAAACCGGCTATGAGCGAATTTGGCGCAAAAGAGACGCAGGGGGACTCCATACTGCAGGGCCACGGAGACGGCGGTGGCGAACGAGTCCATCATGCCGCTGAGGGTGCTGCCCTCCTTCGCCATCTTCAGGAATATCTCACCGGGCTGCCCATCTTCGTACAGACCCACCGTGAGATAGCCTTCGTGCCCCTGGATGTCGAACTTGTGGGTGATTGCGGCCCTCTCCGAGGGCAGACGGTGGCGTGCCGGGCGGGCTTCAGCGACCTCCTGCCCGTTGTACGTAGCCTGCTTCTTCGATGTTGAGAGCGGCTGGCTGCGCTTGCTGCCGTCACGATAGACGGCCACGGCCTTCAGCCCCAGCTTCCAGGCGTCCGTATACGCCTGCTCCACATCGTCAGGGGTCGCCTCCTTTGGGAGATTGACCGTCTTGCTGATGGCGCCAGAGATGAACGGTTGGACGGCGGCCATCATTCTGATGTGACCCTTCCAGGTGATGGACCGCTGGCCGTTGGCCGGCGGGAAGGCACAGTCGAACACCGCCAGGTCATCTTCTCGGAGGTGCGGAGCGCCCTCGATCGTGTCATGCTCGTTGATGTAAGCAATGATGTCGGAGACTGCCTCTTCGCCGTAGCCCAGCTTGGTCAAAGCCGCAGGCACCGTGTTGTTGACCATCTTCAGCAGGCCGCCACCGACCAGCTTCTTGTACTTGACCAAGGCTATGTCGGGTTCGACGCCTGTGGTGTCGCAGTCCATCATGAAAGAGATCGTTCCGGTGGGTGCCAGGACGGTTACCTGAGAGTTGCGATACCCCTCGACCGCTCCCAACTCGTGGGCATCGTCCCACGCCTTGCGAGCGGCGGCCAGCAGCGCTGCCGGCGTGTACTGATCAGAGATCTTGTAGGCAGCCGCCCGATGCTTTTCCATGACCCGCAGCATGGGCTGACGGTTGACCTCGTACCCTTCGAAGGGGCCGACCTTCTTGGCAATGCGAGATGATTGGGCGTAGGCCTCGCCGCTGAGAATTGCCGTCAAGGCCCCTGCGTAGTCACGAGCCTGGGGACTGTCGTAAGGCAGCCCAAGGGCCATGAGCACGGCGCCAAGGTTGGCATAGCCGAGACCAAGCGGCCGGAACTTGTGACTGTTGGCCGTGATCTTTTCGGTCGGATAGGTGGCGTATCCGACCATGATCTCCATGGCGGTAAGCATCACCTGGATCGTATGCCGATACCCCTCGACATCGAAGGCGCCGTCGTCGCCAAGGAACTTGAGAAGGTTGATGCTGGACAGGTTGCAGGCCGTATCGTCGAGGTACAGGAACTCGGAGCATGGGTTGCTGGCGTTGATGCGTCCAGAGTTGGGAGAGGTGTGCCACTCGTTGATAGTGGTGTCAAACTGCAGTCCCGGGTCCCCGCAGGCCCATGCTGCCTCCGTGATCTGCTGCATGAGGTCACGAGCCCGGTAGGTTCCTATAACTCGGCTGCGATCGGTGACGGCATAGGTGCGCCATTCCTTGTCCTCTATGACGGCGCGCATGAACTCATCGGATACCCGGACCGAATTGTTGGAGTTCTGAAAGAACACGGAGGAGTAGGCCTCTCCGGTGAACGACCCGTCGTAGCCAGCCTCGATCAGGGCCCAGGCCTTGCGCTCCTCGCGGACTTTGCAGTTGATGAAGTCAACGATGTCAGGGTGGTCGGCGTTCAGGATCACCATCTTGGCCGCTCGCCGTGTCGTACCGCCGGACTTGATCACACCTGCGAACGCATCGAAACCCTTCATGAACGACACTGGACCGCTGGCCGTTCCGCCCGAGCCGAGGTTTTCCACGGAGGACCTGATGGTGGAGAGGTTGGTTCCGGTGCCGGATCCCCACTTGAACAGCATCCCCTCGGTCTTGGCCAGGGTCAGGATGGCCTCCATCGTGTCCTCGACGGAGTTGATGAAGCAGGCGCTCACTTGAGGGTTGGGCTCTGCGCCGAGGTTAAACCAGACCGGGCTGTTAAACGCGGCGACTTGGTTGACCAGGATGGCGCATAGCTCGGAGTGGAACACCTCCAAGTCCTCGTCGCTGGCGAAGTACTGGCCCTGGCGTCCCCAGTCGCGGATGGTGTCCGCCACTCGGGAGATCAGCTGGCGGACGCTGGTCTCCCGAGTGGGGCTGCCCAACATACCCCGGAAGTACTTGGAAACGACCACGTTGGTGGCCAGCTGGGACCAGTTCGCCGGTACCTCGACATCCTCCTGGGTGAAGACGATCTCACCCTTCTCATTGGCGATCGTGGCGTTGCGCCGCTCCCAGGTGATGGTGTCGAAGGGGTGCAATCCCGGCCGGGTGAAATGGCGGGAGATTCGGAGCGCTTCCGTCGGGCTGGTGGCCTGGCTGGGGCTAGCCGGCTGGCCTCCCCGGTGTGAAATGCCAGCGGGCTCGGGGTTGCTTGAGGATCGGTCCACGGGTTTCCTCCTGGCGGGACGATGGGTGGTTGACTAGAGGTGTCTAGGTGGCTGCCGAACCATATGTAGCGGTTGTCGCAGGGCCTAGGCGCAATATCTTGGGCCTTTCGGCTCCAGGAGTCAAGAGGCTGACCCCAACCACGGTCGTCATCCCTAGAATCGTATACAGAAGCAACTAGGAACGTGAGCCGCTGAGCTTCAGTTCGGCTCGCCCACACTGGAGATCCTTTGCCGAGCAAGACCCTGGCGGTGACGCTGCCTCAGATGGGGGAGTCGGTGACCGAGGGGGTGGTGGGCGCCTGGCGGAAGCAGGTCGGTGACCGAGTTACCGCTGGCGAGACTCTCGTTGAGATTCAGACCGACAAGATTGACGCCGAGGTGCCCGCGCCGGCATCAGGGGTGCTGTCGCGCATCGTGGCGACCGAGGGGGAAGTGGTCGCCATAGGAGCTCCCTTGGCGGAGATGGCCCTCGGGGGCGCTGTCGACGGCGCGGGCACCTCGGCGGAGAGCGCGACCGGGGAGCCGGACAGCCCCCGGGCCGCGCCCGCTGACCCTGTAGCGATTCCTCTTCCCGCTCTGGGTGAGTCCGTGACTGAGGGGGTAGTGGGCACCTGGCATAAGCAGCCAGGTGAGCGCATCGAGGCCGGTGAGACGCTGGTCGAGATTCAGACCGACAAGGTGGACGCGGAGGTCCCAGCTCCCGTCGGGGGCAGGGTCCTGGAGGTCTTGATTCCAGAGGGAGAGACGGTCTCCGTCGGTACCGTGATCGCCCGCATCCAGCCCGAGCCCGGGGCTCCGAAGGAGTCTTCGGACGGGAGTGCGATGGCGGCGGGGGCGCCGCGGGAGGACTCGCCTCAGGCGCCGCCGTCCACCTTGCAATTGGACGCGACCCCTTTGGCTCGGCGGGCCGCGGCGATCAAGGGCGTCGACCTTCGAGCAGTGGCCGGGACCGGCCCAGGTGGCCTGATCCGCCGGGACGACGTCAGTCGGAGCCCAACGCCCGCCGCGCCTGGGGCAACCCAGGTACTCCAGATCAAGGGGTCGGCGGCCAAGCTCGTCGACGCGATGGAGGAGAGCCTCGCCATCCCCACGGCGACCAGCTTCAGAACCCTGGAGGTCCCGGTCCTGGAGCTCCGCCGCCGCCAGTTGAACGAGGGGCTGGCCGAGTCTGGGCGTGCCGATCTCAAGGTCTCCTTCACTCATCTCCTGGCCTTCGCTTTGGTGCGGGCCGCCCGGGACATGCCAGTGTTCTCCGCGGGGTTCAGCAGGCAAGATGGCGCGCCCCAGAGGGTGGTACGGGACGGGGTCAATCTGGGCCTTGCGGTGGACGTCGAACGCGGCGATGGCAGCCGCTTTCTATTGGTGCCGGTCATACGTGGCGCCCACCTTCTCAAATTCCCCGACTTCCGCGCCGCCTATGAGGATCTTGTGCGGCGCACGAGGTCGGGCGGGCTGTCGGTCGATGACCTGGCCGGTGCCACCATCACCCTGACCAACCCCGGTGGGGTGGGGACCGTGGCCTCGGTGCCCCGCCTGATGGCTGGCCAGTCAGCGATCGTCGCGGTGGGGGCGATTGGTCTGCCCCCCGGCTTTGGGACGATGTCGCGTGACGATGCCGCAGCCTTGGGGGTCCAGCCCGTGATGACGGTCACCAGCACCTATGACCATCGTCTGGTCCAGGGGCTGGAGTCGGGGATGCTGCTGCAGAAGCTCGAGCGTTTGCTGGCGGGGGACGGCCAACTGTATGAGGACGTGTTCGGGAGCCTGCAACTGGATCTGCCGGCTCTTGACCTGAGTGCTCCCGCCCGGCGCCTGCCGCTCTCCACCGGTTCGGGCTCCGCTCCCAGCCAGGAGTTGATGTGGGCCGTAGCCGCAGGCATGTCGCTGGTCAAGGCCTACCGAACCCACGGCCATCTGGCCGCTCGCCTCGACCCGCTCGGTTCCGAGCCGCCCGGCGACCCATCGCTCGAACCATCCACTGTGGGTCTCAACCAGTCCCTGATGGCGCGGATCCCAGCTGAGATGCTGCGGGTAGCCGTCAGTGGGGCCACCTTAGCAGAGGCCCTGCCCCAGATGCGGCAGACCTACTGCGGGACCTTGGCCTACGAGATAGAGCACATCAGCAGTCACGAGCAGCGGACCTGGTTGCGCAGCCAGATTGAGTCCGGTGCCAATCTGGCGAAGCTGACGGCCGACGAGCAGCGGCAGTTGCTGCATCGATTGGCGCAGGTCGACGCCTTCGAGCGCTTCCTGCGCAAGACCTATCTGGGTCAGCACACATTCTCGATCGAGGGGGTTGATGCCCTCGTGCCGATGCTGGAGCACCTGATCGAATTGCTCGCACGCGACGGCACCAGGGAGGTGGTCTTGGGCATGGCTCACCGGGGCCGCCTCAACGTAACGGCCCGGATCGTGGGAAGGAGCCTAGAGGACATCATCGCTGAGTTTGAGAGCGGTGCGTACCTCGGTGGCGCCTCTACCGGGGACGTGAAGTACCACTACGGTGCCGAGGGTGTGGCTCGAACTCGCGACAACCGAGAGGTGGGGGTCGTGCTCACCCATAATCCGAGCCATCTTGAGGTTGTCAACGCGGTGGTCGAAGGAAGGACCAGGGCGCGGCAGACGAAGGACAAAACCACCGTCATCTCTCAGGACACCCGGGCCGCCATACCTGTCCTGATCCACGGCGATGCTGCCTTCACCGGCCAGGGGGTCGTCACCGAGACCCTCAACCTGCAGAGCCTTGAGGGTTACCGGGTCGGAGGCACGATCCACATCATCGCCAACAACCAGATCGGGTTCACGACGCTTCCCGACGAGGGGCGCTCGACGCGCTACGCCAGCGACGTAGCCAAGGGGTACGACATCCCCATCGTCCACGTGAATGGCGATGATGTGGAGGCCTGTTTGGCGGCGGTTAGGTTGGCCGTCGCCTATCGGGCCACGTTCGAACGCGACGTTCTGATCGATCTCATTGGATATCGGCGCCTGGGCCACAACGAGGGAGATGAGCCGGCCTACACCCAGCCACTCATGATGGCCAAGATCCGTAGCCACCCCACCCCGGTACAGGTGTACGGGAAGCAGCTGGTCGAGCAGGGGGTGGTCAGCGAAACGGACGTTGAGCAGGAGCAGGCTTCCTGCTACCAGGAGATGGCGGATGCCCATGCCAGGGCGGTAGCCCAAAGGGCGGACCTCGCGGCGGCGGCTCAACCCGCGGGCACGATGTCCGAGCCCGAGGGTCTGCCGACGACTCCGACCGCAGTGTCTGTCGGACGTCTGGCGGAACTCGATCGGGAGTTGGGGCTGGTACCCGAAGGTTTCCAGCTCAACCCCAAGTTGAACCGGTTCTTCGCCCAAAGGCCCCTGGCCTTCGAGCCCCCCGGAAGGGTCCTCTGGGCCCAGGCCGAGGCGCTCGCCTTCGCCAGCCTGATCACAGAGGGGGTGGCCATCCGCCTCACCGGACAGGACACCGAACGGGGCACGTTCAGTCAGCGCCACCTAGTGCTGCACGACGTGGCGACGGGCTCTGCCTGGGCCCCCATCCAGCACCTGGCCGATGCTCGGGCCACATTCGAGGTCCACAACAGTCCCCTCTCAGAGGTGGCGGCCATGGGCTTCGAGTACGGATTCGGTGTGACCAAGCCCGAGGCGCTCGTGCTGTGGGAAGCGCAGTATGGAGATTTCTTCAACAATGCTCAGGTCGTCATCGACCAGTTCGTGGCAGCCGGGCAGGCCAAGTGGGATCAGGAGTCCCGCCTCACGCTTCTGCTTCCTCACGGCTACGAGGGCAGCGGTCCCGAGCATTCCAGCGCACGCATTGAGCGCTTCTTGGAGTTGGCGGCGGAGGGCAACATCCGGGTCGCTTACCCCTCGACCGCGGCCCAGTACTTCCATCTGCTGCGATTGCAGGCGCTGGCGCCTGAGCGCCGGCCGCTTATCGTGTTCACCCCCAAGAGCGGGCTGCGGTTGCAGGCGGCAACGGCCTCGGCCGACGAGCTGGCGACGGGATCGTTCGAGCCGGTGTTGATGGATCCCACCGGGCCCACACCAGCAGCCACCAAGAGGCTGCTGCTTGCCACCGGCAAAGTGGCCCACGAATTGATGGCGAGGAGGGACAAGGACGGAGCCAAGGACGTGACCGTGGTGCGTCTCGAGCTCCTGTATCCGTTCGCTGCCACCGCGATCGCCCAGGTGCTGTCGCAGTACCGCGATCTCAGCTCGGTGGCCTGGGTCCAGGAGGAGCCCAAGAACATGGGCGCTTTCAGCTACGTCGCTCCTCGACTGCAAGCACTGCTGCCCGTCGGACTCCGGTTGGACTACGTTGGGCGTCGCGCTCAGGCCTCTCCCTCCGAGGGCTCGATGAGCGCCCACTTGGTTGAGCAGGAACGGCTGGTCAGAGAGGCGGTACTGGGTGCTCTCGCGGCCCCCGGGAAGGAGGATGCCTGATGGCCCAAAGGGTCGTAGTCCTAGGAGGGGGGCCAGCTGGCGATGTGGCCGCTCTGCGCGCAGCTCAGATGGGAGCGGATGTAGTGCTCGTCGAGCGCCGCGAGTTGGGCGGCACCTGCCTCAACCGCGGCTGTGTTCCTAGCAAGGCCCTGCTCGCGATATCCGCGCTGGCGAGCAAGATCCAGCGCGCCCATGAATTCGGACTCATGGTGGATGGGCTGACCTTCGACTTTCCCAGGATGCAGGAGCGCAAGGATGAGATCGTGCTCAAGATGCGTCAGGGGGTTGAGGCGGCCTGCAGACGCAAGAAGGTCAAGGTGGTTCAAGAGCAGGGCCGTCTGGACGGGGGCGCCGTGGTGGCTGGCGGCGTCGGCTATCCTTACGACCACCTCATCGTGTGTGTGGGGACCGAGCCGTCCGGCCTGCCCGGCATCGATATGTCCCATCCCCGCGTGATCACCTCCGACGGTGTCTGGACCCTGAAGGAGATTCCCAAGAGGCTATTGATCATCGGTGGTGGAGTGATCGGCTGCGAGTTTGCGAGCCTCTTCGCGCCCCTCGGTTCGCAGGTCACCGTTGTGGAGATGCTGCCTCAGCTGCTGGCGGGCGTCGACCGGCGCACAGCCCAGCAGTTTCAGCGGCTCCTGGAGGGCCACGGAGTCCGGGTCCACCTGGAAAGCATGGTGGAGAAGGTGGACTATGGCGAGGAGTCCATCACGGCCACGCTCTCCGATGGGACCGATCTGGAAGCCAGCACACTGCTGGTCGCGGTGGGCCGGACACCCCAGACCCTGTCAATCGGGCTGGAGGAGGCCGGCGTGACGATAGATGCCCGGGGCCACCTTGAGGTGGATGAATTCCTCAGGACCGGCAACGAGTCGATCTGGGCAGCCGGGGATTGCATAGGCGGTCTCCAGCTTGCGCATCTGGCCAGCGCCGAGGCGGCCAGGGCTGCCGAGAATGCCCTTGATCCGCAGTTGCGACGGCCTATGGATCGCACCGTGGTGCCGAACTGCATCTTCACAAGCCCCGAGATTGCCACTGTCGGGCTGCACGCCGATCTCGCCAGGGAAGCCGGCCACGAGGTGAAGATTGGCCAGGCACGCTTCGTGGGTGAGGCCAAGGCGTTGGCGGAGGGCGAGCCGGAAGGCTATGTTCAGCTGGTAGCCGACGCCCAGGATGACCGCCTGCTGGGGGCCACGATCATGGGGCCGCATGCGGTTGAGTTGATCCACGAGGTGGGTGTCGCGATCAGCGACGGCTTCACCATGGCGGAGCTGGGAGACGTGATACACGCTCACCCAACCGTAAGCGAGGTCGTCATGGATGCAGCCCAGCAGGGCCATGGAGTTGCCCCCTACCTGAGCTGACGCGGCCGTCCTTGATCCCGTGGCCGGACTGATGTCCCGGAGAGCAGCGATGGCTCTCCCTTTTTCAGCCGCGGCCTTTGCCGCCACGACGAGGGTGATATGGACGAATCTGAGCAGCGCTGGACACGACCGAAAGGCCCGAATCCGGCTTCTCGGGGCGGAGGGGTAGGCGGGCATAAGATGGAGGAGTCCTCGGCCACCCTCGAGCGATCCGTGTACGGGTACCTGGGATGGGGGATCTCGACAGACCCCCTGATGGAGCAGCTCCGCGGACCGGTTGACCACCTTTGAGGACGGCGGTTGACTCCAACATCCTGATCGACATCCTGAGCCCCGATCCTGCCAACGGCAGCGAATCGTGGGCCGCGCTGCAGTCCAGCCTAAAGCGGGGCCCGGTGGTCGCGTGCGACGTGGTGTACGGCGAGGTCGCCGGTCTCTTCCCGACCGTTGGCGAGGCCCGTCGGGTTCTGGCCAGGCTGGGCGTCGAGTATGAGCCGACCTCGGAGCGAGCGGCACTCCAGGCATCCCGGATCTTTCGGGCTTACCAGCGCAACGGCGGCGAACGGATCCGCTTGGCCCCGGACTTTCTCGTCGGCGCGCATGCCATGGACCGCGCCGACCGGCTACTCACCCGCGACCGAGGGTTCTACCGGGCCTATTTCAGAGACCTGCTGGTGGTCGAGCCCTCGATGCCAGAAAGCTCGATTACTGCTCCGGCCCTTGTCGCCAGCCGCGCCCGCCTCACTCCACAGCGAGGCAGGTGATGGTGCGCGACACCCCGCTGAAGCTCTGGATCCGGTCCACGATCAGGGTGCCGATGCCCTTCACGTCGTCAGCCTGGATCTGGGCGATGGCGTCGTATTCCCCCGTGATCGCATCCACCTGGAGCACTCCCGCCTCTCTGCGCAAGCGCTGCACGACGTCCATCGCCTTGCCCGGTTCCAGGGTCATGAGGATGTAGGCCCGAACCATTCTGCTCCCTCCTCTTCGATTCTCCCGCGTCCGAACGAACGCGTCGCTGGCCAAGATATCCGATCTTTGCTCTGAGGGGTAGGGATCGGGGGATATCAAAGCCGCCACCTGCCGCCAAGCCCCTGCCGCCGCCTGCCTGGACCACACCTCGGAGAGGGATCGACCCGGCCACGCCCACTGCGCCGACTTGCTGCCGGATCCTCGGGGATCTCCTTCGCTCTGATCGCTGTGACTGGCTTCCGAGGCTCATGGGGCGGTCGCCCTGACGCCGGGAGACGCGATGCTCCCATGATGGGGGAGGATGCGGAGTCGCATCATTGGAGTGCGGCTTCGATCGCACAAAACCGCCATGGAGGCAGAGCGTTGCGCGCAGTACTAAAGCGGCATCCGCAAAGAGGGGCAGAGCTGGCGGAGGTCCCTGATCCCCGGCCCGGCCCCGGTGAGGCGCTGCTCAAGCCGGTGGCGATGGGTATCTGCGGCACCGACCTTCACATCTTGGATTGGAATCCCTGGGCCTCCGCCCGAGTCCATCCCCCACGGGTCATGGGCCATGAGATGGCCGGGCTGGTCATGGCCCTGGGTGAAGGGGTTGACGATCTGGCGGTCGGAGACCTGGTGGGAGTTGAAACCCACGTAGTCTGCGGCACTTGTCCCCAGTGCCTGCGAGGAGACTTCCACGTGTGTCAGCGGACGCGCATCCTGGGAGTCGATGCCGATGGCGCATGGGCCGAGTTGGTGGCGCTTCCAGGGCGCAATTGCCGGCCCGCGCCCGCTGGGTTGGATCCCGCCGTCATCGCTTTCCAGGAGCCCATGGGCAACGCCGTCCACGCGGCCTCCCAGGGCCCGCTCAGGGACCGTGTGGTGCTCGTGACCGGGTGCGGACCGATTGGACTTGCAGCAGTCGGGGTGGCCAAGGCAGAGGGGGCTAGCCGGGTGGTGGCGGTGGACCGAGTCGCAGCCCGTCTGAGGATCGCCGAGGAGATGGGTGCGGACGCCCTGGTCGACACTTCGCGCGCTCCCGATCTGGTGCCCGAGCTCACCAGGGCGTGCCGCGGGACCGCAGATGTGGTCTTGGAGATGTCCGGCCACCCGGCGCTGATCGGCGCCGCCCTGAGCGTGATATCGCCGGGAGGATGGGTCAGCCTGTTGGGCCTGGGGGACGAGGATGTGCGCATCGACCTCTCCACGATGGTGGTCATGCGCGGGGTTACCCTGTTTGGGGTAACGGGCCGCAGACAGTTTGAAACGTGGGACAGAACCTCCGCCTATCTCAGCTCGGGCGCTGTGGACGTGAGGCCCATACTGACTGACAGGGTGCCGATACTTGAATTCGAGAGGGCGGCGAACCTGGCTCGGGCAGGGGCCGTGGGCAAGGTAATTCTCTATCCTCCGGAGGGCGAATGGCGATGATCGATTTGGACACCAGCCTGCGCGCGGACCTCGATTTGTTGAGGGAGGAGGGCCGCTTTCGGCCGCTTGCGGTGCTGCAGAGCCCCCAGGATGCTGAGGTGGTCATAGATGGACGCCGGCTCATCAACCTCTCCTCCAACAACTACCTTGGCCTGAACACCCACCCCAGGCTGGAGCAGGCCGCCATTGACGCGGTGAGGAAGTGGGGTGCCGGATCCGGTGCGGTCCGCACGATTGCGGGAACGCAGTCGATTCACGAGGAGCTGGAGGCGCGGCTGGCACGGTTCAAGGGAACTCCGGCTGCGCTCACTCTGCAGAGCGGCTACACCGCCAATGTGGCGGTCCTGGGAGGAGTGCTGGGAGAGCAGGACGCGGTTGTCAGCGACGCTCTCAACCACGCCAGCATCATCGATGGCATCAGGCTGACCAAGGCTCGCCGCTACGTCTTCCCCCATCGTGACCTGGATGGGCTGGAGAGGTGTCTCGAGCAGGCTCGCGACGACGGGCGGCGACGGGTGCTGGTGGTCACCGATGGCGTCTTCAGCATGGACGGCGACATCGCCCCGCTGCCCCAGATCGTGGAGCGCAGCGAGGCGTTTGGAGCGGCGGTGATGGTTGACGACGCTCATGCCTCGGGAGTCCTGGGACGGCATGGCAGGGGTTCGGTGGACCATTTCGGGCTCGAGGGTCGGGTTGCCATCCAGGTGGGTACCCTCAGCAAGGCGGTCGGGGTCCTGGGCGGGTACGCGGCCGGCTCACAGGCCTTGCGCGACACCCTGATCCACCTAGGTCGACCGTTCTTGTTCTCGACGTCCCATCCGCCGGCGGTCGTCGCCGCGTGCCTGGCGGCCCTGGAAGTGATGGAGGATGAGCCGGAGCGGCAGGAGCGGCTCTGGGACAATGCCCGCTACTTCAAGGCGGGCCTGACCGAGCTTGGGTTCGACTGTGGTCGTAGCGAGACGCCGATCACACCGGTCATCGTGGGCCCGGCCAGCGTCGCCATGGCGCTGTCCGATGAACTTCGGGCAAGGGGGGTGTTCGCCCAGGGGATCGGATTTCCAACCGTAGCCCGGGATCAGGGGCGGGTGCGCACCATCGTCACCTCCAGCCACACTCGGGAACACCTGGACGCGGCCCTGGAGGCGTTCTCGGACGCCGCCCTGGCCCTCCACCTGGAATTGCGGCCGACGGCGACCGGGGCGGGCCCGGCGTAACCATGGCGGGTCTGCCGGAATTGTCGTCATTGGGTGGGGGGGCTCGGCCAGGGCCCTCGCCGCCTAAAAGGGGAGCCAGAACACAGGAGGAGTTGGAGGAGGAGCGCCAGCTGGTCGAGGCGGCGAAGACCGACCCGGGAGCGTTCGCCACTCTCTATGACCGCTATGTCGACGCCATCCACGCCTATGTCTATCACCAGACCGGAAGTTGGGAGCGGGCTGAGGATGTCACCGCCACCACCTTCATGCGCGCGTACGCCGAGATCGAGAAATTCGAATGGCGCGGGGTGCCGTACTCCGCCTGGCTGTATCGGGTCGCATCCAACCTGGTCATGCGGGATCACCGACACCCCAGCTGGATCGAGCTGCCGGAGGGACTCGTGGACCCGGGCGAGGGGCCGGAGGACGCTGCCGTACGCTCCGAGCGGGTCAGGCGAATCCAGGCGGCCGTGCGCCACCTCTCCGTCGATCAGCGGCAGGCGATCACCCTGCGCTTCGGGTCGGGGATGCGCAACGCGGAGATCGCCCAGGTGATGCGCAAGAGTGAGGGCGCGGTCAAGCTGCTGGTCTTTCGGGCCCTGCGCTCTCTGGAGCGCCGCCTCGGGCCCGACTTTGAGGAACAATTCAAGCCCCGGCTCAGGGTGGCACCACCCGACTACCCAGCGGAGGAGACGTGAGATGACCAGTCGAGAAGAGAGGCGATTGGCTACGGATCTCGCCGGATGGTTGGAGGGTGAGCACGGAATCGGCGACAGCGATCCCACCACCAGGGCGGTGGCGCGGACGGCGGTGCTGCTGGTGGACGCCCTGGCGCCGCGCCCGCTGCGAGCCGACACCAGGGCTCACATCTACCAGCGCGCGCTTTCGGAGGCCAACCGGCGGCGCGGCCCACAGGGCTCTGGCCCAGAGGTTTTGAGAGTGGCCCGACAGCTGCAGGTGCCGGCGTTGCTGGGCCTGGGCGGGGTGGCGGCTGGGGTCGTGGTCGGCTTGACCGTCCTGCGTCAACGCGAGGCCAGGATCTCCGCCTAGGAAGTCCCGGGGGGCGGCTGGATCGGGGCTCCCCCTTACAATCCCCCACTGTGAGTGGTGTGCGGACCGTGGTGGTGCCGGCAGGTGGCCTCGGTACGCGCTTTTTGCCTGCCACCAAGGCGCTCCCGAAAGAGATGGTGCCTGTCGGAGACCGGCCCGCGATCCAGTGGGGGATAGAGGAGGCCGTGGCGTCGGGGGTGCGCCGGGCCGTCATCGTGACCGCCCCGGGGAAGGACCTCATCCGCGCTCATTTCGCCCCGGATCCCGAACTCGAGGAGACGCTCAGCGGGCGCGGCGCCACCGAGCTGGCCGCCCGCATCCGCGGAATTGCGTCGATGTGCCGGGTCGAGTTCGTCGAACAGG
Source organism: Candidatus Dormiibacterota bacterium (assembly GCA_027339635.1). Classification (GTDB taxonomy): domain Bacteria; phylum Chloroflexota; class Dormibacteria; order Aeolococcales; family Bog-877; genus AG-12. Next base: position 15,632 of record DAHWNZ010000003.1, read on the forward strand.
CGCAGCCACTAGGCTTGGGCCATGCGGTGCTCACGGCTCTGCCCAAGCTGGGCGACGAGTCAGCGGCTGCGGTACTTCTGCCCGATGACCTGTTCTCCGGGTCCCCCCCGCTGCTTGCCCAGCTCATAGAGGCTTACACGTGGGAGCAGTGCACGGTGCTGGCCCTGAGGAGGTGTCCCAAGGACCAGATCTCACGCTACGGGGTGGCCTCGGTGGAGGGGGAGGGCCCGGTTTTCTTGGTCAGGGACGTGGTCGAGAAGCCCGCCCCGGAGGACGCTCCCAGCGATCTTGCGATGATGGGGCGGTATGTGCTCACAAGAGACGTCTTCACCGCTCTTGAGGACACCCGTCCGGGGGCACTGGGCGAGATCCAGCTCACCGACGCCATCCAGGGAGTTGCCCGCTCAGGCAAGGTTGTCGGAGTCGAGTTCACAGGGGACCTGCTCGACGTTGGGACCCTCGACAGCTGGCTCGCGACCAACGCCGCCATTGTCTGGCGCGACCCTGAGCTCGGCCCGGCGCTAAGGGCCAGGATCGAGGAGCTGGAGTCCCTGTAGGGCCGGGGGGCCGGGGCTGAAGATTTCAGCCGCTCAAGGTTTGCGCGCTATACTGCAGGGCCAGATGTCAAGCGAGACGGAAACAGCCGTCCCCAGTTCGGAACTCCATCAGGTAGTGCAATGGCTATGCAACGCCCGCGGCGCGGTGATGACCTTCTGCGCTACCGCAGCCAGGAGGGAGACTTCGAGGTAGAGGTCTCGCACACCCTCAACAAGTGGTGTGTCTCCGTACTCAGGCTGGCGGACTCGAGCATCGTGGCCCAGGACTTCTTCCCGGAGCGCTGGAAGGCGATGGCCAGGGCCCAAGACTTCTTGCGCATTCTCAACATGCGCAATCGACCCGAGCCGGGCGATGCCTCCGGCATGGGGACCTCCAGAGGGCAGGATCTCTGAGCGACCCTGAATCGTTGGGGGCCGGGCACCTGGCTCATCCGCGAATCCCGCCCGGCCACTCGGTGGCCGATCCCCATGCCCACACCCTCGCCAGCGACGGCATGGTCGGTGCTCGGGCACTGGTGCGGGCGGCAGCTGACGCTGGTATCCAGGTGCTGGCGGTGACGGACCATGACACCTTTGGCGCGGTCGCGGAGGCGGTGGCGGCCGGTCCGGAGTTCGGGATTGAGGTGGTTGCGGGCGAAGAGGTCACGACTGAGGCCCGGGCCAATGTCCACGTGGTGGGACTTTTCCTAGCCGGCCCGGTGCGGATGGGCATGTCGGTCGCGGACACGATCGCGGCGATCCATGACCAGGGTGGGCTCGCCATCCTGGCCCACCCCTTCATGCCCACTTACTTCGCCTCCATAACCCCGGCCGCGCTGCGTCGGCTGATCGCCAGAACCCCGGTCGACGGCATCGAGGTGCGCCACACGGCCCTGACCCTGCCGCAACGGGTCAGGGAGCTGGACCGCTTCTATGCCCTTCATGAAGACCGCCTGGGCGCTGCGATCGGATCCAGCGACAGCCATTTCGGGGCCCACGACGTGGGGCGCACCGCGGCCGACCTGCGCCGCGCCATCGAGCACCGTCAAACTAGTCCCCTCGAGGGATTCCGTCGGCCCTCGGGCCCACCGCTCTACACCAGGTTGCAGCAGCAGGCAAGGAGCATGGGTTGGCTGACGTGGCAACGTTGGCGCGGCAAGATCGGACACGAGGGGGTCTGAGCGTTGAATCGAAACTTCCTGAAGCACGAGTGGGGGGCCGCCGCCTTCATCGGCACCATCGTCATCGGTGGGGTGGTGGTCCTGGCCTGGCTCGTGCTGAAGGCGGTGACCGCATCTCCGCTGCCCCCGGCGCCTCCCTGCCCCCGGGAGACGCCCATCGTCATCCACGCCACGCCCAGCCCGTCGGCAGGAGTGTCAACCTCTCCCACGCCCCAGGTGACGCTGCCGACCGTCCCCTTTGGCTGCGCGGAACCCAGCGTGGTGGTCGTCACGCCGACCCCTCGCCCCACTCCCAAGGTCAGCGCCAGCCCGTCGGTGAAAGCGACCCCCACCAAGTCCGCGAGTCCCTCACCGACGAAGTAGCCGCGCCCAGGGTAGGCCGAAGGCGAGCTCACAGGTCGCTGAGCAGCTGGGTGCCGTTCTCGCGCACTATCTTGTCGACGGGTAGCTCCAGTTCGAGGTCGGGCACTTGGGATGCCGTGATCAGGAATGAGATCATCGGGCTGAGACGCATTCCCGCCACCCTCACCAGATCCCGGAGAAACGGGAACGCCAGGGGAACGAGCTGGTTGCGCAGGCGATTCCGCATGGTACGGACGGGGTCGTCATCTCCGGCCTCAAGGCTGTGATCCTGAAAGGCCATGACGATGACCTCATCGGTCAGGGGAATTGGGTCGCTCCACCTGTAGGCCTCCCCGACCATGGAGCAGTCCACGAAACGCTCGCGGCGGGCCAGCATTTGCAGGCGGTCGGCCAGCCCTCTCATGCGAGCGGCTTCGCCCTCGACGAAGAAGGGCACTTCCGAGCGGGCATCCGACTCCGCGTCGTAGCGAACCGAGAACCCCACCGTGTCAACGCCGAAGAAGGGGTTGGGAACTTTGATCCAGAGTTCGGTCACGTTGGCCACCTTGAGACCTCAGCATAGCCCAAACCGGCCCTTGCGGAGTTCGTGTCGCATATGATCGGTGCAGGCCTGTCCGACATGGCCGGGGGTGCCGTGACCGCTGGTAACGGAGCCGGGAATTGGGAGGAGTGCTGATGCGAGCGGCTTTCTATTCGCAGCCGGGAGCGGCAGCGGAGGTAATCCGGGTGGGCGAGGTGGACACGCCACGACCGGGACCTGGGGAGGTCCGGGTCCGAGTTCGCTATTCCGGGATCAACCCCACGGACTGGAAGACCCGCAGCGGAACGACCGCCGGTCCCATCGACGGCTACCAGATCCCGCATCACGACGGAGTGGGCGTGATCGACGAGGTCGGGGATGGCGTCGACCAGGGGCGCCGCGGCGAACGCGTCTGGATCTGGCTGGCCGCAGCAGGGCGGCGCTGGGGAACGGCGGCGGAGTGGACGGTGGTTCCCTCCGCCCAGGCCGTCAGACTTCCCGACGGCGCTTCGGACGAGCTGGGAGCTGCGCTGGGGGTGCCGGCTCTCACCGCGCACCGGTGCCTGGTTGCGGACGGGTCGCCGACGGGCGGATCCGTCTTGGTGGCGGGAGGGGCCGGGGCCGTCGGCCACTTCGCGGTTCAACTCGCCAAATGGATGGGCGCTAGGGTGGCGACAACGGTAAGCGGGCAGGAGAAGGCGGAGCTGGCGGCGGCGGCCGGAGCGGACCTGGTCGTCAACTACAGGCAGAGCGATGCCGTCGATGAGCTGAGGGGGTTCGCCCCGGTCATGGACCGGATCGTGGAGGTTGACCTGGGTCACAACCTGCCGATGGACCTGGCCCTCTGCGGGCCCCAGTCTGTGATCGTCACCTACGCCGCCAGCGGCCGGGACCCCGAGCTGCCGGTCAGGGCCTGCATGACCGCCAACGCCACCTTGCGATTCGTGCTTCTCTACGGGGTGCCTCGCCCCGCGCTGGAGATGGGAGTCAGGGATATCACCGACGCGCTCATGGCCGGTGCCCTGAGCCCGCTCCCAGTGCATCGCTATCCCCTCGAGCGCTGTGCGGAGGCCCAAGATGCGGTGGAGTCCGGCGCTGTTGGCAAGGTGGTCCTGGACCTCGCCTGATCTGACCGGCCGGGAGAGCTGGACTGACACTGGTCGGCTCCTCGGCCCCATCGGAGGGCACTGCGGCCCCACCCTGTTGGGGCCTACTCCCAGGAACTTTGCCTGGTTGTCGCTCTCGCCCTGCGCTGTTCGCCCCGGTGCCGGTAGGTTAGTTCCAGGACCAGCCGGGCGACCGCCTCCTGCGCCTCGGCCACCCGCTGGAGGCTGAGGTCTTCAAACGCATCCGCTGACTTTGCCAGGAGATCCAGCCGACGCTGGACTGAGCGGGCGTCGCGCAGCAGGGCCGCGGTGCGCTTCCGTGAATCCGGTGCACCGAAGTCGGGCCTGGCCGCTGTTTCCGCCCTCATCTCAAAGGGAGCCTACCAAGCCTCACGGATGGCTGGTTGGGGCCCGGGTCTGAGCTTGGTCGGTTAGGGACACCGGGTAGGCGCGAGCTCCTGGTTCCAAAGGGTGACCACCTGAGCTCTGGTGCTGGCCAGGTCCGCGGAGTTGTCGATCACCCAGGTGGTCCGGTGGAGCTTGCTGTCTATGGGGAGTTGCGCTGACAGCCTCGCCGCGGCCGCCGCCCTATCCATGCCGGTTCTGGCCAGGAGCCGAGCCATCTGCACCTCCGGGCTGGCGTAGACCAGTATCGATTCCCCAAATTGCCCATCCCTGCGGGCCTCGAAGAGCAGCGGGATCTCGTACAGGACCAGACCAAGGCCCTCCTCGCGAGCCCGGGCAAACTCCCGCTCGCTGAGCTGAGCCACCAGCGGGTGGACGATGGTCTCAAGTTCAGCGCGCCGACATCGGTCGCCGAACACGATCGATCCCAGGCGGTTGCGATCGAGCTCCCCAGCGCTGGTAAGCACCTCCGGCCCGAACCGTGCCACGACCGCGGCGAGCCCATGGCTGCCCGGGGCCACCGCTTCTCGGGCCAGCATGTCGGCGTCGATGGTCCTGGCTCCGAGGCTGCGGAACATCTCGGCCACCGTCGACTTGCCACTGGCTATGCCTCCCGTCAATGCCACCACACGAGGATCGGGAGCTGGCTCAGCCATCTCCCGTGGCGGCCCTCGACGGCGGCGGCAGGGCTGCCTCCTTGGGCCGCACGAAGCAGTCCTTCGGTTCCAGCAGCCGTTCCAGGCGCGTGCCCGGCGTGTGCACCCGGATCCCCTTGCGCGCCGGCACCCCGAACTCCCAGCCGAGCTGGTAGAGCTGGCGAGCCTCGGCCAGGTCGGCGACGGTGGAGACCCGGCTCCCATCGGTCATCTGCAGGGTCGGGACCCTGCTGCCGGGATAGCCGAGCGCGACCACTCCCCCGGTGGCTAGAAGGAACTCGAGAGCCGAGAACGGGGGCTCGCCGAATGCCGGGGGGGCCTGAGCCTCGACCAGGTCCAGGATGGAGGGGGCTTGACCCTCCTGCACCTCGGTGCGGACCCGGCGCCGCCGCACCAGCTGCTGCTGGCGTTCGCGGCGTCTCAACTCGGTGAGGATGACCTCCTGGCGGCGGTTGAGGTCCCCCATGCGCGCCTGCAGAGGGGCTAGCTCCAGGCGCAAAGCTCTCTGCTCATCCTCAAACGAGGCGCGCAGCTGCTCCAAGGTGGCGAGGTCCATCCTCATCAGTGACTCCGGATCCAGCGGTTCCGCCACGCCCGCGACCGTCGGCTCTTTCATACTTCTTAGCCTACTCAGGCGAACCGTCATTGCAACACACTGGGAGGAGGTCTCATGAGCGCAGTCGTAGATCTGAGGCGCGAGGGGCCGATCGGCTGGCTGACAATCGATCATCCGCCCGCCAACTCCCTGAACCGGGAGGTTCTGGACGGACTCCGCCGCGGCCTGCGCGAGCTGGAGGAGGACGGGGACGTGCGGGCCGCAGTGATCACCGGCGCTGGGAATCGCTTCTTCGTCGCTGGCGCGGACATCGGCGAGTTCCAAACTGATGGCCCTGACGCGACTGCGGAGAAAATCGCCCTGGGCCAGCAGCTGACCCTGGAGATGGAGCGGTCCAGGCTGCCCCTGGTGGCGGCGGTCAACGGCTTTGCGCTGGGCGGGGGTCTTGAGCTGGCGATGGCCTGCGATCTGAGGGTGGCGAGCCGGACGGCGCGTCTGGGGCAGCCGGAAATACTCCTCGGGATAATCCCGGGCTGGGGAGGGACTCAGAGGCTCCCACGCCTGGTGGGCCGCGGCGTGGCTCTGGAGCTCCTGCTGAGTGGAGATCAAATTCAAGCCGAGAGGGCGCTGGAACTGGGCCTTGTGAACTCGGTTGTGGACCACGAGGACCTTCTCGAGGCGGCACAGGGCATGGCCGACAAGCTGGCCGCCCGCGCTCCTCTGGCGACCGCTGCTATCAAGCGGGCGGTGGCCCAAGGTTTGGACCGGCCGCTGGACCAGGCGCTGGCCACAGAGCTCAGGGAGTTCCAGGAGACCTTCCGCAGCGAAGACGCGGCTGAGGGGATCGCCGCCTTCATGGGCAAGCGCCAGGCCGAGTGGACTGGCCGCTGATGGCGGCGCTGCCCAGTCCGTACCATCACCTGCGTGCCCGACTCTGATCCCCGGCCCGCGACTGGGGCATCCGACCACAACAGAACCGTGAACGGCGCCCGCCAGCGGGTCGGCCCCTTCTGGATCGATGAGCCCTCGTGGTACTGGCTGGTCTGGACTGCCACCCTGCTGGTGGCGGTCGGCCTCTTCATCCTGGCCATCTGGTTCGACAGGCCGTGATCTGGCTGAACACGGTAGCGCTGGTGCTGCTGTCCGGGATAACCGGGGTCGCCTTCGCCGCGCGTCTGGGGCCACTGGTCCGATCGATGCGGGCCGGCGGCCATGACAGTCGGCTAGACCATCCGTGGGAGCGGGTCCGGGGAGTCATGGTGTTCGTGCTGGGCCAGAAGCGCCTCCTGCGCTGGCCGTTCTCCGGGATAGCTCACTTCCTAATCTTCTGGGGCTTTGTGGTCCTCAACCTGGAGATCCTGCAGGCCGCGCTGGAAGCGGCGGTACCCCCCCTGAATCTGGAGGAGCAGTACTGGTGGGGACCGATTGCGTTCCTGCAGGAGCTGCTGGCCGCAGCGGTGTTAGTGGGGCTGGCACTGGCAGCACTCAACCGATACGTCCTGCGCCCCCGTCGATTTCAGGGGAGCCATCAGCGCGACGCGACCCTGATCCTGGTCCTCATCCTGCTGGTCATCCTGACCCAGCTCGGGATCTACTCGACCCAGATAGCGGCTGGGGCCGATCAGGTCGTCAACATGCGCCCCCTCTCGGACGCCGTGGCGGGGCTGTTCCGGGGCTTCCACGGGGAATCGATCTGGGCCTGGCACGAGTTCTTCCTCTGGGCGCACCTTCTGATAATCGCTGGCTTTCTGGTGTATCTCGCGCGCAGCAAGCACCTCCACATCCTCACCGCCTTGCCCAACGTCTACTTTCGCAGCCTGGAGCCGGCCGGGCGCCACCTGCCCATGCTCGACATCGAGCACGCGGACCACTACGGGCTGGCCAAGGTGGAACAGCTCACCTGGAAGCAGGAGCTAGATTTGGCGACCTGCACCGAGTGTGGCCGCTGCCAGGTGCACTGTCCGGCGTTCAACACCGGCAAGCCTCTGTCCCCCAAGCTGTTCATCACCGACCTCCGGGACTCCTGGTACGCCCGGGCGCGTGGCGAGGAGCAGCCGTCGAGCTACTGGACGACCGCTCCACCCTCGCCCACCCCACCTCAGGATGGGGCGCTCCTGGACTGGGCGGTGCTCGAGGAGACTCTCTGGTCGTGCACGACCTGCGGGGCCTGTGTCGAGCAGTGCCCGGTCCTGATCGAGCACGTCCCCGCGATAGTCGAGATGCGCCGGTCCTTGGTGCTGGAGGAGTCGCGCCTGCCCAAGGAGTCGCAGAGGGCCCTGGAGTCGATCGAGCAGAGGGGCAATCCCTACTCCATGGCCCAGGCGTCGCGGATGCGCTGGGCTGAGGGCCTGGACGTTCCCCTGGCCGCTGAGCACCCGCAGGCGGAGTACCTCTACTGGGTGGGCTGCGCCACCGCATTCGACGAAGCCAACTGGCCCGCCGCGAGGGCGACGGTCGCGATCCTGAAGACGGCCGGGGTGAGCTTCGCCGTCCTGGGGCAGGAGGAGACCTGCAATGGTGACCCGGCGCGAAGGCTCGGCAACGAGTATCTCTTCCAAACCAAGGCGGCCGAGGTGGTCGGCCGGCTGGAGCAGCGGGGCGTGCGCAAGATCATCGCCAGCTGCCCGCATTGCTTCAACACCTTCGCCAGGGAGTACCCGGACTTCGGCGGCCACTATGAGGTCCTGCATCACACCCAGCTCCTGGCGAGGCTCCTGGACGAGGGCCGGATCCATCTCGACCACCCTGCGGGTGAGGGCGGGCTAACATACCACGACCCCTGCTACCTCGGCCGCTGGAACGGGGAGTACGACGCTCCTCGCCATCTGCTCCAGGCGATCCCTGGGATGCGGCTAGTCGAGATGAGCAGGAGCCGCAGCGAGGCGATGTGCTGCGGAGCCGGGGGTGGGAGGATCTTCATGGAGGAGACGGGAGATCAGCGGATCAACCGGGTCAGGGTCCAGCAGGCGCAGGCGACGGGCGCCGCCCAGGCCGCTGTCGCCTGTCCGTTCTGTGCCACCATGTTTCAGGAGGGGATCTCTTCCCAGGACCTCACGGCAAAGATGGGCAGCGCCGACATCGCGGTGCTGGTGGCGCAGGCCATGGGCCTTGATTTCCAGCCGCAGCAGAGCCCCCCAACCTCCCGCACCGGATAATCGGGGGGCTGGGGAAATACCCCTCGGGAGACTTCGGTCACGGACCATGGGGGTGCTGACGCGATGGTGTGGAGGAGGGCCTGGGTGACTGGTTGGGATGCCGCGGAGCTGGTATCCCTGCCCGGGCGGGGCCGCACCCACGCCCCGGGGGTCGGCCCGTGCCTGGCGTATGGCGCTCATCCCTGCGCTCCGTGCTCTCCCGCTTGCACCACCCGACCTCCTCAGGCTCGGGAGCCATTTCTTGAGGCGGTGGCGACAGCGCCATTGGGGCGGTGTTGGCCACCGATGCCCAGCGGGCTTCCAAAGCTCATTGACCGCCATTGAACAATCCTGAGCGAATGCTCACCCTGGACCATGTGGGATTTGCCGTCGAGAACCTGGCCCTGGCGGCAGCCGACCTGTCACTGCGCCTGGGAGTCCCGGCGGGGGCGGTGGAGTCGATTGCGGCAGATGGGATCGAGGTTAGCTTTCTTGATCTGGGCCCGCAGTCCGTGGAGCTGTTGGCGCCCACCCGACCAGACTCCTCCATATCTCGCTTTCTTGGCCGACGGGGACCGGGTCTCCACCACGTCGCCTATCTGGTTGACGACATTCGGGAGGAGCTGGGCCGCTGGCAGGAGTTGGGGGCACAGCTCATCGACAGGGAACCGAGGGTCGGGTCACGCGGAAGGTTGGTTGCCTTCGTCCACCCCGCAACCGAGAACGGCGTGCTCACCGAACTCGTCCAGGTTCGCAGGGAGCCGGCATGAGCGACCCGACGTTGGTTCCACATCCCGATCAGACGGGCTCGGGGCTGCCTCTGCGGCCGTGGTACGGGGAGGACCCTTCAAGGCCCCCACCCGCCGACCCCGGGGAGCCGCCCTACACCCGGGGGATTCGCCGCGACGGGTACCGCAAGCGGCTCTGGACGATGCGCCAGTACGCCGGTTTCGGGTCCGCGGTGGAGACCAACCGAAGGTTCCGATACCTGTTGGAGCGGGGTCAGACGGGCCTTTCTGTAGCCTTCGACCTCCCCACCCAGATGGGCTACGACTCCGATGCGGAGATATCCAGAGGAGAAGTGGGGAAGGTCGGTGTTCCGGTCGATCACCTGGGCGACATGCGGCTCCTGCTCGCCGACCTCCCTCTCGGACAGGTGACGACCTCAATGACCATCACCGCCCCCGCCAGCATCCTTCTCCTGCTCTCCCAGCTGGTCGGATTGGAACGGGGGGTGGGCGGTCCCGAGCTGGGGGGCACGATTCAGAACGACATCCTGAAGGAGTACGCGGCGCGGGGCACCTACATCTTTCCCCCTCGCCCCAGCATGCGTCTGGTGACCGACACCCTGCGGTACTGCCGTCAGGAGCTGCCCCGGTGGAATCCCATCTCGATCTCCGGCTACCACATCCGTGAAGCAGGGGCCACCGCCGCTCAGGAGCTCGCGTTTGCGCTCAGCAATGGGGTCGCCTATGTGGAGGCAGCCCTCGGCGCCGGGCTTGGGCTGGCGGATTTCGCCCCCCGGCTGAGCTTCTTCTTCAACGTCGACAACGACCTCTTCGAAGAGGTCTCCAAGTTCAGGGCGGCCCGCACCCTGTGGGCGCGGCTCATGAGGGATCGCTTTGGCGCCACCGACCCTCGCTGTCTCCAACTCCGGTTCCATGCCCAGACGGCGGGGGCGACGCTCACTGCCCAGCAGCCGCTCAACAACGTCATCCGGGTCTCGCTCCAGGCCCTGGCCGCCGTTCTGGGCGGGGCCCAATCACTGCACACAAACTCCTATGACGAAGCGCTGGCCCTGCCGTCCGAGCAGGCCGCCACCCTGGCCCTGCGGACGCAACAGGTGATCGCCTTCGAATCAGGGGTCGCAAGGGTCGCCGACCCTTTGGGCGGGTCGCACCTGGTCGAATCGCTCACCGAACAGCTTGTGATCGAGGCATCCACTCTGATCTCCGAGGTGGACGCCCGCGGGGGGGCGGTGGCGGCCATAGAGACCGGCTTCTATCAGGACCAGATCCAGGAGTCTTCCTACCACCACCAGCAGATGGTGGAGTCGGGCCAGGAGGTGGTCGTGGGAGTCAACCGGTTCCAGGACGCCGCGCCGGTGGAGGTGCCGTTGCTCAGGGTCGATCCGGACCTTGAGCGAGACCAGCTGCGGCGGTTGGCCGAGCACAAGCGCACCCGGTCCCTTTCCGCTGTGACCCGCAGGCTGTCCCTGGTGTCGAGGGCCGCCGCGGGAGACGAGAACCTCCTCTGGCCGATGCGCGACGCTCTCGTCGCGGGCGCCACGGTGGGCGAGCTCTGCCAGAGTCTGCGCGAGGTGTTCGGGGTTTGGCGACCCCGCGGGTGATTCCGGCTTAGGCCGTTTTGCAAGCGGGTCGGCGTCCCGGCGGGAGCGTGGCGGCATCCTGGTCTCTGCCCAGCAACGCCGCGCAGTCGGCGGCCGGCAGGGGCTTGGAGTAGAGAAATCCCTGGACGATCTCGCATCCGAACCGACGTAGAGACGCCTCCTGCGCCCGGGTCTCTACCCCCTCGGCCACGACCTCCAGGTGCAGCTCGCGGCCAACCGACAGGAATGCCCGCACCACGGCCGCGCTGCGCTGATCCTCGGGCAGCCCCATGATGAACAGCCGATCGACCTTCAGGATCCTGATCGGCAGCTCCACCAACCGAGCCAGAGTCGACTGCCCCGCCCCGACGTCATCGAGGGCGGTCAGGACCCCTTGAACCGCCAGCTCGCCGACCGCGTGGGCCACCTTGGACTGCATCTCCTCCCGCAGCTCGAACTCGGTGATCTCCACCACCATCCGGTCGTAAGGGATCCCCCAATGGTCCAGGGCGGCGAGCAGCCGGCGGGCGAAGAACGGTTCGGTGAGCTGCTCGGGCACGAAGTTGACCCCCAGCTTGAGGTCTTCCAGACCTTGCTCTCGCCAGGCCGCGAAGTCCTCCAGCGCCTGGCCGAGCACCCAGTCGGTCAGCCGCTCCAGGGCGTGGAACCTCTTGGCGATCTCGATGACGCGGGGCGGGGGCACCTGACCCAGGCGCGGATGATTCCAGCGCAGCAGCGCCTCGACTCCGGTGAAGCGCCCCTCCATCAGGTGCCAGATGGGCTGGTAGGCAAGGCCGAGGCCCGAGGTGTGAGGGGCTTCGAGGGCCGCCTCCAGCTCAGCGCCGAGGTGGAGGTCCGCCAGGGCTGTGTTGTGAAGCTCGGCTTCGAACATCCTCCAGGAGTTGCCTCCGGCGCGCTTGGCCGCGTACATGGCGGAGTCCGCTTCTCTGAGCAGGCTGTCCGGGGTGGAGTCGGGCCGACAGACGGTGAGGCCCAGGCTCGCGGAGATCCGCAGCGCCTGCCCGCCGATCTCGACAGGCTCTGCGAAAGCGCTGAGCATGCGGGCGGCGACCCCGGGGCAGGCCAACTCCGAAATGGGCTCGATTACGGCCACCAGCTCGTCTCCTCCGTAGCGGGCCAGCAGATCCGAGGGGCGGACCAGAGCCCGCAGGCGCCGAGTCGCGACCCGCAGGAGCTCGTCCCCCGCGTCATGGCCGAGGGCGTCGTTGACCACCTTGGTTCCGTCGAGGTCGATGAACAGGACCGCAAGCACCCCGGCGCCGTGCCCGTCCGTGGTCGCCTCTGAGAGGCGCTGCTGCAGGCGCACACGGTTGGGCAGGCCGGTCAGGTCGTCGTGCTCGCTCTGGTGCCGCAGGCGCGCTTCGAAGTGGGCCCGGTCGGTCACATCACGCGCCGTCACCACCGAGCCCGGGGTGTCCGAGACGCCCCCCTCGAAGCTGTGGCGGCTGAGGGCCACCACCCGCGGCGGGGAGCCTTGGGGCAGGCGAACCGTCAGCTCCATCTGATCTCCGCGCCAGGCGGGGCGGGACCGTCGCCGACCCCGTCGGCCCCCTGCCGTTAGCAGGAGGTCGTCGATCGAGGTGCCCAGCAGTCCGGCGGGGAGCTGGCCGAAGAGTCCCGCGAACGCACGATTGGCGTAGCGGAGATCTCCTTCGTGGTCGACCAGAGCCACCCCCTCGTGGACAGTCTCCACGATGTCCGAAAGAAGGTTGGCCCGGTCCTGTTCCAGGCGCTGACGGACCAGGCTCTGGCTGAGCGAGAGCTCGCGAGCCCTCGCCATGATCGCCGAGGCCGCCACCTCTCCCAGCAGGCGGAGCAGGTGCAGGCTGTGGCCAGAAAACCGTCCCGGCGAGCGGTGAAGGGCACCAAGCACCCCGAGGCAGGACCCGCTTATGGGATCCAGGATCGGGACCGCGACCGCGGATTCGCTGCCCCTGGGGGTCGTGACTGAGTGCAGGGCCTCTCTGGGCCGCACCAGACCGTCGCTCAAATTGGAGACCAGCACCTGCCGACGGTTCATCGCCACCCAGCCGCCAAGTCCGGATTGCAGGGAGCGGACGGTACCCACTGGCATGTTGGAGCGTCCGCTGGTGGCGGCAACCTCAGAGTCACCGCCTCCCCCCGTCACCAACAGGAGTCGGGCCGCGTCCGCGGCCGTGACCGCGCGGGCCGAGTCGACGATGGCCTGCAGGAGCCGTCTGGCGTCGGACGCCACGCTCGGGGCTCCGCCTGGGGCGGCTTCCTTGCCAGCGGGGCCAGCCGCGTCCCGAGCCACCTTCTCGCCCACGGTGCCAAGGGTATTGGCCCAATGGCATGGCGGGGTCCCGGTCACCGCTTTGCGACACCTCTGCAAAGCTCTGGGTGAAGTCTCTCCCAGGGCTACGACTTCGCCTGCAGAGTCCCTCCCAGCACGCTGCGGAACCGGATGTCGTGGTAGATCTTGGCGGTCAGCGGGCGGCGGCCACGGCCAGCCTTAAGGAAGGCGAAGGCTGCCACGACCGCTCCCAGGGGTGGACCGACGAAATACACCCACAGCAGGTGGTAGTCGCCCACCACCACCGCCGGTCCCAGGCTGCGAGCCGGGTTCAGGCTGCAGTCGGTGTAGGGGGCGCCCTGCCAGACGAGAAGCGCGATCACGATCCAGAGCACCACAGGGGTGTACCGAGCTGACCTGGACCAGGACGTGCATCCGAAGATGGCGACCACCAGGATCCCGGTCATGAGGGCCTCGATGCCAACTGCCGCCGGGGGCGAGACTCCGTGCTGGGGCAGTGTCAATCCGTCCTGGACCGAGGCGGCGACGCCGCCCCACAGGAGGTGCAGCACCAGGTCTCCCAGGACAGCTCCCGTGAACTGTCCCAGCCAGTAGCCCAGGAGGTCCCATCGGGAGATGTGCCCGCCGACCCAGAAGGCCAGGGTGACGCTGGGGTTGACGTGGGCGCCGCTCAGGCGTCCGAAGCGGGTGATCGCGACCAGGCTGCCACAGCCCGCGAAGAGCAACCCTGTGAGGAGCAGGCGCAGGCTGGTGGAGGGGATGAGAGAGGGCATCGGAGCCCCCCTGCCGAAGTCCAGACACACGGCGCTGAGGCCCCCAAGGACCAGCAAAAAAGTGCCCAGGCACTCAGCTCCCCACTCGGGCAGGTGCCAGCCCTGGGCCGGCGGCCGTTGCAGCGATGGGGCCTGGGCGCTCTGCCAGACCGACCTGAGCCAGCGGCCGGCCCCGTCCCCCATGAGGGTCACGGTGGCCCGAGGGGGGCGGGATGGGAGAAGATGGGCGAATGCTCCCAAAGGATGCGGACGAGAACGGCGGCGCGATGCCCGCGGGCAGGGTGGTGCGGGAGCCCGGCGCCAACGAGCGCCTGATCAACCATCTACGCAAGCGCCGCCATGACGTAGTCCATCGCGGGGGCGAGCCGGAGCGCTCGCAGCGGCGCAAGGGGCGGCTGACCGCGAGAGAGCGCATTCGCCGCCTGCTGGACCCGGACAGCTTCACCGAGCTCGACGCCTTCGTGGTGCACCGCTCGGAGCAGTTCGACATGGCGGACCGACGGGTGCCGGGAGATGGGGTGGTCACCGGGTTCGGGAGGATAGCCGGGCGCCAGGTGTTTGTTTTCTCGCACGACGCTTCCTTCATGGGGGGGTCGTTGGGAGAGGCGTTCGCCGAGAAGGTGGTCAAGGTCATGGACATGGCGGAGCGCACCGGGTCTCCCCTGATTGGCATCAACGATAGCGCCGGAGCAAGGATCCAGGAGGGCGTGGTCTCGCTGGCGGGCTATGCGGACATCTTCTACCGCAACGTGAGGTGCAGCGGGGTGGTTCCCCAGCTCTCGGTGATCGCCGGACCCTGCACCGGGGGCGCGGTCTACTCGCCCGCGATCACCGACTTCACCTTCATGGTGCGGCGGGTGGGCTACATGTTCATCACCGGGCCCGAGGTGGTCAAGGTGACCACGGGTGAGGATGTCGACTTCGAGCAGCTGGGGGGAGCCGACGTCCACTCCCAGCGCAGCGGGGTCGCTCACTTCGAAGCGGGGACGGAGGACGAGGCCTTCCAGCAGGTGCGCGAGCTGTTGGCCTTCCTGCCCCAGAATTCCGGCGAGGGCCCGCCCCTCTTGGCGACCGAGGATCCCCCGGACCGGTCGGATCAGGAGCTACAGGAGCTTATCCCGGAGAGTCACCGGGAGCCCTACGACATGCGTGAGGTGGTCCACCGGGTGGTCGACGACGGGGCGTTCCTGGAGGTGCAGCCCCTATTCGCGCCCAACCTGGTCGTGGGCTTCGCCCACCTCGACGGGGTGAGCGTCGGGGTGGTGGCCAACCAGCCCAAGCACCTGGCCGGGGCCCTCGACATTGGCGCATCTGTCAAGGGGGCGCGCTTCGTGCGCTTCTGCGACGCGTTCAACATCCCGCTTGTGACCTTCGTCGATGTGCCAGGCTTCCTGCCCGGCACCGATCAGGAGTACGGAGGGATCATCCGCCACGGGGCTAAGCTCCTCTACGCCTATGCGGAGGCGACGGTACCCAAGCTGACGGTGATAACCCGCAAGGCGTACGGGGGCGCCTACGACGTCATGTGCAGCAAGCATCTGGGGGCCGACTACAATGCGGCCTGGCCGACCGCCGAGATCGCGGTCATGGGCGCCGAGGGGGCGGTCCGCTTCCTGCGCCGGCAGGACAGCCGGTCCCGGCCCAGATCCGAGGCGGAGCTGATAGCCGACTACCGGGAGCAGTTCGCCAACCCGTACCACGCGGCCGAGCGAGGCTATGTCGACGACATCATCGAGCCGCGCCAGACCCGCCCAAGTCTGATCAGGGCACTGCACATGGCAAGGACCAAGCAGGTGCAGGGGCCCAGGCGCCGCCACGGGAACATCCCCCTCTGAGAGGGGGCGGGGGCGGGCGGCGCGCGAGCCATAAACTCTACTGGTCACAGATATGGCCGGTCCAGCCGGCCCACAGGAGGTGCCAGTGAAGCTCCTGGAGCACCAAGCTAAGTCTCAGTTTCGGCAGGTCGGGATCGCCTGCCCCATGGGCCGAGTCGCCCACTCCCCTGAGGAGGCCGCCAGCGCCGCTCGCGAGTTTGGTCGCGTGGTGGTGAAGGCCCAGGTCCCCATCGGGGGAAGGGGCAAGGCCGGTGGGGTCAAGCTGGCGGCGGGCGAGCAGGAGGCGCGCCAGGCGGCAGCCCAGATCCTGGGAATGGAGATCAGGGGGTTCACGGTACCCGCCGTCCTCTGCGAAGAGGCGCTTGAGATCTCCCAGGAGCTCTACCTGGGGGTGGCGCTGGACCGGGATCGGCGCAGCCTGGTGGTGATGCTCTCCTTCGCCGGTGGGATGGAGATCGAGGAGGTCGCCGAGACCTCGCCCGAGAAGATAGCCAAGCTGTGGCCGGACCCATTTCGTGGACCTCTCGCTTACGAGGTGAGGCAGCTGGCTCTCGACGCCCTGGCGGCGGTGGGCGGCGAGTCTCGCCTGCCCAAGGCGAAGCTTCTGGCCCAGCTGGTGCCTCTGGTCCAGAGCCTCTATGGACTCTGCCAGCGTCTGGACGCGACCTTGTGCGAGATCAACCCGCTGGTGGTGACACGAGAGCAGGTTCTGATCGCGGGCGACGGTAAGGTCGAGATCGATCAGAATGCCGAATTTCGCCACCACGATCTCGTTAAGGAACTCGGCGCAGACCAGGACGCGGCCTCCAGCGGGGACGACCCCCTGGAGGTGGAGGCCAAGCGCCGAGGGCTCACCTACGTCCACCTCGGGGGGGACATCGGGGTGGTTGGCAACGGGGCGGGCCTCGTGATGAACACCCTGGACCTGGTCAAGCAGCACGGCGGTGAGCCCGCCAATTTCCTGGACATCGGCGGAGGCGCCAAGGCGGAGGTGGTGCGCAACGCGCTGGAGATGGTCTTGCTGGACCCGGCCGTGCGAGGGATATTCGTCAACATCTTCGGGGGCATAACCCGCGGGGACGAGGTCGCCAACGGGGTGATCGCGGCCCGCGACCAGCTCGGCATCACCCTTCCCCTGGTGGTCCGCATGACGGGAACCAGGGAGGAGGAGGGCCGCCGGATATTGGAGGCGGCGGGGATCGTGCCCGCGGTGTCCGCCCCCGAGGCAGCCCAGAAGATAGTCGACCTGGTCAAGGAGGGGAGCCGATGAGCATCCTGTTGAACCGTGAGTCGAGGGTGGTCGTCCAGGGGATGACCGGCAGCGAAGGCAGCTTTCACACGCAGCAGATGCTCGATTTCGGCACCAAGGTGGTGGGCGGTGTGTCCCCGGGCAAGGGCGGCAGTAGGCATCTGGGGCTGCCGGTCTTCGACAGCGTGGCCGAGGCGGTCGGTGCCACTGGTGCCAATGTCTCGGCGGTCTTCGTGCCGCCCGCCTTTGCGGCCGACGCCATCATGGAGTCCGGCGCCGCCAAGGTGGAGCTGGTCGTCTGCATCACCGAGCTCATACCGGTCAACGACATGATCCGCGCCAGGGCCATGCTCCAGACCCTTGGCACCCGGCTGGTCGGACCCAACTGCCCCGGGCTGATGTCGCCGGGCGAGAACGCCAAGGTCGGCATCATCCCCAACCAGAACGGCAAGCCAGGGCCGGTCGGTATCGTCTCTCGGTCGGGGACTCTGACCTACGAGATCATGCAGGCCCTGGGACGCTCTGGCTACGGGCAGTCGACCGCGGTCGGGATCGGCGGGGACCCCGTCCTGGGGCTCAGCTTCTCCGATGTCCTGGAGCTGTTCGCCGAAGATCCCAAGACCGAGCTGGTGGTGATGGCAGGAGAGATCGGCGGTGCCGACGAGGAGCGGGCCGCGGATCTCATCGGGCGCGGCTATCCCAAGCCGGTCGTGGGGTTCATCTCCGGTAGGACGGCGCCACCCGGCAAGCGCATGGGCCATGCTGGGGCGATCATCAGTGGCAACACCGGTTCTGCCCGCTCGAAGGTGGACGCGCTGGAAGCGGCCGGGGTCCGGGTGGCCGACACGATCGAGCAGATAGTCGACCTGGTGGCGCAGAGGCTCGGCGGAGAGCGGGAGGCCTGAGCGAGGTGGGGCTCTCCTTCGAGCTGACCGACGAGCAGGAGGCGATCAGGCAGACCACCAGGGAGTTTGCCGATCAGGTGGTCGTCCCCAGGGCGGCCGAGTTCGACCGGGAGTCCAGGTTCCCCTACCCCCTGGTCGAGAAGATGGGCGAACTTGGGCTCTTCGGCCTGCCCTACCCCGAGTCGGTGGGTGGCGCCGGAGGGGACTTCATCAGCTATCTGCTGGCTCTGGAGGAGATCTCCCGGGCCGACGCCGCCCTCGGAATAACCCTTGAGGCTGCGGTCTCCCTGGGAGCGGCTCCGATATTCAACTTCGGGACCGAAGAGCAGAAGGCGCGGCTGCTGCCGCCCCTCTGTTCCGGGCGCTCCCTGTGGGCCTTCGGGCTGACCGAGCCCGAGGCCGGCTCGGACGCCGGGGGCACGAGAACCAGAGCGGTCAGGGACGGGGCGCACTTCGTCATCGACGGGACCAAGTGCTTCATCACCAATGCCGGAACCGAGATCAGTGGCGGAGTCACGATCACCGCGGTCACCGGCACCGCGAGCGGTCGCAACCAGATAAGCGCCATCCTGGTAGACCGTGGGACCGAGGGTTACACCCTGGCCCCTCCCTACCGCAAGCTGGGCTGGCACGCCAGCGACACCCGGGAACTGAACTTCAACGCCTGTCGTGTTCCGGAGGAGAATCTCCTCGGGGCGGAGGGGGGCGGATTCGGCCAGTTCCTGAAGATTCTGGAGGCGGGCCGGGTGGCGATCGCCGCTCTCTCGGTTGGGGTAGCCCAGGCCTGCCTTGATGCGTGTCTCGGATACGCTCAGCAGCGCCGCCAGTTCGGTCGCACTCTCAGCCGCTTCCAGGCGACCCAGATGAAGCTCGCCGACATGGCGACCCAGATTGAGCTCTCGAGGCTGATGGTGTGGAGGGCGGGCCTCCTGGTGGACCAGGGCCGCCCGGCCGGCCGTTTCGCAGCCATGGCCAAGCTGCACTCCTCGGAGACCGCGACCTGGTGTGCCAACCAGGCGGTGCAGATCCACGGAGGTGCCGGCTTCATGGAAGACCTCCCCGTCGCTCGGTTCTACCGCGATGTCAAGATCAACGAGATCGGCGAGGGGACCTCGGAGGTTCAGAGGCTGGTGATCGCCTCCCATCTCCTGGGCTTCGAGGGCTCCGTGACCAGGATGCTCGACCGGCCGCCCGACGCCTGATCCCCGCCCTCCAGGGCAGCGCGGCCGGCGTAGGATTGAGGAATGAACGATCTTGACCCGGTCATCGTCTCCTACGCCAGGACCCCCTTTGGAAGGCTGCGTGGCGGGCTCAGCGCGGTCCCCGCGGTGGCTCTCGGCGCCCACGCCATCAGAGCGGCCCTCGAGCGCGCGGGCGTCGGTGCGGATCAGGTGGAACAGTGCATCGTTGGTACCGTGATCACCGCCGGAATGGGGCAGGTCCCCGCTCGCCAGGCTGCGCTCAAGGCCGGGATACCTTCCAGCGTCCCCTCCCTCTCCGTCAACAAGGTGTGCGCGTCTTCTCTGAAAGCGGTCAACCTGGCGGCGATGATGATCAGGGCGGGCGACGCCGAGGTCGTGGTGGCGGGAGGGATGGAGTCGATGTCCCAGGCTCCCTTGCTGCTGCGGGACACCCGGCAGGGAGTCGCGATGGGAAATGTGACCATGTACGACTCGATGATCTTGGATGGGCTGACCTGCCCTGTGGATGACGTCCACATGGGAGAGCACGGGAGCTCGGTGGCGGCCGAGTTCGGAGTCACGCGCGAACAGCAGGACGAGTATGCGCTGGGCTCCCAGCAACGCTACGAGCAGGCGCGTGCCGCGGGTGTCATCGCTGAGGAGATAGCCCCACTCGAGGTGGCGGCCCGTCCCAACCCGATCGCGGTCGCCGCGGACGAGCAGCCCCGACCCGACACCACGCTGGAGAAGCTGGCCCGGCTGAAGCCCGTCTTCGGCGGCCCAGGAGGCAGTGTCACGGCCGGCAATGCGCCAGGAATCAACGACGGCGCCGCCATGGTCGTCCTGATGAGCAGGCGGCGCGCCAAGGACTTGGGCGTCGAGGTGCTGGCGACCTGGATGGGTTATGGCGAATCGGCCGCCGACCATCCCTATCTGGCGACGGTGCCGGCACTGGCTCTGCAGCGGGCCCTCGACCGCCGCGGCGGCCTCAGCACCTCCGATCTAAAGGCTGTGGAGATAAACGAGGCGTTCGCGTCGGTGGTGCTGACCAGTTCCAGGATGTTGGAACTGGATCTGGGGCGCGTCAACCCCAATGGGGGAGCCATCGCCATCGGCCACCCCATCGGAGCGTCTGGGGCACGGATCCTGGGGGGCCTGGTGCTGGAGCTGCGGCGCCGCGGTGGCGGCATCGGCGCCGCCACGATCTGCTCCGGGCTGGCGCAGGGTGAAGCCACCCTGGTGGAGGTCGCCTGAGCGGGGCCCAGGCTGGATCAACTAGCGCGCGGGGCTCTGGGAGATTTGAGCCCACCTCTCCCATTGTCGGATTGTCAGCGCTATCATCTGCGCGTGCTTAAAGTTGGGGCGGGTGCCCAGCGAGAGCTGGTGGATGCCGTTGGGGCACGGGACTACTTCACGGCAGTTGGCGTCACCATGCTCCTGGAAGCAGCTGGGTTGGCGATAGCGATCGCATCCTGGCTTCACCCCAGGTCCTATTACTGGCCCGGGACGCTGGCCATGCTGGTGATCTACGCCGCTCCGATGCTCTGGCTCTACTCACGGGCCCTCCGGGATCAGCTCAGGACCGCGGAGGCACCGCCCGTGCCCGTGCGCGCTCGTGCGCTCGCCTGGGCGGTGTGGCCCGCTGTCGGGCTATCCGCACTCTTCCTCGCCATCCTCGGCGTCGCGATCGCTCAGGTGATGCCGAATTTCCTCGGTTTTGTGGTGGTGCAGTGGATGGTCTTCGGGGCCATCCTGCTCCGTGGCGCCGGATTGGTGGCGAACCGGCAACGGGCCCAGGATCTCCGAATATTGGTTGACGTCACCCATTTTCCCGCCGGGCGCACCCTCCTGATCGGCCGGCGCTGACGGCGGGCGGCGGCTCGCGATGGCGCCGGTTCACGATGGCCAACGGGCATCACGCTGGCCCCTTGAGGGCCTTCGGGACCCTCCCGGGGTCCCCGACCGGGCTAGAATCTGAGCGGCAGGTGCGCCAGGTTCCTTGTGGAGGTCACCGGATGGCAGTGGAGATCGAGGTTGAGCGCGAGACCATCCGCCAGAGTGTCCGGGAGCTGGCCCGCGCACGGATCGCGCCGAGGGCGGCGGAGATCGACCGGTCGGGTGAGTTTCCCTGGGACGTGGTCAAGCTCTTCCGAGACCAGGACACCTTCGCGGTTGCCTTTCCGCCTGAGTATGGAGGGGTCTCAGGTTCCGCTCTGACGCTCTCCCAGGTCATCGAAGAGGTGGCCAGTGTCTGCGCCACCTCCGCTCTGCTGCTTGCGGTTCAGGCGCTTGGCGGCTACCCAATTCTGCTGGGCGGCTCGGAGGAGCAGAAGCAGAGGTATCTGCCCGAGCTGGCCAGCGGGCGCAAGATCGCCGCCTACGCCCTGAGCGAGCCCGACGCCGGCAGCGATGCCGGTTCGATGCGCACCAGAGCCCGCCGAGAGGGCGACGACTACGTGCTCGACGGGACCAAGATGTGGATAACCAATGGCGGGGTGGCCGACTGGATCGTGGTTTTCGCCAGCACGGACCCGCAGGCGGGGACCCGCGGCATCTCCGCATTTTTGGTGGATGGGGACTCCCCGGGGCTGGAGCGGCGCGAGATTCATGGCAAGCTCGGCATCAGAGGCAGCAACACCGCTGAGCTCATCTTCTCCTCCTGCCGCGTCCCCGCCTCGCGCCGCCTTGGGCGGGAAGGTGAGGGGTTCAAGATCGCCATGGGAGTGCTGGACCGTTCGCGTCCCCAGATTGGCTCGCAGGCTCTGGGCATCGGCGCGGGAGCGCTCGAATACGCCCTCAGTTACGCCCGCCAGCGTCACCAGTTCGGGCGCGCCATCGCTGAGTTCCAGGGGATGCAGTTCATGCTGGCGGACATGGGCGCCCAGATGGAGGCGGCCCGCTGCCTGGTGCACGAGGCCTGCCGGGCGGTGGACGCCAGGGACCCGCGCATGACCGAGCTCGCCGCGATGGCCAAGCTGGTTGCCTCCGATGCTGCCATGAAGGTCACGACCGACGCGGTGCAGGTTCTGGGTGGGTACGGCTATGTGAACGAGTTCCCCGTCGAGCGCATGATGCGCGATGCCAAGATCACCCAGATTTACGAGGGGACCAACCAGATCCAGCGGCTGGTGATCGCCAAGCGGCTGCTGTCCCGGTGAGTCGCTGCGGAGCAGCGGCGTGCCAGGCCGGGTATGTCCTTGACGGACGGGTCGACAGGTGAGTGACGCCCCGCCATCCCTGGGACCCGACGAGATGGCTCGGGTCCTGTACCAGGCGCTGGCCGGTGCGGGCCACGCCGCGTATTGTTCCGCCGGTCTGGGACCCCTGTACGACGAGGAGGAGCGGCGCTGGGGCCGGTCGTCATCACACTGCACCTGCGGCAGGGACATGGCTCTGGTCATGTACGAGCAGTGGCGTCCCCGTGGTGCGCGGAAGTAGGAGTCGGCTCGGCTCAGACCGCCAGGATCAGCAGCCAGTCGTCGGCGCCGAGGATCGGGTCCTCCTCCACGCCCAGCGCCACCTTGCCTGATACCACCGCTCCCAGGACCAGCTGATCCGCCTCGCTCCTCACCGTGTTCAGCCGCTGACCATGCCAGCGAGCCTCAACCTTGATCTCGCTCAACCGATAGCGGTCGTTCCCCAGCATCTGCAGGAGAAGGTCAGGCGCGTGGGGGGTCTCCAGACTCTTGGCCAGGGCATGCCCCACAAGTTCGTCGACCGCCAGGGTGCGATCGACCCCAAGGTCGTGGAGGGCGGTGGCCACGTCAGGGGACGAGACCACCGCCAGCAGGGGCAACTCCGGGGCCAGCTTGCGCAAGATGACCGCGATAATGAGGGCCTGGCTGTCGTTTGAGGTCGCCAGCAGGGCCTCCTTCGCACGGTGCGGCTGACTGCGGGCGATCACGGACTCGCTGGCCGGATCGCCGCTGATCAGGTGCACCCCCTCCGGAGTGTGACCCGCCGCGTCGCTGGAATCCTGCACCAGAACCACGGGCACAGCCCGCTCCCGCAGGTCCAATACGACCCGGGCCACGAGCGAATGCCCGCCGAAAATTAGGGTGTAGGGCTGCTTCGGCAGGGCGCGTTCCATTCCCAGCAGCCTACCAAGCTGTTTGGAGGTGGCCGTTGCCGTGATGACCGCGAAGACCCCGGCGAACAGGGGGATGGCGGTCACCATCTCGCCCACCGCGATGACCCGGCCGATGGTGTTGTGGGGCGTCACGTCGCCGTACCCGACCGTGGTGGCGGTCGTGAAGGCCCAGTACAGCCCGATGCCGAACGAGACGTGTTCGGCCAAGGAGAAGAGAACCGCTCCAACCACTATCGAAAGCACGGCCATGGCCAGCAGCACGGCTGCCTGGGTGCCGCTCAGACGGTGAACCAGGCGGGTCAGAAACAATGGCACCTGGTCAACGTACCAGGGCGGGGCTCGGAGACTCAGGAGAACTTCCCCCAGCGCTCCCGGCACCCTGGGCTCGCCGTAACCCCCACCCGGCCTTTCCCCGGGTGGGGCTGTTCCATACTGACTCCGCACCGCCGGATGGGCCGTGGGCATCGACCCAAGACCCGGGCGGCGACGCCAGGGCCGACGATGGCGGGCTGCAAGCGAGCGGCACCGCTCCTGCCCCCTCTACCATGAATTCGTGATCCCAATTGACAAGGACGCCCTGCTTGGCGGCGACATCCGTTCGTTGGCCCGCGCTATCTCACTGATCGAACGGGGCGGTGACGGGGTAGGTGGGCTGCTGGACGAACTGTGGCAGGCGCGTCCCGACCAGGGGATGCGAGCCTCTCAGGTGGTCGGGCTAACGGGGCCGCCGGGATCGGGTAAGAGCACCATGGCCGACGCCTTGATCCGGCACTGGAGGGACGAGGGGCGGCGGGTGGCGGTTCTGGCCGTCGACCCCAACAGCCCCTTCACGGGTGGTGCGATCCTCGGCGACAGGGTTCGGATGCAGCGTCACGCCCTCGACCAGGGGGTCTTCATCCGCAGCATGGGCGCACGCGGACACCTCGGCGGCGTCTCTCTGGCCACACGGGGCGCGGTTCGGCTCCTGGATGCATTGGGTTGGGAGATGGTTCTGGTGGAGACCGTGGGCGTGGGTCAGTCGGAGCTAGAGATCTGCGAGATCGCCGATACGGTGGTGGTGGTGACCACTCCTGGTGCCGGTGACGGGGTCCAGGTGATCAAGGCGGGGGTGACGGAGATCGCGGACGTCTTCGCCGTGAACAAGGCTGACCTTCCGGGGGTCGACCGGGTGGCCCGCGAACTGCGGGACATGATCCGTCTCGCCCAAGCCCGGGAGGGGTGGAAGCCGGCCGTGGTCTTGACGACTGCCACCAACGGCGCGGACGGCGTGCGTGATCTGGCCCGAATGATCGACGAGCACCACGGCCAGATTGAACGGTCAGGCGAGTTGCGAAGGCGGGCGGCGGTGCGCCTCCGGGAGGAGGTGGTGGAACTCGTGGCTCTGAGGGCTGGGGAGTTCACCCGCAGCCAGTTCTCTGCGGAGCAGGGTCCGCCGGGCTCAGAGGATCCGCGCCGCGCCGACCCGACCAGGTTGGCGGAGACCATTTTCGACCGGCTCACCAGTTCTAAGCGCAATATGGAGGGATCGGCGGCCGAGCTCACGGCCGCGTCGCGGAGGGACTTGTGATGCTCGAGCAGGTGCAGACGACTCAGGTGGATGACGAGGCGGCACTCGAGCGCTGGGCCAAGAGGTACCGGGCCTCCCGGGAGCGCGCGGGCCGGACCGGCTTCATGCCTTTGCCGGAGACCCTCTCAGGGTTGCCGGTGGAGCCGCTCTACACCCCCCGGTCGTTGCGGGGGCATGACTATGGCTCCGAGATCGGGTATCCCGGAGAGTTCCCCTACACCAGAGGGGTCTACCCCTCTATGTACCGGGACAAGGTCTTCACCATGCGCCAGTTCGCCGGCTTCGGAACGGCTGCGGAGACCAATCAGCGCTACCGCTTCCTCCTGGATCAGGGGCAGACCGGGCTCTCGGTCGCCTTCGACATGCCGACCCTGATGGGCCGCGACTCCGACGACCCCCTGGGCGAGGGCGAGGTCGGACGCTGCGGGGTGGCCATCGACTCCCTGGAGGACATGGACCGGTTGTTCCAGGGGATAGACCTCGGTCAGGTGACCACGTCGATGACAATCAACTCCCCGGCCGCGATCCTGCTCGCCATGTACGTGGCGGTGGCGGAGCGCCAGGGGGTTCCCGCCGACCGTCTCGGAGGGACCCTCCAGAACGACATCCTGAAGGAGTACATCGCCCAGAAGGAGTACATCTATCCGCCGGGGCCGAGCCTGCGACTCGTGACCGATGTGATCTCGTTCTGCAGTAGCAACATCCCTCGCTGGCATCCTGTGAGCATCTCCGGCTACCACATTCGCGAAGCCGGCTCGACGGCGGTGCAGGAACTCGCGTTCACCTTGGCGGATGGGTTCGCCTATGTTGAGGCCGGGATCGCGGCCGGTCTCGACGTGGACTCGTTCGCCCCCCAGCTGAGCTTCTTCTTCAACAGTCACATCGACTTCTTTGAGGAGGTGGCCAAGTACCGGGCCGCGCGCCGGATCTGGGCGCGCCGGCTGCGCGACCGCTACCAAGCCAGGGACCAGCGTTCCTGGCTGATGAGGTTCCACACTCAGACCGCGGGTTGCTCTTTGACCGCCCAGCAGGTGGAGAACAACGTGGCCCGAACGGCTCTGGAGGCGCTGGCCGCAGTCCTCGGGGGAACTCAATCCCTGCACACCAATGCCATGGACGAGGTGCTGGCCCTGCCGACCGCCAAGGCCGCTCGAATAGCTCTTCGGACGCAGCAGATAATCGCCTACGAGACCGGCGTCACCACCACCATAGACCCCCTCGGCGGCTCCTATTTCGTGGAGGATCTCACCAATCGCATGGAGGCGGAGGCGGAGAGGTACTTCGAGGAGATCGACCGGCGCGGAGGCGTACTCGCCTGCATCGAGGAGGGCTTCTTCCAGCGCGAGATAGCGGACGCGGCCTTCCGATATCAGCAGGAGTTGGACGCGGGCGAGCGGATCGTGGTGGGGGTCAATGCCTACCAGGCCGGGGACGACGCGCCGCCGCCGCTGCTGCGCATCGACCAGACCGCCGAGGGTGAGCAGAAGGGGGAGCTTGAGGCGCTGCGTCGGCGCCGAGACGGGCAGGGTGTGGGGACTACGCTCGACGCGCTCAGAGCCGCCGCGGCCGGGGACACCAACCTGATGCTGCCGATTCTTGATTGCGTGCGCGCTCTCTGCACCGAGGGAGAGATCGTCCAGGCGATGCAGGACGTCTTCGGGACCTATCGGGAGTCGCCGACCTTCTGAGCTCTCCCGAGTTGTCAGCTCCTGGCGTTGAAACGCTTCAGCCAGGCCTCGGTGTCGCGGCTGGACGGTGACGGCTTCTCCGAAGCGGCCCCGTGCGGTCGGGGTGTCGCCTGAGGATTGGGCCGTCCCGGCTCGAGAAGGCGGAGGAGTTCCAGGGCTCCCATGGTTGTCGCACCCAGGGCCCGCGCGGCATCCCGCAGGGCTCGATCACTGGTCACCAAGGCAATTCCCCCGGACTTGCCTCGGTGGGCGATCAGCTCCAGGATCCGGTCGTCCGCGCTCTTGCCGACGTTGGGGTGGAGCACCAGCGTTCCGCGCGCGCTGGTGGGGCCGCCCGGGCTGGGCGGTCCGTCGAAGACCAGTACCACTTCCCTGTGCAGCGCCATCAGCCTCGACTCCAGGATGGCCGCGTGGAGAACCGTCTGCGCACGCGCGAACTCCTGCCGCAGCATGTATGGTCGGCTCTTGGGCCATGCCCATATGACATTGGTCCCGTCGACGACCAGCAGGGTGGCCGGGCGCATCGCCGCCTAGGTCCTGGTGGTCCGAGCGAGGGGGGGCAGGGGGTCCTGGCGGTGATCCAGGGCGTGAGCCAACAGCCCACCCGCCTGCGACTCGGCCAGCGACTCCAGGCGGGGTTGGAGCTTGCCACGAACCGAGCCCGCACCGAACCTGGCACCGGCCAGCGCACCTGTCAGAACGAGCGCCTGATCTCCGGGAAGTGTCCTCGAGGCGGCTTGCGCAATCGCTTCGTCCCAGCTCTGTGCCGTGCTCAGGGAGTGGACCGCCGCCTGGACGACTGCCGCGGCATCCTCTCCGCCAGGGACCGCCTGCCCGAACTCGAGAGGACGCAGGGTCCGAATCACGGACTCGGGGGCGTCCTCTCGCAGAGCCTGAGTGGTGCGGGCCAGGCTGAGCTCCAGGTCGCCGTTGATGAGCAGATCCTGGGCGAGGCGCGCCACGGCGAAGCCCAAGAGTAAGGAGACCGGGTCTCGATGGGTCGTCATCACAGCCCTTCTCGTCCATGTCCGCAACATCAAACCCCGGCCGATCGTGGCGACGGCTATGGGCAGCGAACGAAGCAGAGGCGGATCAACGCTCGGTCTGAGACAGGTGCTGGCAGCCATCTGCAGCGCCATTCCCGGTCCATGACCGGATCTGCGCAGGCCCAGGACCACGGCCGTTTGGGAGGGCTGTTCACCACCACTGGGCGGCAGGCATCTCAACCAGGCGGTCACCAAATCCTCCGCGCCGATGGTCCCGGTTTTCAAGATCGTGTCGACCACGCCCGGGATCAGGAGGGGTTCGATCTTCAGGGCATCGGATGGGCGCTGGGACATTGCCCTGCCGAGTTCCAAACCCAGACACAGCCCGATGGCCCGGTCTGCCATCGTCTCCTCAGGCGGAAGGGATGGAATCACCAGACGATTATTGACCGCCGGGCGGGAAGGGGGGCGTGAAGCATTGCGGCTGCGAGAGAGATTGAGCCGCCACTCGACCGGAGCGGACCCCTACCCGGGTGCCGTCTTGTCAACCACACTCGCTGCCCACGAGCTCGAGGTAGGGTGCAGACCTACCCGGCTCGCCGCCGGGTGGGTCGCGGTGCGGGCGACGCCACCCGGGTCGGCTAGATCACGCTTGACAAGTTGTGCGCCACAACTTATGCTGCCGCGGATCGCTGGCTGCGGAGCCGTCCCGGCCAGGGGTGCGGCGGTCTCGGCAGGGGCAGATCGCCCCTGGCCGGGCCAGCGGTGGCAGGTGGAGGCAGCAGGAGGGTAGGGCCCGGCAGCAAGTACTCGGAGGGTAGTTGAGGCGCACGAACGGCGGCAGACACTCGAAATTTGCAGAAGTCTGGAGGGACTCGAAATGGCAGTAGGCGGCGGCACGGCAAGAGGCAGCACCAGCGCCTCGGAAAGGCGTTTCTACCACGTCAAGCGCACCGGTTGGGCGGGCTTGATCGCGGCCGTGGCCCTGGTGGCCGCAGCCTGTGGCTCGACCGCATCCACGGGCAAGACTTCGTCGAGTGGGGTGAAGGTGCCCAACATATCGGTCAAGTCCTTCAACCTCAGCTTCTCCACGATGTCCGAGCTGAAGGGGTTGGAGAAGGCTGGCAAGGGGCTGGTGGGAGCGATCCTGCCCGACACCACCTCGTCCACACGCTACACCGAGTTCGACGCCCCCTACCTCAAGGAGGCATTCCAGAAGGCCGGGTACCCCGCCTCTGACTTCAACATCACCAACGCCCAGGGAAGTGACGCGACCGAGCTTTCGATGGCCGAGTCGGATATAACCAGAGGGGCTAAGGTGCTGATCATGGACCCCCTGGATGGGACCGTGGCCAGTGAGATCCAGGCCTACGCCTCCTCGCACGGGGTCGCTCTGATCAGCTACGACCGGGCCACCTTTGCGGGCACCAACACCTACTACGTCAGCTTCAACAACTTCAAGGTCGGACAGTTGATCGGTCAGGGATTCGAGGCCTGCGTGACCAAGTGGGGCGTCAAGAGCCCGCAGGTCTGGGAGGTCGACGGAGGCGAGAACAGCGACCCCAACGCGATCTCGTTCGCGCAGGGCTACAACTCGGTTATCTGGGGAACCAAGACCACTCCGCTGACCCCGCCCAAGACCAACAGCCTCGGTTACAACCTGGTCGGCGACCAGATCACCCTCAACTGGGACGTGGCGACCGCGGGCACCAACTTCGCTCAGGCTCTGACCGCTCACCCCAACATCAATGCGGTGGTGGTAGCCAACGACGAGATGAACGCCAACGTTGTCCAGGACCTCAAGAACAAGGGCGTTAAGCCGTTCACGATCCCCACCACCGGCCAGGACGCGACCCTGGTGGGAGCGGAGAACATTCTCGACGGCTACCAGTGCGGGACCGTCTACAAGCCGATCTACCTCGAGGCTCAGGACGCGGTTGCCCTGGCCACCATCCTGCGGGCGGGCAAGACCCCGCCTGCGGCACTGGTCAACTCGACCACGGTCGACCCCGCCAGCTCCAGCATCACCGAGCCAGCTTCCCTGCTGACCCCGGAGTGGGTGACTCCCTCGAACATGGAGTCAACCCTGATCAAGGACCAGTTCATCCCCGCGAGCCAGCTCTGTTCGGCGGTTGGCCAGAGCGTTTGTAGCAAGTACGGTATTAGCTGATCAGCCGTAGCTGACATTTCGGGACCCCGGGGGCTGCGCCAGGTGGTCAGCCCCCGGGTACCGATGGCGGAAGGTCTCAGGGAGAGGTAGGCATTCGATGATTCCCAGCTCTGGTTCAGGGGGACCTGCTCCCCTGTTGGCAGCTGATGGCATGACCGCCAGCAACAGCAGACAGGACGGTGTCCCTCTATTGCGACTTCACGGCATCGACAAGCACTTCGGCCCGGTGCAGGCTCTGTACCAGGTGGATCTGGAACTGCCCAGTCAACAGGTGACGGCGCTTTGCGGTGACAACGGCGCCGGAAAGTCGGTGCTGACCCGGTGCATCGCTGGGATCCATCATCCCGAGCATGGCCAGATGTACTGGGAGGGACGCCAGGTTCACATCAACAGTCCCCGCGACGCGTCCGCCCTCGGGATAGAGGTCGTGTACCAAGATCTCGCCCTCGCCGACAATCTTGACATCGTGCAGAACATGTTCCTGGGCCGGGAGCGAATGCACCGGTTCTTCCTCGACGAAGACGCTATGGAGCGCACCGCGGCGGAGACCCTGCAGGGGTTGGGGGTGACCACGGTGCGCTCGATCCGGCAGCCGGTCGGATCCTTGTCAGGCGGACAGAGGCAGGCCGTTGCTGTTGCCAAGGCAGTGATGTGGAATTCGAAGCTCGTGGTGTTGGACGAGCCCACGGCGGCGCTCGGGGTGGTCCAGACCCGCATGGTCCTGGACCTGGTGAAGCGGCTCAAGGATCGCGGGCTGGCGGTTATGGTCATCACCCACAACCTCAATGACGTCTTTGAAGTGGCGGACCGGATCGCCGTGCTCCACCTGGGACACAAGGTGGCCGAGGGCCCGGCATCGGAATTCGATCGCCAGAGCGTGGTCGACTACATGACGACCGGTGGCTCGGATCGGCCGGCGGCCAAGCCCCGACCGCAGCTATAGGGGGGCGGCGAAATGGCCAGGGTTGGAGATGACATGACTACGAAACCGAGCAGCGTTGCCCCCAGCGAACCTTCTGCGGCGGAGGGCCTGAGCTCCGCCGCGGTCGACGTGGTGCCCCCAGAGATTGTCGCCGAGAGTTTGGGTCAGTACCTCTCCGTCATGGGCCGGCGCATCGCCAACGGCAACACCGGGGCTCTGCCGGTCGTCCTTGCCCTGGTCGCGATCAGCATCGGGTTCGAGATCTGGACCCAGGGCCTGTTCCTCTCTCCCGGGAACCTGGTCAACCTCTTCATCGAGAGCATGGTGTTCATGACCCTGGGGATGGCGGAGATTTTTGTTTTGCTCCTTGGGGAGATCGATTTGTCGGCAGGGTACGTGCTGGCGGTCGGCGCCGGTATCGTGGCCCTGCTGGTGCAGAAGCCGGGCCCGAACTTCGCCTGGTGGCTGGCGATAATCATCGCTCTGGTCTGCTGCGGGGTGACCGGAGCGGTCTGGGGCGCTCTGGTCTCCAGGCTGCATCTGCCATCCTTCGTGGTCACCCTGGCCGGCCTGCTCATCATGTGGGGTGTGATGCTGGTCATCCTCGGCAATGCCGGAGATGTCTCCATCTCCAGCGCGATCCTGTCCAACCAGCACACCGTCTACGAGATCGTCAATGGCAACATCCCCCCGCTTGCCGGCTGGATCAGCATGGTGATCGTGGCAGTCGTCCTGGGAGGGGTCATTTGGACCAGAGACGCAGGGCGCCGGAGCCGGGGCCTGGTTGCGCCCCCAGTGGGGGTGACGGCCGTAAAGGTGGGCTTCCTC
The DNA here is from genome assembly GCA_027339635.1 of Candidatus Dormiibacterota bacterium. GTDB lineage: Bacteria > Chloroflexota > Dormibacteria > Aeolococcales > Bog-877 > AG-12. Next base: position 46,908 of record DAHWNZ010000003.1, read on the forward strand.
GTGGTGGCAGGGGCGGTCGTGGTTGCCATCTGCAATGTCAACCGTGGCGAGGTGAGCTCTCCGGTGGAAGGGGTGCCCTATGTGGTGCCGGTCGTCTTCGCCGTGCTGATCCTATGGGTCATTCTCCTGCAGCGCACCAGGTTCGGCCGTTACGTGTATGCCATCGGCGGCAATCCGGACGCTGCCCGCCGTGCCGGCATCAGCCTGCCCGCGATCCGGACCTGGGCCTTCGTGTTGAGCGGAGTGACCGCCGGCTTTGCCGGAATCCTCTACCTCTCCTGGCAGGGGGGCACGTCGACCAACGTCAATGGGGGTCAGTACGTGCTCTACGGGGTCGCCGCGGCGGTCATCGGAGGCACCAGCCTCTTCGGGGGCAGGGGCAAGATCGCCCAAGCCATTCTGGGCGGCCTCATCATCGGGGCGATCTACAACGGCCTGTACCTGCAGGGGGTGCAGGTCCAGTGGCAGCTGATTGCGACCGGCGTGGTGCTGGTGGCGGCGGTCCTGATCGACACTGTCTCCCGCCGGGGGAATCTGACCGGGAGTTCCGCGCGGATCTAAATGGCATGAACAGTGGAGCCCCGCCGACACGGTCAGAGCGGCTTGGGGGTGGCGCGATGGGGACCCTGACCGAGTCGCGCCCGTCCGGCGTCGACTTGGCGGGCCAGGGCGAGGGGGTTACCCTGGCGGCGACTGGTTTGGCACCGCTGCAGTCGCCCCATCCGAGACGGATCTGACCTTCCATGGCCAGAACCGAACGAGGCGCAACTCAAGAGACGGTTAGGCGCCACAATCTGGCGACTCTGTTGGGCCATCTGCACCGCTACGGTCCGACCTCGCGGGCGCGGCTCACCAGGTTGCTCGGGCTCAACCGGGCGACCATCGGGGCGCTCGTGGACGAACTGGTGAGCCGGGGCCTGGTGCAGGAGGAGGCCGAGCCTGAGCGAGCTGCTCGAGGCCGGCCCTCGAAGGTCGTAGCCGCTCGGGCGGATCTCTGCCGCGTGCTTGCGGTGCAGGTCGGAGTGGACTCGGTAGAGGTCGCCTTGATGGGGCTCGGCGGGGTCACGTTGGCGCGGCGCAGGTCCGCGATCAGCAAGCCGGAGGACCGCACGGTCGCGAGGGTGGTGCATGCCATAGTCCGCCTCGGCGCCCGGTGCTTGGCCGACTCTCCGGGTGTGGTGGTTGGCGTCGGGGTCGCCGTCCCCGGGTCGGTCAGCCCCAGCGGAGGAGTCGTCAACTTCGCTCCCAACCTGAGCTGGCGGCAGGTGCCGCTGGCGGGAATGCTGGCAGAACAACTCGGGGTGGGCCCCGTGGTTCGGATCGGTAATGACGCCAACCTTGGGGCCATGGCCGAGCACTCCCGGGGTGTTGGAATCCGCAGCAGTGATCTCATTTACCTCCACGCCGAGGTCGGGGTCGGTGGCGGGATCATCACCGGGGGCCAGCTTTTGGAGGGCGGGCGTGGCTATGCGGGAGAGGTTGGCCACATGCAGGTCAACCCGCTGGGGCTGCCCTGTCACTGCGGAGCCAGGGGATGTTGGGAGACCGAGGTGGGCGAAGACGCCCTGGTTCGCAGAGCCGGGCTCGCGCCCAGCAGCCGACCGAAGGTGGAGCTGGTGCTCAAGCGGGCCCGGGCCAAGGACCCAGTATCGATGGACGCTATCGATGCCACCGCACGCTGGATCAGCGTCGGGCTGGTCAACATGGTGAGCACCCTGGACCCGGAGATGGTGATACTCGGAGGGTTGTTCGAGGAGATCCTGGAACTGGCGGGCCCGACGCTTGTCTCCCATCTCGGGCAGACGTCGCGGTACTCTCATCCCGAAGGGGTTGCCCTTTTGCGACCGAAGTTCGGCCGAAGCTCGGTGCTTGTGGGAGCGGCCGAGCTCGGGTTTCAGCGGGTCCTCAACGACCCCACCATCATGCCCTCCGTGCTCGATGTGGCCGTCTCAGCCCATCGCGGCGCGGGAGGGGTGAGAGAAGCAAGAGACGGGGTCGCGCCAAGGCGGTTGGCTCCCTCCAGACAGCGGAATATGCGGGCGACCACCGCCACGGGCTTGGCATCCACGATCTCGGCCGTCGCGGACGACAGCCTCGCCAATGTCTGAACTCGGCAGCGCCTGGTTGAGAACCCGCGGGGCCGGCGCGATGCCCGCCGCGAGCCGCAGGGGCCTCAGACGCAATCGACGGGAGCCCAGTGGTCGTGAGCGATTGGGAGAGCTGAGCAATTGCGCCGAGGTTTGCGGGCCAGTTGTCTCAGCCAAGCCAGCGGGAGAGCAAGCGCATCTGTTACAGGATGGCGTTGCCATAGGAGCCGTCACCTTTGAGCGAAACAGCCATGCGCCTGGTGACAAGGCCCCGTACACCGGTGGTGACATCACAGGTTCTTGCTGAGAACCCGCAAACCGCACCGTGCCCAGAGCGAGGGGCCGCCAGGGTCGGCGGCCGTCGGTGGCGGCAGGGTTTGGTGAGCTCATGCCCGGTGAGCGTTACGGCTTGGGCCCGCCTCTTCGACCTCGCCGCCTGCTCGGGTGTTGGCAATGGGTTTCTGGCCATGCCGGGCGGGAGCGGAGCGGTGGCTTCGGCCCCGTCCGGTGCCACCGTGATCTTCACCCTCCAGGCCAAGAACCTCTCCACCAATACGATCACGCTTGCGAACGTCGAGCGCGTGTCGCTGCCTGGGCAACCAGCGCCTAGATTGCTGCATTATGCCGTCATTCCCGGGCTCGCTACTTTGGAGGATGCCAAGGGGTGGCCCCCGCCGGCGATCGGTGGGCCGGGGCCGGGGAACAGCTGGCCCCTGGTGCCGCTGCGAGGCTACGTGGTCCGCGCTCATCACTTCGTATCGATGGTGGTGGGCGTTTCAGGCCGGCGCGCTGGCTCGCTCTACCTCATGGGCGGCTGGTGGGCATCCTATCGCGAGGCCGGTCTCAGCGTGCGATCCCTGTTGCCGATGGTGGACATGGTGTGCGTGGACACCGTGTCGCGAGCTCCGCGCGACGAGTGTGACTCCTCCCACGATGTTGCCGTTCTCGAATCGGCCATGGCATATGTCGCCAAGCTCAGTGGTTAGGGGCGCTGCTCAATAGGGCTCGGGCCCCGAGCGATTCGAGGGGTGCCATCGACGACGTCCTGGCGTCTGAGCGAGGCCGACCTGCGGGCCAGGGCAAGCCCTTTATCATCCGCCGAGCGCCGCTGCGATGGCCGAACGCCGACCCAACCGGGAAGCAGATCCCCTTGGGAGAGGCACTACCTTGGGTGCACCTTGAGATGGCCCACGGAAGCGGGGTAAGGATAGCGGTGGGCCCGCGCCTCCGGTGGAGCGGACCGCACCCACCGCGGCCGAGCATCTCTTGCTCACGTCGCCCCAGTCATGAGCGACAGAGTGCGCCAGAATCCGGGAGCGATGCAATCGACCGCGACCCTGACCGCACCGGTCGCGGTGGTCCCTGAAGTCACCAACCTAGACCAAGGGCAGTCCGCAGCCGGGGTCCTCTCCCAGGGGATCACCACTCCCGGCATAGGCCCGGGCGCGGGATCCACCGCAGACCTGGCGATAGCTGCAGCTACCGCAACGCCCATGGAATTCGGCCTCCCGGATCGCCTTCAGGGTGGGGCTGTCGCGGTAGATCTCAGCCAGCGATTTCTCCTTCACATTTCCCAGGACAAACGGCATGAATCCGGAGGGGTGGACCGAGCCGTCATGGCCCACGAAGATGACCCCCATCCCGTCGCGCGTGGCGATGCCCTGAGCCATTGGCCGTCGCCTTGGTGGACCGAGCAGGCTGCCGAGTCTGAGCTCCAGGCGCTCATCCAGGCCGCCCACCTCAGGGGAGCGCGGGACCTGCGCCGCAGACTCCGCGGCCCTGCGTTCCGCGGCCACACGCCGGAAGAATGGGGCTTCCACCGTGCGCACCAGGAATCCGTAACGGGAAGCGCTGTACAGAAATTGGCAGACGGCCGCGTTCTCGGCCGGTGTCAGCGATGCCAGGGAACTGCCCCGCCCGACCTCGACCAGGAAGAAGACCTCCCATATCGGCACGCCGAGTCGGTGCAACAGGGCGGCCAGGTCTGCCAACTCGGTTGCGTTGGCCCGCATGACGGTGGTGTTGACCTGGACCTTAAAGCCCATCTGCAACAGCCACTGCAGAGCCTCCAGGGTCTTCCCGTGATGCCCGGGCAGCCCCCTGATCCGGTCGTGGGTAGCGGGCTCCGCGCCGTCTAGGCTGATGGACACTGACCGAACGCCGAGCGCATACATCCGGCCCATGGCTTCGGGGTTCAGGCGGGGTGTCACCGACGGCGAGAGAGCGACCACCAAGCCCAGTCCCCGCGCAGCGGTCACCAGCTCCAGGATGTCCGGTCGAGACAGGCAATCCCCACCGGTCAGAACCAGGATTGGCCCCGGGTGGCCGAAATCTGCTACCTGCTGCAGCAGCCGGGCGGCCTGGCCGGTCGAGAGCTCCCCGGGCGCGGCGTTCGGTTGGGCAGTGGCGCGACAGTGTCGGCAGCTCAGAGAACAGGCCCTGGTGGTCTCCCAGAAGACCAGGACTGGGCGTTCCTCAAAGCGCGGCCTGGTTGCCGCGGAGCCTGGCGGAGACGTCTGAACCACGGACACTGCTCCAAGTTTGCCTCCGGTCCTGTCTCGGCGCCCGGGTGTTTTCGCCCGGGCCGTTGGAGGGTTATCCCTCTGGAGCAGAAGGCCCTGGCGGCGCAAGTTGGATTGGTGAGTGCAAGTCACCGACATCGGGACGCGGGCGCGGGTCGGTGGTGAGGTCTGGTCTGAGCCTCCTACCGACATGGCCCGAGGCCGAATCCAGGTGGTCGCGACCGGCGGTGAGCGCCGGGCAGGGGGCTCATCCTGAATGAACGCGTTTTACTCAGTTCTGCTGCTGGAGTTGGGGGTGACCCTCCTGGCGCTGTTGGCCGCGGGTGCGTACTGGCGGTGGCGTCACCTCGCCTGGCCGAGCTCGCCTGCCTCCCACGAGCCGCGACCGATCATCCCGGCCAGGATATTTCTGCGCTGCCTGTTGGGTTCGCTGTGGGTGCTGGACGGCCTCCTGCAGGCGCAGCCCTCCATGCCCGCCGGCTTCCCCGGGGGCATCTTGGCGCCGGTGGCGGTTGGCCAGCCAGTTTGGCTTCAGGCCCTGCTCCACTGGGAGATCCGACTGTGGCAGGTGCACCCCGTGCACCTGGCAGCGGCCACCGTCCTCATCCAGGTGGGCATCGGGCTGGCCATCCTCACCGGTGGGGACACTCGAATCGGCCGGGTCGGCCTCTGGTCCTCAGTAGTCTGGGGCGTTCTGGTCTGGATCCTCGGCGAGGCGGCCGGAGGGCTCCTGGGGCCTGGGGCCAGCCTCCTCTCCGGCTCGCCTGGGTCGGTTCTGGCATACGTGGCCGCGGCAGCCCTGCTGCTGGCACCGGTCGAGCTTTGGCAGAGCGGGAAGGCCCGGCGAATCATCGAGGTTGGGGTTGGCACCACGTTTCTCATCGGAGCGTTGCTGCAGACCCTGCCCAGCGAAGGTTTCTGGACGCCCGCCGGGCTGCGGACGCTGTTCGCTCCCATGGCGGCCGTGCCGCAGCCGGCTTTCCTGGCGGGCCCGATAACCGCCCTGGCACGCCTGGTCGCAACCGACCCCCTGCTCTGGAACTCCGTCTTCATATTTGCGATGTTGGGTATTGGAGTGGGCCTCTGCCTCATCGGCGGCAGCCGCGGCCTCACCATCGTGGCGTTGGTCTGGACGGCATTCGCATGGTGGTTCGGGCAGGACTTCGGGATGTTCGGGACCGGCGTGGCGACGGACCCGAACCTCGCCCCCCTGATGGCGGTGCTGCTCCTCACCGCCCAACTCTCATCGGATGGGCTCTGGAGGGCGCTGGGGCGCATCCATCCGCGCCAACATCCCGTGCTGTTGCGGCGGCTGGCGCTGGCCGGGCTGGCCGCGATCCTGATTGGCGTTCTGGGTGGTCTTCCCTACGCCTCCCAGGGCGCGTTTGCGGCCACGCCGGTCGCTCAACAAAGCGCGACCCAGAATTGAGATCCGGGGTCACGAAGTACACTGGTCGGATGGGGAACAGGCCGGTGCGGATCCTCACCGCCAAGGTTGGGCTGGATGGCCACGACCGGGGCGTCAAGATCATCTCCCGAGCGTTGCGCGATGCGGGGGTGGAGGTGATATACACGGGGCTGCACCAGACCCCCGCTCAGGTCGTGGACGCGGCCATCCAAGAGGACGTCGACGGAATCGGCATCTCCTTGCTCTCCGGAGCGCACATGACGCTGTTCCCGGAGGTGATCCGCCTCCTCGCAGAGCGTGGCGCCGGCGACATCGTGGTTTTCGGCGGCGGCATCGTGCCCCCCGAGGATGTGGAGGCACTCAAGGCGGTCGGAGTGGACGAGGTTTTCACTCCTGGCACCAGCATGCAGGCGATAGTGGAGTACGTGAGTCGCCGCTTCGGGGCGGTGGTCGCCGCCGCCCACTGAGGGCTCGATTTGTTAAGATCCGCCCAGATCCGGTTGCTCCTTTGGGGCAAGCGCGCCCTTCCGTCCAATTCGAGGTCAAATGACTATCAAGCTTGAGGCCGCTCGCCGCACGGTCACGGGGCGGCATGTGAATCAGCTCCGGCACCAGGGTCTGGTGCCCGGCGTGGTCTACGGACACAAGGTGGAGCCGGTCGCGCTTGAGGTGCCTGCCAAGGATCTCGCCAGGATGATGCACCTGGTTGGGAAGAGCCACCTGCTCCAGCTCAAGGTCGCCGGAGAGAGGCGCCAACGCCCAGTCCTCATCAAGGAGCTGCAGCTGAACCCCCGCAACAGCAGTGCTGTGCACGTCGACTTCTTTCAGGTGAACCTGGAGGAGAAGCTCACGGTGCAGGTGCAGATCGTGCTGACCGGGGAGTCGCCGGCGGTCAAGCTCAGCGCGGGCGAGCTCCTGCACGTGGTCCACACCCTGGAGGTCAGCTGCCTTCCGGACGCCATCCCGGGCGAGATCAGCGTCGACATTTCCGGGCTCAGGGAAGTAGACGACGCGGTGCGTCTTTCCGACATCACCCTGCCCGAAGGTGTGGAGCTGGCGTCCGCCATCGACCCTGGTGAGATCCTGGTGAAGATAGCTCAGGCGCGAGTCTCAGCCGAGGAGCCGGTGGCCGAGGCCGCGACCGAGGCAGGGGAGGCCGTCCCCGCGGAGTAGGCCACCCCGTTACGAAGGTGGGGGCTTGGGCGCCGCCGCTTTCCGATCTCGGTAAGCCGTGATCTCAGCCATCCTTATTCCGAATGCCTCCTCCCTACCCTGGGAGGTTGGCTCGTAGATGCGAATGGCTGCAATCTCGGGGGGAAGGTGGGAGTGCCCGACCAGCCCCTCCGGCCTGTCATGCGCATACTCGTAGCCTTCGCCGAAGCCGTGCTGACGGTCGCGGCTCGTGACCGCGTTGCGCAGATGCAGAGGCACCGGTAGCTGGAGGTGCTGGGAGACCAGGTCGGCCGCCCTTGAGTAGGCGCGGTATGACGAGTTGCTCTTGGGGGCGAGCGCCAAGAAGATGGCGGCTTCGGAGAGAGGCAGCCGGCACTCAGGCATGCCCACAGCGGCCGCCGCCTGATGTGCCGCCATGGCCAGGGGAAGGGCCTGCGGCTCGGCGAGCCCGACGTCCTCGGCCGCGAATACGATCATTCGCCGAGCCGGAAGCAGCGGATCCTCGCCCCCCTCGAGCAACCTGGCAAGCCAGTAGATGGAGGCGTCCGGGTCGCTCCCGCGCATCGACTTTATGAAGGCGGAGAGGACCTGGTAGTGCAGATCACCCGCCCGGTCGTGGAGAGGGTGGGATGTCTTCAAGGCCCTTGCAATCTGCTCCAGCCCTATCTCCTCGCCATCGGAGACCCCGACTGCCGCCCTCTCCAGAGTGTTGAGCAGGGAGCGGGCGTCACCGCCGGAGTGGCGGATCAGGAGATCGGCGCTTGCGGGTGCCAAGCGCAGGGAGCGCCTGCCCAGCCCGCGCTCGCGGTCGCTCAGAGCTCGCTCCAGGAGGGCCCGTAGATCCTCTGTCGCGAGGGGGGCCAGGTCCAGGACCTGCACTCTGGAGAGAAGGGCACCGGTCAGCTGGAAGCTGGGATTCTCCGTGGTGGCCCCGATCAGGGTCAGCAGTCCGCTCTCGACGTGAGGGAGGAGGGCGTCCTGTTGAGTTCTGCTGAAGTGATGGATCTCGTCAAGGAACAGCACGGTCGCCTGGCCCAGCCGTTTGCGGGCGGCCGCCTCCGCCACCACCTTGCGGATGTCGCCGACGCCCGCACTCACCGCCGACAGCGAGACCAGGTGTGCCTGTTGGGATCGGGCGAGAAGGCCGGCGATGGTCGTCTTGCCCGTGCCCGGAGGACCGACCAGGATGAGGGAGGGCAAGCCGACCCCCGATGAGGGCGCGGGGCCTCCGAGTTCCTTCAGGATTTCCGCCTGCCCAAGCACTTCCTGCCAACTCAGGGGGCGCATCCGAGCGGCGAGGGGTGCCCCCTCCGGGGCAGATCCCGCGTTAGGGTTCACCTCAGGGCGTGCGGAGGGGCCGATGGAGCGGGAGCCACCGCGCCCCTCGGTGCCGGAGAATAGATCTTCCATCTCGCCATCTTGCCTCGGGCGGGGGCGACAGCGCTTGTGCCGAGCACACCTGAGGCGGGAATCCGTCCAGCGCCGACGGGTGTTTCCTCCGCTGCGTCGGGACCCCTGCAATTGCGATCCTTGTTGCAGCGGAGGCGTCGGGCGCAGCAATTGGGAGCACGAGATGTCACCTGAAAGTACGACTGGCGGCGGGCTGGCGGCGTCCGCCCTGCGGGCGCTTGGCGCTGATGTCATATTCACTCTGCCCGGGAGCCACATCGGGCATCTCCTCGAACGGGTGCGCCACCTGGGGGCCAACGCGATCTCCGTGCGCCACGAGGAGAATGCCGTTCTCATGGCGGAGGGGTGGGCCCTGGCGACGGGTAGCACCGGGGTGGCGGTGGTCACCGCCGGTCCCGGACTGGCCAATGCTCTGCCGGGGATCATCGAGGTGAATTCGGCCGGCGCGCCGGTTCTGGTGCTGGCCGGCCGCACCGCCGTGTCCAAGAGGGGCCGCGGGGCAGTGCAGGACCTGGGGCAGCTCCAGGAGGTTGCCGCAGTGACCAAGTGGAGCGCTGAGTGCCTGGAGCCTCAGCGGGTTGGCGAGTACGTCGTGGAAGCGTATCGGCAGGCGTCCTGGGGGAGCCCCGGAGTGGCGTACCTCGAAATCCCGGAGGACGTTCTGGATGCAGTGACCCCTGGCGCGCCGCCGCCAACCCTTCCCCCCATCTATCGCCCGGTGCCGGAGGAGGGCGGCCTGGAACGAGCCATCGCGTTGCTGCAGGGCGCGGAGCGGCCGCTGCTGTTGGCCGGCTCGGGGGCCCACTTCTCGAAAGCGGGCGATGCGCTGCTCAATTTCGCGCAGCGCACGGGCATTCCCGTGACGACCACCAGCGCCGCTCGCGGTCTCCTCGACGACGACGACCCGCTTTGTCTCGGGAGCCTGGTGCATGGAGGGGCGGTACTGGTGGGCGCCGATCTGGCGCTGGTCGTGGGGTCCCGGTTCAACGCCAACCTGATGTACGGCAACCCCCCACTCTTCGCGGAAGATCAGGTTGTGATTCAGATCGACCTTCGAGCGGAGAACCTCGGCGGTCCACGGACCCCAACTCTGGGGCTGGTGGGAGACGCTGGGGCAACGCTCAACGCACTGGCGGGGGCCTGGCCCGGGTCGCCGAGCCGTTGGGACAGCTGGCGAAACCAGGCGCGTAGCACAGCCGCCATGAGCCGCGAAGTGTGGTCCGCGGAAGCCGAGCAAGATGTCGAGGGCATCGCCGCCGGATGGCTGGCGCGCCAGGTGGCGGCTGCATTCGAGCAGCGGGGAGGTGGAACCTGGGTCTCTGACGGCGGTGACAGCGTGACGTGGGGGATCGCCTTCTCCCCGGCCCACCGGCCAGGTTCCAACATGCTGATAGGGTCGGCGATGGGGACGCTTGGCGTGGGTCTCCCATTCGCGATCGCCGCCGGAGTCGCCAGGCCGGGTGAACCGGTCGTGCTGTTCACGGGAGACGGCGGGTTTGGCTTCTCGGCCATGGAGTTGCACACCGCCGCTCGCCAGAAGGTCGGAGTGATCGTCGTGGTCGTCAACAACGGTGTCTGGAGGGGGCCCGGCAGTTCCGCGAGCGAACCCCGGGTTGACTTCGACTACGCCGCCATGGGGCGGGCAGCGGGAGGATCGGGAGTCAGGATCACCGCGAAGGCGGAACTGGAGCCCGCCCTCCGTGAGGCCTTTCTGGTGGCTGAGTCCGGGAAACCGTGTGTTCTCGACGTTGAGTGCAACCCCCGAGTCGTGAGTGCTCTGCTGCGCAGCGTCGACGAGTTGGGGTTGATGTAGGTACCGCCTGGCCAAGGAGGATCGCGTCGGAGCAGTCACCCCCAGGCGGGCGATCTGAAGATCGGGTGACGAAGTCGAGCGCCCTGGGTAGGAGCGGGCGGTAGGGCGTTGTCTAGTCAGAGGGCAAACCTCTCCGCGGTCCGAGCGGACTTGGCATTCACACGGGAGGTACGCATGCCAGCCTTTCTTTTGACCCTTCGCGCCACCGCCACCATGCTTGTCGGCAAGGGAGCGGCGGCGGTTGCAGCCGGTGCGTTGATCGGGACTGGCGGGGTGGTATTGGTGTCGACACAGCTGCCAAGTCCCCCTTCGGGGACCCATGGTGCCCTCGTGGTTCAGGCCGTCCGCGAAACCTGCCGAGCGCTTCATCCAGGGGACCGAGCGGGCTCGGCACCGACACCCACTGCCACGGTGACCCCGGGCGCCTTCGGCCGCTGTGTCAGCTCGGTGGCGAAGCAGACCGCTGGTCATCCCCTCAACACGGGGCCGGGAGCGCGGCCAGCGGGCGGGAATGCATCTGCCGGTCATGGAAAGGACGGGACCGCGGGCCCCCCGGCGTGGGCCAAGGCCAAGGGTCGCCATCTGGAGATGGCGCCTCGACCTGGCTCTCGGCGCTGACCGTCACCGACTCTCTGCCCACAAGGTTCGACCTCGCCGCTCCCCATAGACTGCTTGAGTGGATGCATGTGACGGGGTAGTCCGAGCCGCGACCGAAACCGACCTGGGTGCGCTCGCGGAGTTGTGGTTGCGATCACGCCGCGCCACGTCGCTCATCCCACCTCCCGTTCACAGCGACGACGAGGTCCGAGCCTGGTTCCGTGATGAGGTTGTGCCCTCCGGTGATGCTTGGGTCGCCACCCGCGCAACCACTTTGGTGGCCATGATGGTGCTCGAAGCGGATTGGGTCGAGCAGCTGTACGTGGATCCCGCAAGAGTGAGACAGGGGTATGGCTCGCTCTTGCTGAGGTTCGCGCAGTCCTCCCGAAGCGAGCTGGCGCTGTGGACCTTCGAGGCCAACACGCCCGCGCGGGCGTTCTATGAGCGGCACGGGTTCCGGGTCAGGGGACAGGCCAGCTGCGACAACGAGGAAGGCCACCCGGCGCTGCGCTACTGCTGGAAGCGCGAGGGACATTGCGAGGCGGCGTCAGGCCGTGCCGTTAGAACTGGTCAGGCTGATGGCCGCCTCCGGCCCGAATCTCATGGCTGACGCCAGGCGGGCCCGCCCCCGCCCATGGCGCGGACGCCCTGGGCTGATGAATTGGAAAAGCGACCTGCCAACCTCCATGACGCGGGCTGACGACGTCCAAGCAGTGAGCGAGAGGGCGTTCGCGGGACCCGGCCCGGCTCCAGGGGGTGCCATTCCCGCAGATCACGACGGGGGTCGGCGAGAGTGCCTCACCCTCCTCCGGCTCCTGCGTTGGTCCGGGATCGCCGGGCTGCGACGTACCCTTAGGAGTTGTGGCCCTGACCTTCGGCGGGGCCCCTCAGGAGGAGCTTCTATTTGACGGTCGGACCGAGAACGGGAGCTCAGGTGACCCTTGAGGCGCTGCTCGCTTCAGGAGTGGATGTCTGCTTCGCCAACCCAGGCACCACCGAGATAGAGGTCGTGGCAGCCTTGAGCCGTGTCCCCGCGATGCGATCGATCTTGGGCCTGTTCGAGGGAGTCGTGACCGGTGCCGCGGACGGATACGGGCGCATGGCAGGGCACCCCGCCGCCACCCTGTTGCACCTGGGCCCGGGGTTGGGCAATGGCCTTGCCAACCTGCACAATGCGCGCCGCGCCAGGACGCCCATCGTGAACTTGGTTGGAGACCACGCCAGCCACCACCAGAGGTACGATGCCCCGCTGCAGTCGGATATAGAGAGCCTGGCACGCCCGGTTTCGGGCTGGTACCAGCGCACGTCTCGGCGCGAGGACTTGGCCCGGGATGCCGCGGCGGCGGTTGTCGCCGCCCAGGGTCCGCCCGGGGCTGTCGCAACCCTGGTGGTGCCAGCCGATCTCTGGTGGTCGACGAGCCCCGAGGTCGAGCTCGTTCCCAGGGTTGCGCCCAAGCCTCTGAGTGAGGTCGGCGATGAGGCCGTGGCCGAGGTCGAGGCAGCTCTTAGGTCCGGAGGGCCGGCCGCCCTTCTCATGGGAGCAGGGGCGAACTGCGAGCCGGCCCTGCGGGCCGCGAGCCGGGTGGCGGCGGCGACCGGCGCCCGCCTCCTGGGAGAGACCTTCTCCGCCCGGCTCGAGAGAGGGGGCGGCCTGCCGGAACTGGAGCGGGTCGCCTACCTCGGCGAGTTCGCAACAGCCCAACTGCAGGGGCTTCGGACCTTGGTCCTGGTCGAGGCTAGAGCGCCTGTGTCCTTCTTCGCCTATCCGGAGCGCCCCAGCTTGCTTGCACCCGAGGGGTGCCGGGCGGTGAGCCTGAGTCAGCCGGGGCAGGACTCGGTGGCAGCCCTTCTGGAACTTTGTGAACGACTCCACGCCGGCGCTCTCGGGCTCCCGCCTCCCGTGGTCACGCGTGGTGCTCGCCCCACGGGAGCGATCGACGTCACGACATTCGCCGCCGCGGTTGCAGCGGTGCTTCCGGAGGGTGCGATCGTCTCCGACGAGGCCAACACCTCTGGAACGATGCTTCTTGGCGCAACCGCCAGCGCTCCCCGGCACGACTGGCTCTCACTGACGGGAGGCGCCATTGGCCAGGGTCTGCCGGTCGCGACCGGTGCCGCGGTCGCCTGCCCTGACCGCCCCGTGCTCTGCTTGGAGGCGGATGGCAGTGCCATGTACACCCTGCAGGCGCTGTGGACCCAGGCCAGGGAGAGTTTGAACGTCACCACCGTGCTGCTGAACAACGGCTCTTACGCCATCCTCGAATTCGAGCTGAACCGACTTGCGAGCGCAGCCGGCGGGGGCGGCGCCCGCCAGCTGCTCTCACTGGCCGGGCCAGCGCTCGACTGGGTAGCGCTGGCCCGTGGCCTGGGCGTCGCCGCATCTCGGGCCACGACCGCTGAGGAGCTGACCGGCCAGTTGAGCAGGGCCATGACCGAGCCCGGGCCAGCCCTGATCGAGGCTGTTCTGCATGGCGCGTGACCACCAGTCAGGCGGTGCGACGCTGGTTTGACGTTCCCCCACTCAGGCGATCCTCCAGGTGTCCCGCCGCCTGGGCCAGCGAGCCGAACGACTCTGGACGCGCCGGCACGACCCGGAATCGGGGCGTGGTGCCCGCTACCGGGATCCGGCCAATTCGCGACTTTCCTCCCTGCGGCACGCTTTCTGTCAGGGCCCGGTCACATCTGCACGAGCACGCGATCTCCACACAGTGGATGCGATGGCGGTGACCGTGGCCGAGACATCGGTCAGGGCTTGGTCGGGACGGGCCAGGGAGTCAAAGGTCTCGAAGCTGGTGAGCGCGAATAGCACCCGGAGGGCCCTCGAGGTCGGTGGTGGGGAGGTGTTGAACGTGCAAGCCGTTTGCAAGCACCTCGAGCCCCTGGCACCGGCGATCATCCCGCTTGGAGATGACGGCCCCGACCTCTTCTTCCAGAGAGGCTAGGGCCCTGAGGCGGCGCATGACGTGGCGGTCCGGATCCCAGAAGCGCCCACACCAGGTGATGAACTACCCGACCGCCTCGACAGGATCATGGGCCATGAAAGCCCCCGCGATGTCACCCACGTGACCCGCCTCGGCAAGCGCGTCACAGAGAGCCTCGAGCAGGCCGGTCTTGGACGAGAACTGATAGTAGACCGTGGCCCGGGCGACCGCGGCCCAGCCTCGTGCCGTCCCGCGACGGGGAATAAAAGGCGTCCGCCTGCGGCCGTCACCCAGGATGGGGATCGCTCTGACACAAACCGGGCCGTGTCCCTTTTGCTCAGGTGATCAGCGGGTCCTCCTTTGGGCCGCGAGGCGCGGGCGCGGATCAAGCCCGGTTGCCACTGGCGAACCAGTCCTCAGCGAGGATCGCCATGAGATCGGCGTCGACCCAGACTCCATCCCATAGCAGAGCCTCGCGCTTGGTGCCCTCGTGCGCGAACCCCAACTGCTGATAGACGTGGCGCGCCCGTGGGTTGAATGCGTAGACGTCCAATTCGATCCGGTGGAGACCGACCGTTTCGAACGCGTGAGCGAGCACAAGCTTGGTGGCCTCCCTGCCCAGCCCGCGGCCGAAATAGGTCGGTCCCAGCAGCAGGATGCGAAAGCCACAAGAGAGGTTGTCTGGGCTGAGGCCATTCAGGACAACTTCACCTGCCCACTCGCCGGTCGCCTTCTCGACTATGGAGAGGTCGAGCCGGTCTTCGGGTTCGGCCCTCGACTGATACCACTGTTCCAAAGACTCCAGGTTCGGCGTTCCGTGCGAGCCGGTAAGCCTGATGGTCTCACTGCTCAGCTCAGCGAGTCTGGCGGCGTCGGAGCCGCAGACCGGCCGCAGGACCACGAGATCACCCTCAAGGGTTGGCTTCTGCGCGAAGGTGATTCGGGCGGGCACATCGCGACTATAGCGGGGGGCCGCGTTGGGCCCCAGTGATGCGAGGACAAGGACACCTGGTGGGGTTGGGAGTCCCTAGCTGGCCTCCAACGGTCCGCAGACCGGGGCTCGTCGAGGGGACGGGCCCAGGCCCCCCGGTCTTGTGGCACATGCCGTGCTAGTGGGCTGTGGGCTCCTGAGGCGCGGTCGCCGTCTGGGTCCCACATTGCCTTTCGGACCGTGCCACCGCCGGCCCTACTCTCGGTCGACCCACCCCCGTTGTGAGTAGCGTGGTCGGGTCCGCACCTGCAGTGTGGCCATCGCGAGCAGCCATCGAGCGGCCACGGCAAGGGGAGGGTGAAGCCGCGGGTTGCCCGCGGAGGGTGGCCGGCGACGCTCAACAGCATCGACCGGTAGCAGCGTACCGTACGTGGGGCGAACAACACCGGAAGATGCAGGGGGCAACCCGTGACCAGCTGCCTGAGCGACATCATCGTCGACAGCCGCGAACCTGCGACCCTGGCCAAGTGGTGGGCTGAGACCTTGGGATACTCCATCTTGCGCCAGTCCGACGAAGGATGGGTCGCGATTGGTCCCTGGGCCTCCGAGTCAGATCGACCCGATGAGAACTCCTATCGGAGAGGGCCGCAACCGCCGGCGATCGTGTTCGTACCGGTGGCTGACCCGCGCCTGGTGAAGAACCGGGTCCATCTCGACATCTGGCCGGTTGACAGGAACCGTGACGAGGAAGTGGCCGCTCTGCTCAACCGCGGCGCCGCCTTGGCCGACGTGGGTCAGGGTGACACCCCCTGGAAGGTCCTCACCGATCCCGAGGGCAACGTCTTCTGCGTCCTCAGCACCTGATGCCGGCGGTTGTGGCGTGATATGTTCGCGAAGGGAATCCGGCCTCAACCCCGACTTGGATCGCCACCGCATCACCGGCCAGGCGGGCACGACGAGATCCCAGGTGAATTGGGCGGGAGCGTTCCGTGATCACGAGACCCAAGCCGGCGACGAAGTGCCGCGGGTTTTGCTAACTGGCCAGTGGAATCGCTTCGGGCGATCGTCAAGGGGCTTGAGGACGTGGCCGGGCTCCGCTCCGGCGTGCCAACCACATAGATGCCGGCCGGTTTGCTTGAGCATCCGGGCTGTGTTGAGTGGCATGAGTTTCAAAGCGTAGTGACGGGGAGGGTGCCGGCACCGCGGGTGCGAGATGACCAGCCGGCGTATGACACTGAGCCTGGCGTTTACGACCGACGGGTCCTTGGCGGACGTTGTAGGCCCATTTTGCGATTCGTGCTCGCCGTCCGCCGAGGCGGTGCTCTTTACAACCGCCCCTTTCGGTCATCCTCAGGGGGCGGCACGGCGCGGCAGATTTGCGGCCCCCCGACGTGGTGTGGGTTGTCCAGCCCATGACCGACAAGAGTGCGAGGCACGCGGGGCATCTGGACATCGCTAGGGATCTGCTTGACGGCCGCAGGCGGCTGGATGGCCGTTGCCCTGCCGAGAGCTGTGGCGGTCCAGAGTTCCTGGAGGCCGGAATCGTGGTCGACGAGACCCGCCACCAGTGCCTGCGGGAAACTCAAGGAGAAAGTCGTCTCCATGCCGAGGACGAAGACACGAGAGGGCCTGGCGACCCGGCCTACGGGCCGACTTAGGGACGCATCGAGCCCCTTCCCGGGCGAGCCGTAGGTGACCTTCTACGCGGAGGAGTTCGTGCCGCTCAACCGGCTGGCCGGCAGCGGGACGCAGGCACCGGGAAGAGTGCGGAACCAGGCATGGTGTCGCGGCAGCGGATGCGCGGCCCGGTGTCAGGGGCACCAAGGGGTGGGTACAGTGCTCGTCACCTGTTGCCTCCGCCAAGACACGGTGTTCGGGCGCGTCAAGCTGCGGTGGCACCAGGCTCGGTTTCTGGCGGTCCGCCGCCAGCTCTGGCCAATCTGCGCGCCAAATCTGGGGATTGCGATTGGCTGTGACAACCTTCGCCCCCACCCGATCACCGCCGAGAACGGTTGGGTCGGCGCGTGGTCGTCGCGGAACTTTGTGGAGATCGCTTGCACCACTACCACCTCCTGCCGATCACACAGGCTGGACTCCTAGTTCTCAGCGCTGCTCCGCTTCGCGCTCGATGTCACCGGCCACTCCAGCCACCGCGACCGGACGAGCACGATCCGCCGTTACATCATCAGCCGCAGCAACCGCGTTGGCGACGACTGGCCAGGGTAGCCCGTCGCTCGGGCAAGCGTTGGCCGAGGCGGCACGGGGACCCGTGTCCCCCGCGCACCTTGGCCGCATGGACTCCCGCTCCTGAGGCCGCCCCCGGCCCCGTCATTGGTCCCGTCACAATGACTTTGAAATGGTCGCTGACCGACTGCGGCGTCACCCGGGCCCCACTTTCACCCGATGTGCGCCGCTGTCCCGTCGGGTATGCCAAGATTGACGCGCGGGTGACGCCCACTTCCTTGAGGAGGGATGAGGACAAGTGACCAAGACAGCGTCCGACGGCACACGTATCCTGGGCCGCCTGCGATCGGTCGATGGAAGAGGGACCGTTCGCCTCGAAGACCACTTCGACACGGGCATCGACAACCTGTGGTCGGCGATCACGGATCCTGGCCGCCTCGCCCAGTGGCACGCAAAGGTGGAAGGAGACCTCCGGCCTGGTGGAACATTCCGACTGTTCGTGGAGGCAGATGACTGGGAGGGCAATGGACGAGTGGAGGCGTGTGTGCGGCCGAAGCGCCTAGTGGTGAAGACCCGGGAGTCGGACGAGTCCTGGCGCAAGGGTCAAGGCGCGCCGCCGTTCGATGAGAGCGTCGAGGCCACTTTGACCGCCGAGGGAGAGCAGACCGCCTTGGTCGTTGAGATCGGGAACTTGCCGATCGACCCGCTTCCCTACTATGCGGCCGGGTGGCAGATCCATTTCGAAAAACTTGCGGCGTATCTCGCAGGCGGTGAACTCCACGATGCCAATGGGCGTTGGGATGTCCTCGTGCCTGTGTATCAGGACTTGGCCGCTGAGATCGGCAAGTAGC
The DNA here is from genome assembly GCA_027339635.1 of Candidatus Dormiibacterota bacterium. Lineage (GTDB taxonomy): Bacteria > Chloroflexota > Dormibacteria > Aeolococcales > Bog-877 > AG-12. The sequence goes on from DAHWNZ010000003.1 coordinate 64,805, forward strand.
GTAAAGATTTCGGTACTCTTGCGAGGTCTCGGTTTGTGAGCGCGCCTGACCAGCGGCGGTGATGGACCCGCTGCGCGCCGAGCGGCCCGGCCAGTCGCGCGTGGTCTGAGCCTGGCGCCGATTACCGCCTCCGGCCAACGCCGCCACTTGGCTCAGGCGGGAAGGGCGGGTTTGCCAGCGAACTGTCCGCCGGTGACCGTTTCGGATTGGAAGACGAGGAGCAAGCCGGGTGTGACGTACAGCCCTGACCGCCTTTGTGGGCCGGATATGTTGTCAACTTCCCCCCTCTGAGACGGCACCTGAGTGCTCCCCATGACCAGCCCGTGAACCCTCGCCATCCGCTGATTCAGCCCTGGCGGATCCTCGAAGTTGGGCGTCAGGAGCTACTCTGTGGCCCAGGCGCGGGTCAGACCGCGACGATGTCGACGAGTCCTTGGAGGCTTTGGAAGTCCTCCGGATTGCGCGTGTAGACCGGGAGGCCCGTGGCGTACGCGGTCGCTGCAATCAGGAGATCCAATGCCCGAGCCCCACGCGCCGTGTGCCTCCTTGCTAGCTCGGCAGCGTAGATCCGACCATAGGCTCGGGCCGCTTCAACGTCAAAGGGCAGGGGGTCGAAGGCGGCTTCCGCCCGTTGCAATCGATCCTGTCGGCGCCCCCTCTCATCGGCGTCGTCGGTCGCGTGGGGTCCGGCAGCGAGCTCTGCCATGGTGATTGCGCTGACCGCCAGCTCGATCGGGAGTTGCCCGGCGTCAAGCTGTTCGAGGTCAACGACTACGGAGGTGTCGATGACCCCACGCTGGGCACGTTGGGCGTCAGGCACGGGGGCTCGCGTCCTGGGGGGCAACGCTGTCGAGGTCGGCGCGAAGCCGGGTCAGCTCGACGCTTGGAGCGCTGCGGAACATGGCGATAGCGGCATCGGCGGGCACGCAGCGACGTCTCCGAAGGGGAGTCAACTCTCCAACGGGCACACCATTCCTGGTGACTACGAAGGTCTCGCCCTGATCCAATGCCCTCATGATCTCGCCGCTGTCGTTCCGAAGCTGCCTTTGGGTGATGTCTCGTGCCATCGGTTGAACGTAGCACCATGTGCTACTGGCTGACTGATGGGCGTGTGACCTAACTTGGCCGTTCACGCCAACCAGCACCAAAGTTGCCGCTCCCTCATGTTGGGCAGACGAGAGGCTCGGGAAAGCTGTGTCCGCCGCTGCGAGGGATCTCCAAGCGCCGCTCGGTCGTTGGTGGTTGGTTTCCGTTGTTCGAGAGCATCCAGGAGGGGAAGGCACGGAGAGGGTGTCAAATCCACCGGCGGAGCCATCAAAACGGTCCGGCTGATCTCAAGAACCTGTGACAATGGAGCCCCTGGTCGGGAAGGGCGGATTCGAACCGCCGACCTCACGGTCCCGAACCGTGCACTCTAACCTGACTGAGCTACTTCCCGAGGGTGCTCAGTATACCGATGAGTGTTGGGTGCCCCTCTGGTCCGTAAACTGGTTGACCGTGCCGATCTATCTTGTCCGCCATGGTGCCACGGCATGGACGGACGCTCGCAGGCACACCGGCAAGAGTGACATCCCACTCACGGAGGTTGGCGAGGAGCAGGCGAGGGATGTCGGGCATCGCTTGGCCGGGATTGAGTTTGCCAGGGTTGTCTGCAGCCCTCGCCTGCGCGCTCTCAGGACCGCCGAACTGGCCGGGCTGGGTGCCAGGGTCCAGGTGGATCCGCGGCTATCCGAGTACGACTACGGTGAGTACGAGGGGTTGACCAGCGAGCAGATTCAAGCGCTGAATCCAGGCTGGGAACTGTGGGCCGACGGGTGCCCCAACGGCGAGACGCCCGGAGCGGTGCTGGCACGTGCGCGGGAGCTTCTTGGCAGCCTTGGACAGGTCGACCACAGGAACGTTGTCCTCTTCGGGCATGGACACATCCTGCGCGCGCTTGCGGCTGCCTACCTCGAGGTCCCAGTCGGGTTCTGCCGCCATCTCATCCTGCGGGTGGCTTCGATCTCCCTGCTGGGCCAGGAGCACGGACAGCCCGCGATCGACCTGTGGGATCTGACCTGACCTGGTAGTGGTCTCAGGCGAGCCGGGGCTGGTTGACCAGGTTCTGCAGGAGTGCCGGCCTGCGGTCCAGTTCCCCAGCGGCCCGGGCTACCGCGAACTCGTAGACGGGCGAAACCCGCAGCGCCCGGGGAAACAGAGCCTTGGTCGATCTCAGCCACAGGCAGAGCCCCTGGTGGGCGGCCTCGTGCGCTGGCGTCCAGCGAATGCCGTAGTGTGCTCGGATGACCTCTGGCAGCAGTCCTGAGGTGATGAAGCCGGTCAGCTCCGCCAGGCCCTTCGGGCCGCGCATGCCAAGCCTCGGGACCAAGATCACATCGGCCACCGCGCGCGAACCCGCCCCGGGCAGGGCCACTCCGGAGTCGACCTGTGAGCTGATCCAGGATCGCATGTCGGAGACCGACTTCCACCCAGACCCATCGGGGACTCCCATGATCCTCACGACCGCGTCCCATTCCCGCACGAAGCGATCCCGTTGTCTCTGACTGAGCCCACCGATCATGCGGTCATGGGTGTCGAGCATCGAATCCACCAGGGTCCCGTGAACCCAGAGGATGAGATCACGGTCCCTCGCCTGGTACGCGGCTCCGGCTCGCCAGCGCTCAGTCGCGTGGCCCTCGGGGACGGTTCCCCTGACCTTGCGATGCATTCGATTGACCTCACGGGTCGCGGCCAGCGCCTCTTCTCGGGTCCCGAAGACAACACTCGTGACCCATGCCACGGTCCGCTGAAAGCGTCCCACGGGGTCTCCCGTGAAGTCGCTGTGATCCAGTGCGCCCTGCGCCACCAGAGGATGGGCCACCTGCATCAGCAGGGCTCGCGACGCGCCCAGCAGCAGCATCGGCTCGCGCATCACCCGCCAGGTCACGCTGGCCGGCCCGAACAGGCCAGGTTCCAGGTCAGTCGCTCTGATGGGGAAGGGCCCGGGTGGGGGGAGCCCAGACGCCAAGAGCCACAACAGGTCGGACCGGGAAGGGGCCTTCAACTTCATATCCAAAGCGTATCCCGAGAGCTGGCTGGGGTGCCGCCCCGGATCTCGGGGTATATCGCTGCAACGCGCCTGGAGCACGTCCTTAGTCAGGCTCGCCTCAGGCCAACCCCGCTCGCAGGAATGGGACAGACAACTAGGTGGCCGAGCCGCCAGGGTGCGGCTGAGCCCACCGGCCGGCCGAACATGTGCATCTCGCACCCGGCCACCCCGTGGTTCAAGCACCACCGCTGAGCTGCGGCGGGCGATCTTCGTTAGGTCTCGGTTGACTCGGAGACGGGCTGAGCCTATGGTCATTGATGTGTCCACTCCCTCGTTGACCGCCATCCTGGCGCCCTTCTCGTTTCTGGTGGGTAGCTGGAGTGGCCCAGGCCAGGGGCTGTGGGCCAGAGATCCCCAATTTCGATATCGCGAGAAGCTGTCCTTCACCCCGGTGCCCAACCGGGCTTTGATCCGCTTTTCCCAGATCAGCTGGGATCAGCAGACCGGTGACCTAAGCCACTCCGAGGAGGGGTTCATCCGCGTCTTCGCGGAGGGCGAGGTGGAGCTGGTGGTGGCGATCCCGGCCGGCTACACGGAGGTCCACAGGGGAAGGTTGCTGGAGCGGCGGCTCCAGCTAGAGATGGTTCATCTGGGGGTCGCCCCACGGGCTCTGCCTCTGGCGAGGACCCGCCGCACACTGGAGCTGGCTGATGGCCGGCTCCATCACACAATCGAAATCGCGGTCGGCCAGCCCGAGCCGGTCCCCCACGTCGCCTCGGTTCTGAGTCGCCAGGCACAGTGACGCTCCCCTCCGCAAGACCGCTCGTAGCGAGTGTCCCCGACGGTCCGGAGCGCCGCCGGGCCATGGCTCTGGACCAGGATGACCAGATCGCCTGGGCCAGGGAGCGCTTTCAGGTCCCAGACGGACAGCCCATCTACCTGGACGGCAATTCTCTTGGGATGCTGCCGCTGCGGTCCCTGGAGCGACTGGACCACCTGCTTCGGGAGGAGTGGGGCCGGGGGCTCGTGCGGGCCTGGGACCACTGGATGGGTCTGCCCTCCCAGGTGGGCGACCTATTGGGCTCAGCGCTGCTGGGGGCGGGCCCGGGCCAGACGGTGGTGAGCGACGCGACCACGGTCAATCTTTACAAGCTTGCCAGTGCCGCTCTCGACCGGCTGCCCACCAGGACCGTGATAGTAAGCGACCGTGCCAACTTCCCCACCGACCGTTATCTTCTCGAGGGGCTCGCCAGGGCCAGGAGCCTGGAGCTTCGGCTGGTCGACTTTCCCGAGGTGGAGGGCCCCACTCCGGAGCTAATCGAGCGGCATGTGGACCAGGCCACGGCCCTGGTCAGCCTGTCCCATGTCGACTACCGTTCGGGCGCAGTCGCCGACATGGCCGGGATCAACGAGGTGGTCCACAGGCGCGGGGCGCTGAACCTCTGGGATCTCTGCCACTCGGTGGGGGCGATCCCAATCCGCCTCGATGAGGCAGGCGCGGATCTTGCCGCTGGCTGCACCTACAAGTACCTCAACGCCGGCCCCGGGTCGCCAGCCTTCATGTACGTCCGCAGAGATCTCCAGGCGACCTTGCGGCAGCCCATCTGGGGGTGGTTTGGACAGGAGGATCAATTCGCCATGGGCCAGGGATATCGCCCGGTGGCTGGGGTGGCGAGGTTTCAGAGCGGCTCGCCCCAGGTCGTGGGCATCGCCCTGGTCGAAGAGGGGGCGCGCCTCCTCCAGGAGGTTGGCATCGGCCGGATCCGCGAGAAGAACATGGGGCTCACCGCCCTGTTCATCGACCTGTACGATGCCTGGCTCTCCGGCCTTGGCTTCGAGCTGATGACCCCGCGTCAACCAGATCGCCGAGGGTCTCAGGTCTGCCTACGACACCCTGGGGCACGCGCCATCTGCCAAACGCTCATCGAGCGGGATCTCGTGGTCGCCGACTTCCGCGCTCCCGACCGACTCCGCCTGGGCCTGGCGGCACCCACCACAAGGTTCGTGGATGTCCACGACGCGGCCTGGCACGTCCGCCAGGTGACGGCCGAGTTGATGGGACCTGGCTGACGGAGCATGGCAACTGGGCGCCTGTCGGCTAGCTCCGGCCCTCTCCGGCGACCAGGGGCAGGATGAACTCCAGAGCCTGGCGGGTCAGCTCCACGTCCTGATCGACCACCATGGCACTGTGGCCAGCCGGATAGTGGTGGAAGGAGACCGGCTTGCCCAGCTCCTGAAGCCGACGCACGTACACCTCGATCTGGTGATAGGGACAGCGGCTGTCGTTCTCACCGGCCTGGATCAGCACCGGAGCCGACAGCTTGCTGGCGTAGGTCAGGGGAGAGCGCTCGTGGAACAGCGCCGGAACCTCGCTCGGGTCGCCCTGGAAGAGCGCCCTGTCCATAGCCTGCAGGGGCTCCGACTCCTCCGCGAACGCCAGCTCGTAGTCCGCTACCGGCACCCGGGCGACCCCTCCGGCGAACAACTCGGGGTGTAGGCCCAAGCCGAGCAGGGTGATGTACCCGCCCCAGGACGCGCCCATCAGGATCACCCGCTTGGGGTCGGCAAGACCGCGTGCCACCAGGTCCGCTACCCCGTGGGCGACATCGGTCACCTCGGGAAACCCCGGGTCCCCGATGAGCCTGTCCATGTGTTCCTTCCCGTAGCCGGTGCTGCCCCGGTAATTGGGCGCCGCCACCAGCAACCCATGGTCGACCAGGGCCGCCATGGCCGGCGAGAAGGAGTCGTCTATGTGCCAGTGGGGCCCACCGTGGACCCAGACCACCGTGGGGTAGGGGGGAGCCCCGCTCGGGCTGGCGAGGAAGCCATGAATTGTCTTTCCCTCGGCGGTCGGATAACGCCAGCTTCGGAAGGATGGCGCTCGGGGGGGCCGACCGGGGACGCGGACAACCTCCCTGGCATCCGGGAGCTCGAGAACCCTGGGCGAACGGGAGGCATTCCCGCATAGGGCCCATACGGCGCCGTCGGGTCGCACGGCCGCCGCCATCGTGCCCGCTGGACCTTCCACTCTGCTGATGTCCATGCTCTCCAGATCCAGTCGCCAGAGACGGTGGCGACCGTCGAGGAGCTGGCGCAGCAGGAGCGCTTCCCCGTTGGGATACCAGTCGAGCACTTCGATTTCGCCCCGCAGCCCCGTCCCCAGGGGCTGCAGCTCGCGACGCCGCGGCCACCAAAGGGACGGGCGCTGGTGCCCCTGCTGGTCGTCGCTGATGGCGACACACGGCTCGCGGTATTGAGGCCTGAAGCCCGCCGCCAAATAGTGTCTCGTCCCCTTGGAGGCCAGCTGGCTCACGAGGCTGCCATCGGCGGCGTCCAGGACGACCAGGTCGGGGTGGATGGCGTCGCCATTCCGGGCCGACGAGATCAGAGCGTAGCGGTCGTCTCGACTAAGATCGATCACCACCGTCTCTTCGGTGTCGTGGTGGATGCGCTTGGGATGGGGGGCTCGATCCGTGGACGTGTTGTAGATGGAGAATCCCGAGTGGTCGGCCAGCCCCACCAGGACGCGCCGGCCCCCGAACGCCAGCCCTGACTCCCAGCTTGGTCCAACTCCGGGCACCAGGTCCCAGGGCTTGCCCTTGGGAAAGCGTGCCACACGCCATTGCCCGACCTCGTCTCCCGTGTCGTCGTCAAACCAGATCACGCATTGACCGTCAGGGCTTATGTCCGCGGTCCGGTTGCCCACCGCGCCACTGGTCAACCGGCGGTTTCTGCCCTCCCCCAGGTCAAGGGTCCACCCCTGCCAGCTGCCGCCTCGGGAAGAGCTGTAGACGATCCGTTCCGGTTTGTCCCTGGCCCATCGGGGCAGGTCCAGTCTGGCACCGCGAAAGCGGCGCTCCCAAAGTGGCGGTGCGGGCCGCTTCCGGTTCGATGCCGCCAGCTCCATCCGGCCTCACTCCTCTCAACAAACTGCGGGCCATGGCCGCTTCCGGTCGTCCCCGCGACAATCTTAGGAGGCCGGGCGCGCCCTCTTCAGCGGGCGGGGGCGCGCCGCATCCCCGAAGACCTTCCGGAAAGCCACCAGAACCCCGCCACGGCGGCGAGAACATAGGTCAGGTAGCAGAGTATCTGCAGCTCGGTCGGCTTTGCCGCATAGCCCAAGAAGGTGTGCAGAACATCCCCCAGTGGGCCTCCTTCGCTGAGCACCCGAGCCGTGTTCCACACGGGATGGTCGAGCAGCGGGAGCCAGCGCAGCTGCTGCAGGTTCTCGATTGCGTCCGCCAACAGGCCGGCGGCGAACAGCATCAGCAGAGTGCCGACCACCTGGAAAAACCTGCCCAGGTTGAGTCGATGGCCGAGGCGGTAGATCACGAAAGCGACGGCGAGGGCTGCCGCCACCCCGAGGAGCGCTCCGAGACCCGCCGCCGGCACCGATGTCGCAAAGTTGTGGGAGCTGTTGGAGGCGGCGAAGAAGATCGCCAGGGTGAAGACCACGGTCTCCAGTCCCTCCCGGCCCACGGCTTGAAAGGCCACCAGGGCCAAGCTCCAGCGGGCGCCCCCAGTCATGGCCGCGTCCGCTCTGGCCCTGAGTTCTGCCGAGAGCGAGCGGGCGTGGGAATGCATCCAGAAGGTCATGTAGGTGAGCACCCCGCAGGCCAGGAGGTAGGTCCCGGTCTCGAAGATGGTCTGGACGCGCGAGCCTTCGTAGGTATGGATCAGCAGAAAGGCGGCCGCACCGCCGCCGAACGCGAGCAACAGCGCACTGCCCACGCCGAGGTAGACGTCGCGGAAGTTTTCCCGATGGCCGCTGCGAGCGAGATACGCGAGCAGGATGGCGACGATCATGCTCGCTTCCACGCCCTCACGGAGGAAAATGACGAAGGTTGGCAGCACCGCGGTATCCACCTCCACCCGCTCTCGCTCTGAGGAGGCCAGAGTGAGCTTCGACTCATCGAATAGTTAGCAGAGGCTAAGCCTAAGGGGATAAATCCATGCTGTCAAGTCGGAATTCCGAGCCAGCCGTTTCGGCGGTCAAGTCGAGGTACCTGGAGGCGATCTATTACATGGCCCATGAGGGCCAGACCGTGCGCCCGTCCAGGCTCGCGGAATGGCTCCAGGTCCGCGCTCCCACGGTGACCGGGGTGGTGCAGAGAATGCGTGACCATGGCTACCTGGAGGTCGCCGACGATCGCAGCATCACCCTGACCGATTTGGGAGAGCACGAGGCCTCGGAGATCGTATGGAGGCACCGCGTGGTGGAGCGCTGGCTGGCGGACGAGATGGGTTTCGACTGGGCTGACTCGGACCTGGAGTCGGGTCGGATTGCCCACTTCTTCTCAGACGCCCTGGTGAGACGGATCTTCGAGAAGCTGGGGCGCCCCAGCACCTGCCCGCACGGCAATGAGATTCCCGGCGCCGACTGTCCGCCGCGGGAGCTCGTCTGCCTGGCCGACCTAGACCCTGGCGTGATAGCCCCCATCGCGCGGATCTCAGAGGTCGCCGAGCATCAGGCGCCCCAGCTGCTGCGGCTGCTGGACCGCGAGGGTCTGAACCTGGGAGAGATGGTCGGCGTCCGCCGCTCCCTCGGAGCCGAGGCGGTGACGGTGGAGCGGGGGGTGCGGCAGACCGCCCTCGGCCTGAACGCCGCCAGGGCGGTCTGGGTCGACGTCAGTCAGCGTCCTCGGGGTTCTCGTAGGGAGAGTGGAGCTGCCGCAGAAACTCCTCGTAATCCTCCTCTGGAAGCCACTCCGCGGTCCTGAGCTCGCCACTTCTGTACCAGGTCAGGCTCATCGCCGCAGCGCCTCCCAGAAGCACGAAGGCCGCGACGGTGGGCAGGGAGAAGGTGTGGGTGAGGATGGGGACGGCTATCAGCAGGATGGCGATCCCGAGGTAGGTCACCCAGACCACCTGCTCGGTGCGCGTCAGGTTGGGCACGGGAGGGATTGGGGACTCCTCTTGCCCATCCGCAGGGTCCGGACTCACGCGAGAATGCTAACCGCGTTGCGGCAACGGTGCGCGCGCTCCGGTCCGGCCGACGGAGCGCATCTCAACTCTTCTTGGGGCGGCTCGCAATCTAAAGGTGAAAGTTGACATATTTGCAAGCTCGCGCTACAAAGTACTCATGAGTAACGAGGACGCGATTCAAGAACTGCTGCGGGCCGTGGCCGCCGGCTCGATTTCCCCTGAGGAGGCCGCGACCAGGATGGCCCAGCTCCAGCAGACCGCGGTGTCGGTTCAGGAGCTGCCGGTCAGGGTCATCCGCGTGACCGGGCTGGTTCATCCCACCAAGATCGTCGGCGACCCGCTGGTCAAGGACGTGGCCGTGCAGGGCCCACATCAGGCTGCCAGGGACGGCGATGCGATGGTGGTGACGGGCATGCCTCAGGGCGAGGAGGGGGGGTGGTTCTCCTTTCGCTGGCCGGAGAAGATCCCCTTCGGCCAGGGGAACGGATCCAACCCGTTGCATCCCGTGCTCATTCGCATGAACCCGCAACTCCCCCTGGAGGTGGAGATGGCGGCCGGCCTCCTCACAGTGGATGGGATCCGGGGCCCCATCAAGGCCGACATCCAGGCCGGCAGCGCCAAGGTTGAGGGCTTCTCACAGGCCATCGACCTCAATGTGACATGGGGGACCGTGTCCGTCCGCGGCCTGCTCGACTCAGGGGCCTCTCGTATCCGCTGCGAGGCCGGTACCGTCAAGGTCAGACTGGAGAAGGGCTCCTCGGTCCGGGTGGTGGCCCGCAGCACCTTGGGTAAGATCACGTTGCCCGGTGACGCGGCCGGGTTGACGGGAGGTTGGACGATGGGTGGCGAGGTGCATGAGGCGACGATCGGGGGTGGCGCGGGGCACCTGGAGATAGAGGCCACGACCGGCGCCGTCTGGGTTGAGGAGGCGTGATCGAGCGCCGCCCGCCCCGCAAATGCCCGGTCTGTGGCGGCAGCCTGCACATCAACCGGCTGAGCTGCCGGGGCTGTGGCACTGAGCTGTCCGGAGATTTCGAGACCTGTGACTTCTGCTCCCTGGGGGGGGAGGACCGCGAGGTGTTGAACATCTTCTTGGGATCCCGGGGGAACATGAAGGCGCTGGAGCGCCAGTTGGGAGTGAGTTACCCAACCGCCAGGGCAAGGCTGGACTCGGTGCTGGCCAAGCTGGGCATCGACCCGGACGCGCAGCCGGAGCGCGAGACGCCGTTGGAACTGCTGCAGGCGGTTGCTCGCGGTGAGCTTGATGTCGCCGAAGCTCAGCGCAGGCTGATGGACCCCGACTGAGGGCCGGAATCAGCGGAAGCCGTACAGCCCCTCGTGGAAGTCGCCGGTTGTCGACCAGCGCTCTATCACGCGCTCCACGACCTCGTCGTCGACCACCGTCGCGCCGAACGACCGGGCATTGCCCTCAACCGCCTCCAGTACCTGACCCTTGACGAAGTCGGGCACCCGCTCGAACCGGCGCAGCGCCGACGGAGTCCACTCCAAGCCGTCCTGATGGCGCTCCTGGATTCGGTGCGAGACCTCCCCCCACATCTGGTACTTGATCTCCATGATCTCGGGGGTGATGGTGGTGCCGAGATTCTTCTTGTGGGCGGTCCACTCCACCCGCCAGCGGGTTAGCTCACGACAGAACTCCGGTACCTCGGCGAGACGGCTCTCCGCCTCTTCGGTCCAGGTGAACTGCTCGGTGAGGGCTCCCCGTTCGCTCAGGGGATGTCCGTACCCGAGCTTCTTCCCGAGGCTCGCTATGAACTCGCTGCGGATCTCGCCGACCCCCTTCTGCGCCGCCCGCTGCTCGGCCGCCCTGCGCGCCATCTCCTCCGCCCTGGTGGGCTCGAGATGGCTGCGCTCCGCGCCCGCCTGAGCTCGCCGCATCGCCTCCACGTGGGCCTCCAAGTCCCACTGCGGGGTCGACGACTGTCCGTGGGGAACCGGGCAGCCTCCGTCCTCGGCCTGTGCACCATCGCCTTGGGCTCCGGGGAACGGGCAGCGCGTGCCGTCAGGCTCAGCCATTGGCCATATCCTCCATGGGGCAGGCGGCCTCCGCCTCAGGGCATCCGGCGCCTGCTTCCGACCTGTTCGCCGCCGCGATCTGCTCCAGGGCCACGCCCAAGGAGAGCATCTGGTCTGAGTCTAAGACTTTGCCGAAGTGGGCTTGGACCGAGCGAAGGTGGTCGCCCGCGGCCAGCTTGAGGCGCTGCCTTCCCGCTGGCGTGAGGACTGCGAAGGAGCCTCTGGCATCACTAGGGCACACCTCGCGCCTCACCAGCTCTGCCGATTCGAGGCGCTCTATGAGGCGGGTCAACCCGCTGCGGCTCAAGAGCACCCGGTCAGCGAGCTGGGCCATCCGCAGCCTCCCCTGTGGGGCCGCGCTCAGCTGCACCAGCACGTCGTACTCCGCGAGCGGCAGCCGCTGTTGCGAGATCAGCTCGCGTTCCAGGGCCCTGGTCACCAGGGTATGCGCGCGCAGAAACGCCTGCCAGGCGCTGAGGACCTCAGGGCTGAGGGGTTCGGATGTCTGCTTTCCGCTCAAGGAAGGTGATTGCACACGCAAGTACCAATGGGGTAGGATGTAGTTGTACGGTCAATTATGACGCATGGGGCGTCGCTTGATGAACTCTGATGGAGGAATGCACATGACCTGGAAGCTGGACCCGTATCACTCTGCGGTCGAATTCTCGGTGCGACACATGATGGTTAGCACCGTCAAGGGGAATTTCCGGGAGTTCTCCGCCGACCTGGAGATCGACCCGGATGACCTGACCAAGAGCTCGGTTCGCGCCGTCATCAAGGCGGCCAGCATCGACACCAGGGTTGAGCCCCGCAACGCCCACCTGGTCTCGGCCGATTTCTTCGACGCCGAGAAGTTCCCCGACCTGGTCTACCAGAGCACAGAGGTGCAGGCCCTCGGGGGCGACCGCTACCGGGTCCTGGGGAATCTCACCATCAAGGACGTCACCAACCCGGTGCCCCTGGACGTCACCTTCCACGGCATTCAGACCAGCCCTCAAGGTGCCAAGGTCGCCGGATTCGAGGCGACTGCGAAGGTCAGCCGAGAGGCATTCGGGCTCACCTACAACATGGCACTCGAGACGGGTGGGGTTGTGATAGGCGACGAGATCAAGGTCTCCATCGACGCCGAGGCCAACGAGGCCGCCTGAGAGAAGGCTTGCCCTGGCCGGCCAAGACTCGGCCAGGGCAAGCCCGTCCTACTGCGCCTCCTCTTCCTCCGCCTCATCCTCTCCCAGCTCGCGGAAGGTCTCTCCAGGAGCCAGCCGCTCCGGGCAGAGCACTCCCAAAAGGTGGTCCGACTCATGCTGGACGATACGCGCCAGCCAGCCATCGAAGGTCCTGACCACCCCTCTGCCGTGGACGTTGCGGTACCGCACCTTGACCTCTTCGAAGCGACGGATCAGCCCGGCCCTGCCCGGCAACGACAGACAGCCCTCGACTGCGTCCACCTCGCCGCTGGCTGCCAGCAGCTCCGGGTTGCAGATGACGAACTTCCGGTCCTCATACACGACCACCGCCAGCCGCAGGTTGAGCCCCACCTGAGGGCCCGCCAGGCCCACACCGTTCCATTCCTCGCAGCGGACGTACATCTCGTCAACCAGCCGTCGCAGGTCGTTGTCGAACACCCGCACCGGGCGAGCCCGCTGATGCAGGACCGTGGCGGGGTCCACGACCAGCTGCAGAGGAGCCGCGGATGACTTCATGGACCAATCTTCTCAGGCTCGGGGGTCTTGGAAGAAGCCAGCAACCGCACCGCCTCCTCCTGCGAGAGGTCGGGCAGGTGCAGCAGGTCCGAGAGCCAGCACAGGGCAGCGGGGTCGATTCCGGAGCCCGCCACCCTGTGGCTGGCGTCCAGCGCCGCCAGCCACTCTGATGGGGGCCTGCTCAAGCCCACGATCAACCGCACCAGGGCCAGCTCCCTGGTCAGTTTGAAGCCCACTCCGGCGAGCTTGCGGCCCTCGATGGAAAGATCGCTGAAGCCGGGACACCAGGCTCCCGCTACCCGGCCGCTGATGAGGTGCAGACCCCTTGGTTCAAGCACCGCCCGGAGGAGGTCGGTCGCCAGCCGGAGCAGGGAGTCGAGGGGCCTGGGACATGGGTCCGGGAGCCTTGCCACGAGCAGGAGATGGAGCCACCCGGGGCCACCGGGCCCGAGGGTTCCCCCGATCGGGCTCTGACTCACCAGCCCGATCCCCGGTATCGCCCGGATGGCATCGACAACTCCCGGACGCCGCCACAGGCCCGACCCCACGGTCACGCCCGACGCGGTGCGCAGGGGGACCGCGACCGCCTCCATCGGGTCCCTTCCGGCCAGAAGCAGTGGTCCGTTCCCGCTCAACCCGGGGTCCTCCTCCAAGCGGAAGTCGGTCCAACGGGTGACCCACCGTCCGGGAGGCGCGGCAAACTCCCGGTCAGCTTTCAGGTGCGCCTCCAAACAGAGGCCCCTCGCCTCTCGCGCCCAGCTCGTCCTGTCCCGCAGTCTCGGTGAGGATCGCCCGCAGCGCCTGGAGCGAGCGCTGAGCCTGCATCTCCATGATGCCGCTGACCCCAAACCTGCCCGCCAGCAATCCGAGGGCTCCCCCGGGTAGCTGGTAGGTCAGGCTCTGGGTGACCTCCGTGCTCTCCGGGCCGACCTCGCGACATTCGATCCGCAGCTTGGCAGAGGCACCCATCGCGTGCCCAGTGCTGCTAACCAGATGGGGCCGCTCGCACTCTCCAATGACCCAGTCGCTGTTGGCGAACTTGCCGCCCGCGACCAGGCGTATCTGCAGCCGGTCTCCCTGCCGCAGGGGCGGGCTAAGGGACCCCGTGATCTGCTTTACGCCGAACATCCACCGGGGTGCGTGGCGCACGTCGGCGATGAAGTCCCAGGCCCGTTCCGCCGAGACCGGGATCAGGACGTGGTGGCGGACCTCAGGCATGAGCTGCTGGGAACGTGTCCATGTGGCGTCCCGAGGATATCCCGTACGGTAGGGGCGATGCGCAACGCCGATCTGTCGGGAATCCCAGAACTTGACGGCCTCGACCAGTTTCTGCAGTGGGACCTGGTGACCCTGAACCCGTGGGGGGTGCCGGTGGTGGCACCCGTCGGGGCCAGGCTGACGCCGGCCAGCGCCGAGATCTGGACCTCCACCACCGTGGGATACCAAGCCAAGGTGCGTAACATTGCGGCCAATCCTGGGGTGGCGTTGCTGCGGCTTGCGCCCGGCGAGCCGACCGTCCTGGTAAGGGGGGAGGCGAGCATCCTGGACGGCGACGGTACCTCCAACCTGGACGGGTTGTTCCGGCTCATGCGGGGCTCGAATCGCCTAGGGCCGCGCTTCAGCAAGACCATGCGCGACCCCTTCTGGTCCCTCCTCTACCGTGAGTACTGGCATCGCGTCCTGATCCGGGTTCGGATCGTCGAGGTGGAGGTGCTCGCGCCGCGGGGCCCATCCCGCCACCGGATTGGCGAATGGCGAATTCCGCGCTTCCAGAGGCGCCGCTCGGCGCCTGCTTCACCAAACCTCCTGAATCCCCCGCGGCTGGGTCGCCTTGACCTCCGCGGCCGCCAGATGTTGCACGATGGAGTCCCCGCCATCTTGGCGGTCACCGACCGTGTCGGGCGGGCGCCACTGGTCGTGCCGGCCAGGGTGCGGCAGGACCGCAAGGGGCGCCTCTTGGTGCACGACGAAGTCTCCCTGCCGGTGGGCAAGGTGGTGCGGGCCTCGCTGGCGGTGCGGGCTCTCGACGACTCCTTCGAAATGGCCCAGATGGCCGCATGGATTGGGCGCCTGGACCGCGGCCAGACGTGGCGGGAGTTCACCCCCAGGTCCGCCTACGGCTTCACCAAGCCACCTGGGCTACTGCCTGACCTGGCCGCCGGCCTGGTCGCGACCGTCGCCGCCAGGCGTCCCCGTCGAGGGCCGGCTACCAGCGCACCGCGGGTGCGCGAGGCGGTGACCACATCTGGCCTTGGAGAGGTCTCTGCTCCCCTGCAGCTGAAGGAGACCGCCTGGCAGGCTCTGGAGACGATCTTCGCCTGCACGAATGCCGGCGCGCCCGGGTTCGCGGCGGCGGCCCTTATGACGCGCGACCCGCAAGCCAGGAGCCAGCTCGCCTATCTGGCCAAGCGTGCGGAGCGGGAGAGGGACTGGGCGCACTCCCTCCTGCTGCGGGGGGGGCGGTCGGTCTCGCCGGTGGCGCTCGGCCGAGGGGCGCTCCTGGTCCGGCCCAGGTCTTCCAAGCCTCAAGTTGAGGCTCAGCGCCAAGATCGGCTCCTCGAGGTGGAGCGGGAAATTCTGCGCCACGCGCTGCCCTCCCACCTGCGGGGCTCCGTCCCCCCCCGCCTCGGCTCCCGGCCCTTCCCGGAAACCGCTGTGTCATCCGAGGAGGTGGGCCTGGGAGCCGCCTGGGAGCTGGCCACGTCGCTGGCTGCGGTCTTCGACAGACTTGGCCTCGGCACATAGGGTTGCGGCGCCGCCTGGGCGCCGGGGCCGATTGCTGGTGGGGGTGCTGAGCCAGGCGATAGCACTTCGGGCTAGCTTCGCCAGGCCGGTTCTGTTCTGGCCCTCGTTGACCGCAAGCCTGGCTGCGTCCGGCCTCCTGGTCGGCCCTGGCACGGGGTTGACGGCCAGGAGACCTGACCGCCGCTGGATTGCCGCTGGAGGTGCTGCAGGCCTGTTCACCTACTTGGGCGCAGTCCTGGTGGCCATCTGCCTCAGGCGGTCCAGAAGGGGCGCGACCTGGCTTAGCCGGGTCGCGGCGTGTACCGGATCGCAACCTCCCCTGGTCCGCTCTCTGCTGGTGATCCCGGCGGCCATTGGCGAGGAGACGTTCTGGCGGGAGCACCTGCTCTCCGATGGCCGGGGAGAGATCTCCAAACGGCGGGTTGCGCTGTCGGCAGCCGTCTACTCCCTCACCCAGGCCGCTTCCGCAAACCCGCTCCCCGTGGCGGGAGGCATGGTCCTGGCGGGGGTGACGGGGGCTCTGCGGCGCAGCTCCGGGTCGCTGACTCCCGCCTTGGCCGCCCACCTGGTCTTCTCCGAGCTGACCCTCGCCTGGCCCGGGGTCCCAGGGCCACCAACAGGCAGATCCCGATCTAAGTAATCAAGCTGTAACCCGGCCGTGGCTGGATCTCCGAGGGCGGCGCGCGACCATCTTGCGGTGGCCGGTGTCATGACCAATTTCGACCATGGGCCCGAGGAGCCGTTCTGGGCGGCGCCGCCACCGGTTCGGCCGCTCCCCGGGCCACCCTCACCCGACCAGAGAAGGGCGGCGATGGGCGTAGTCCGTCGCCTCATCCAGCCGGGTCAGATGAGGGTGACCGCCGAGCCTGTCCGGCGCCTGGCCGACGGTGCGGTGCTCGGATACCAGCTGAGATGGAGGCTTCCACGGCTCGATGAGGTTCCTTCACCAGAGGACTTCTGGCGGGCTGCCGAGGCCGCAGACCTCCTTGAGGCTCTGGACGACGCGCTCCTGCGGGCTCAGCTCGCGGCGGCGCGCCATCTCCGGCCCAGCGCCCTCCTGGTCAGCCTGGTCGGGTATCGCCGGTCCCGCCCTGGGGTGGCCGGGATCCTGGCCAAGGAGGCCCGCCTTGCCGACATCCCGGCGGCACGGATCGTTTGGCAGCTCAGCGAGGGCGACACCATGGTCGACGGTGCGCCCGCGCCTGAACTGGCGTTCGACCTGCGTCTGCGCGGCTTCAAGGTCGGCCTGATCGGGTTGGGGGAGAGCCGCACTCGGCTCTCGGAGGTGGCCCGGATAACTCCAGAACTGCTCCACGTCGACTCAAGCCTGGTGGGGTCAGCGCTCTCCGACCCCGGGGCGGCGGCCCTGGTCGCCGCGCTCGGGGAGTTTGCCCGGCTCACCGGGGCGGTACTGGTGGCCTCCGACATCGAGGATCAGGCCGAGCTCGAGGCGGTCTCCGCCCTGGGCCTGGAATATGGCACGGGCACCGTCTTCGGGGGGCCCCAGGTGGTGCACGGTCCCGGACAGGTGGAGTTGGTCCGTCCGCGGGTCATCCTCGACATCGATGGGCCGGATGTCTTCGCCAAGGAGGCTCCTAGGCCGGCAACGACATCCCCGGGCCCCAGGGACAGTGCTCGGCGGCGCCCCAGCGGAGCCAGGGAGGTGACCGACGAGCTCGGCCAGGCGGCCAGGTCGTTGCAGGGGGAGCACGACCCCGATGTCATCCTGAGCCTGGCCGCTGACCATCTGGCCCGCATCGTCGCCTACGACGGCCTCGCGATATATCAGGCCGACTGGGACTCTCTCCGATTCCGCCCCCTGCTGGCGAGATCGGAGTTGGAGCCCAGCTATGTGACTGGGGTCATGGGGCACACGTTTGCCATCGGGACCGGGATCACCGGTTGGGCCTTCGACCTCGGAACCCCCCAGCTGGTGAACGACGCTGACGCCCATCCCGCCGCCGGTCACCTGCCTGGGACCAAGTCCGATGACGAGTCCATGCTGCTGGTGCCACTGGTGGCCGGGGATCACCGTCTGGGGATGCTGAACCTGGTGCGGTTTCGCACCGGCGCCTTCTCGCCCTGGGAGCTCACCACAGCGGGGCTGGTGGGACACATGACCGCGGCCGCGTGGCAGAACGCCAGGCTCTACTCGGAACAGGTGCAGCACGCCATCACCGACCCCTTGACCGGGCTGCTCAACACCAGGTGGCTCAGAGACTCCGGCCGCCGTGAGCTGGCGATGGCCGAGCGCCAGAAGCGCTCGCTTGACCTCATGATGCTGGACCTGGACAAGTTCAAGCTGGTCAATGACAGCTGCGGCCACGGGGCCGGCGACGCCGTCCTGCGGGAGGTGGGAGCGGCGATCCACGAGGTGGTCAGGGCTGAGGACGCGGCGGTGCGCTACGGGGGCGAGGAGTTCGTGATCCTCCTGCACGAGACGGGTGCAGAGGGTGCCGCTCGGGTGTGGCGGGAGCTCCGCAAGAGGTTGGCCGAGATCCCGCTCCCCGAGGGGTGCGCCCTGACCAGGGTGAGCGCTTCCGCCGGGCTCTCCCGATACCCCGACGATGGCCGCACCATGAGCCAGCTTCTGGGGGCGGCCGACGCTGCCATGTACTCGATTAAGCGCCAGGGAGGGGACGCGATCGGGTACTCCTGATTCAGGAGCTCTGCTGGGTATCTGCCCCGATGCAGCGCTCCACCGCGGCCAGGACCGTCAGCAGGGCGCGCAGCTCATCTTGGTCGAAGCCGGCGAGCAACTGCTCAGCCAACTCCCGGCGGAAGCCCGCGGCAGCCTCCGCGTCTCTGGCGCCCGCGTCGGTCAGGACTATGTGCACCAGGCGGCGGTCCGACTCGTCGCGGCGCCGTTCCACCAGCTGGTGTTCCTCAAGCCGGTCCAGCTGGGAGCTGACAGAGGGCATGCTGACACCGAGCGTCTCCGCCAGCTGGCCGACCGTCAGCGCTCCCCGCTCGTGCAGCAGCATGAGCACGTGCATCTGCCCGAAGGAGAGGTCCTTACGCGCGAAGCAACTGCCCGGGCCCTGGCGCCAGTGTTGCGCCAAGACCCTTCCCAGAGCTGCAAGCGACAGCGCCAGCAGGGAGTCATCATCGCCCCTCGCGGCTGGGCCAGGTCCCCGACCGGCGGGCCCGATGGTCACGGCACCTCCGCCAACTCTCGCCCCTCGGGCCGTTGCTCCACCTCCTGGCGGGTGGCGGGACCGCTCGCCAGGGTGGTCCGCAGCGGCACCTCGCGCATGAACATGGTCGCCACGATCGCGATGGCCGCGGCCACCGCCCCCAACCAGAAGCTCCCCCCGATTGCCTCGGCGAGGCTCTGATGAATCGCGACCACTATTGCCGGGATGAACTGATGGAGGGGCGCCGGCAGGACATGGGTCAGCTGGGTGGCGAGGTTGCCGACCCCGGTGAGGCTGGACTCACCGCCCGCGTTGAAGTGGCTGATGAGCGCCCTCGGGACCCCTGCATGGACCAGGTTCTTGGGCAGCTGGCTGGTGAAGGTGGAGGCCAGATAGGTGCCCGCGACCGCCAGACCGATGGAACCTCCGACCTGGCGGAAGAAGGTCAGGTTGCTGGTGGCTACCCCGATGTCGCGTTGGGGCACCGCATTCTGCACGACCACGGTGAAAGCGGACATGGAGGGTCCGATCCCGACGCCCACGACCAGCATCCAACCCCACAGCGCCCAGTCACCGACCGTGGCCGTGAGCTGGGTCATGAGCACCATCCCGATCGTGGCGAGCACCATCGCCCCGACCAGCAGCAGCTTGTACTTGCCGGTGCGGCTGATGACGAGACCGGCCACGACGCTGGTGCCCATGAGTCCGACCAGCAGGGGCCAGAGCATGTACCCCGACGCGGTGGCGCTGATGTCGCGCACCGCCTGGTAGTAGCGGGGCAGGAAGATCACCCCTATGTAAAAGGCGAATGAGATGAGGAACATGGCGACCTGGGAGGCCGCGTAGGTGCGCACCCGGAACAGCCCGAGGGGCACGATGGGCTCGGCGACCCGACTCTCGATGAAGACGAAGACCACCCCGAGCACCGCCGCCAGGGCCAGCAGGCCGCCCACTCGCCAGTCCAGCCACCCGATGGTCTGCCCCGAGCTGGTGGTGAGCCCCTTCTCGGTGAGGCCTATGAGGAGCGGGATCACCGCCGCTGTGAAGACCAGGGTGCCCAGATAGTCGATGGCCGGCCGCGGACCCTCGCTGCGATGGTTGGGCAGAATCGACGAGATGACGGCCAGGGCGACTATCCCGATTGGGAGGTTGACGTAGAACACCCAGTGCCAGCTGATGTTGTCGGTGATGAAGCCGCCCAGAAAGGGGCCCACCAAAAAGGCCAGGCCGAACACGGCTCCGAAGAACCCCTGGTACTTGCCCCGCTCGCGGGGGGTGAAGAGGTCGCCGACGACGGCCAGAGCGATTGGGAAGAGCGCACCGGCCCCGAGTCCCTGGAGACCGCGGAAGAGGATGAGCTCGGCCATGTTCTGTGACAGGCCCGACAGAGCCGACCCGATCAGGAACAAAGAAATCCCGATGATCAGCATGATCTTGCGGCCGAAGATGTCGGACAGCTTGCCATAGATCGGGATGGTGACAGTGCTGGTGAGCAGGTAGGACGTGACCACCCACACATAAAGGCTGTTGCCACCGAGGTCGGTCACGATGGTGGGCAGGGCCGTGCCCACGACGGTCTGGTCCAGGGCACTTAGGAACAGTCCCAGCATCACCGCTCCGACTATCGCCAGCCGGGCTCGCTGGGACAGGTGGATGGTCGGCTGCATGACATCCATCGCTATATCTCCCTGGTCGTCGGTCCGGAACGCCCGGTCTCTGTCTGAAGCTTAGCTTTGATGGAAACGTTATGTCAAATCTAAGTGTTAGGGCCAGGCTCAGTTTCAACCGGCGGCTTCGCGATGGCACCGCCCGCCCGACGGTGCCAGGTGCGGGAACCCCTGTGCCCGGGCCATGAATTGGTGAAGCTAGGTCGCTTTGGTATGGCCAGGCTTGTCAGCCGACGCCAGGACAGAGGGCTCAATCCGCCGGCCGACCAGGCGCTCAACCTCATCGCCGATCAAGCGGCGGAGGCGGAAGGTAGCTTCCCCGCGAGCCTCCGCGGGGACCCGGATGCGCACAGTCACCCCCTGCAGAGACACCAGGTGCGCCGAGTCCGGGAGCTCTGCGAAGGCCTTCCCCACCAGGTGGGAGGTCAGGCGTGCGGCGGCGTCGCTGAGGGAATGGTCTCGGCCGCTCAGGGACAGCGGTTCGCCCCAGGGGAGCTCCTGAGGCAGGTCTCCTCGGATCAGCCATTCCCAGGCCCGCTGGAAGTGACGCAGGCCGGCCAGGGTCTCGGGCAGCGCTTGTGGCTTGTCCAGCACCGAGCCCCAGAGGGGTTCGTGATGATCCGACCTGGCCCGCCTGCCGGCCAGAGACCGGATCGGGAGCGGGGCCAGCCCGGGGCCCGCTCCGGGGATCCAGCCCTCCTCGCTACCAGATTCGCCGAGCGCCGCCAGCAGGTCCGGGTCGTCGGCCCACAGGGCCGCCAGCAGCAGGGTTGGCGCGGGCAGGCGCAGAGCCACGAGCGCGTCGGCGCGCCGGTCGAGAGCCGCTTGCCTTGTGGCGGGACGAGCCTCCAGGCAGGTGAAGAGACCGGCGGGGTGGGGCAGGTTCAGCTGGTATCCAAGGAGCGACAACCGTCCCATCAGGAGGAGGGCATCGGGATAGGGAAGTTCCCTCCTCCTGGCCGGAAGCGACCGGGACCAGTGTGCCAGGGCCCTCTCCAGCTGGCCCAGCTTCCACCGGCCGTCGTCCTCCACTCCCTCGGCGGCATCGGCTCGCTCCTCCAGGGGATCCACCAGCCCGACCATGGTGTTGAGCCGATGGCGCTCCACGAAGGCAAGCCCTCTCAGGGCCTCCCGCACTTCCCGGTGGGGTGGGACATCCCCGATGAGAAGGCCCGGGGCCGCGCCGGCGGCGACCAGCTCCGCGTATGCGGACAGCGAGAGGTCCCATGGACCGCCGGGAACCGCGATGTGGAGGTCGCCTGGGCCCGCTCTCAAGAGCACCGCCGCCGCGGGGCCCGAGGACCAGCTGGGGACCGTGGGGGGCCTTCTCGCAGTCGCCCGCCGAAGAGGGGCGGGGTCTGATACCAGGGTCATGTCGTACCGGGCTCGGAGCTCCGGGGTGGCGACCAGCGCCCAAGCCGCCTGCAGTTGGGCGAAGAGTCGGGTGGCTCGCTCTGGGTTCAGGCGTTGGGGCCCTTGGCGATGTACCTGGACGTCGGGGTGGAGTTCCCTGGCCCGCGACCGGTAGCGGCGCCGCAACTCTTGCCAGCTGTCGCTGGGGACAGCGCCCAAGATCGCATAGACGTCCACCATGCGGCGGGGCGCGCTCAACGGCATCGGGGCGTTCCCGAACGACGAGCCGGCCCGACCGCTCGGTCGAGCTCACACCGGTTCATAGGTCAAAGGGATCCTGAAAGAAGCCGGGCAGGTGGGCGGACAGCCATTCGTTAAAGATCGTGAAGTGATTCACCGTCACCAGCATTCCCATCAGGACCACGACCGCCCCACCGGCCAAGGATATGGCCCGTTGGTGGCGGGCCAGCGTTCCCAACAGGGGCCGGGATCGGTCAAGCAGGGTTGCGGCGAGAAGGAACGGGAGTCCCAGGCCCAGGCAGTAGGCCACCATGAGATACACGCCGCGCACCGTTGTGCCCTGGCTGATGCCCGACGTGAGGACGGCCCCCAACACCGGTCCGATGCATGGAGACCAACCCGCGGCGAGTCCGACCCCGAGCAGGAAGCCCGAACCGAACCCTCCCCGGCGGGGTCCGCTGGGCAGGTGACGCAGGTCCCGGGCGAGGAAGCCCACCCGAAGCACCCCCATCAGCACCAGACCGAGGATGACGACCAGGATGCCGAGGACCGGGGTGACCACGGACTTCCACGGTTCGAGCACCCTGTCGAGGGCGTAGAAGAAGGCTATGCAGAAGAGGCCCAGCCCGACCACGAAGCCCAGTGCCCCGCGCAGCACCCGCCAGCGGGTCGCGGCGGTGTCCCTCGGCGCCGCCGCCCCCGAACCAGGCTGAGCCACCTCGCAGGACAGAAAGGCCAGGTAGGCGGGAACCAGTGGGAGCACGCATGGGGAGAGGAATGATGCCGCCCCGGCTGCCACGGCCAGCGGGATTGTAACGCTGCTCAGGTTCACTGCGGCTTCACCTCGGGCGCCATCCCGTCGGCACCGGTAAGCTGCGCCCCGCCAGGCGCTGGTTGAAACACCCAGTCGACCGGCTAGGCGGGGTCCGGATCGTGCCTGGCGTCGGCCATTCTGGCAATCTCCTCGTCCGCCAGCCCGGGGTCGAGTTTGCGGAACAGGACCTCAGGAGGCTCCAGCGTTCGACCGGAGGGGATGCGTATCGGGTGCCATCCCGCATCCAGACCAGAGGTCCTGGTGGTCAGCACGGTGTGGGGGTCCTCGGCCGCGCCCGGGACCTGCTCTGGCATGGGCGATAGCTGCCCTGGCTCGCCCAACATCCGGTGCAGGCGCTGAGATGAAAACGGCAGAAATGGTGAGAACATGATGTGCAGATCGGCCACGCACTGGAGGGCCGTGAACAGCACCGTAGCGGCCCTCTCCCGGTCCGACTTGACAAGGCGCCAGGGTTCGTTCTCACCCAGGTACTGGTTGACCCTGGCCGCGAGCGCCATGGTCTCGGCGAGGGCCGCCTTGAAGTGGGTCGCGCCGAGGAGGTCGCCGACGGTTGCAAAACCGGAGTCAACCGCCTCCAAGAGCTTCAGATCCGCGGGCTGCAAGGTCCCCTCGCCCGGCACTGATCCGAAGTGGCGAGCGGCCAGGGTCAAGGTGCGCTGCACCAGGTTGCCCCAGGTGGCCACCAGCTCGTCATTGTTGCGCCTTATGAACTCTGCCCATGTGAAGTCGGTGTCCTGGCTCTCGGGCCCCGCCGCGGTCAGGTAGTAGCGCAGGGGATCGGGATCGTACCTGGAGAGGAAGTCCCTCACCTCTATGACCACGCCTCGGCTGCTGGAGAACTTCTGTCCCTCCTGGGTCAGGAATTCACTGCTCACCACGTTCTCCGGCAGCACCAGGGGCGGAGCCGAGTCGCCGCCTCCAACGGCCCCACCGCCTGCGTATCCCAGCAGCATGCTGGGCCAGATCACCGAGTGAAAGACGATGTTGTCCTTGCCCATGAAGTAGAAGTGGCGAGCCCTGGGATCCTGCCACCAGGCCCTCCAGAGGTCCGGTTCTCCCTGCAGCTCCGCCCATTCGATGCTGGCCGACAGGTAGCCCACCACGGCATCGAACCACACGTAGATCCGCTTGTCGGGGCGTTCCTCGAACCCTTCGACGGGAACCCTGATTCCCCAGTCGATGTCGCGGGTCACGGCTCTGGGACGCAGCTCCCCGAGAAGATTGGCGGAGAATGCCAGCACGTTGCTACGCCAGTCGACCTTGCTCCTGAGCCAGCTGGCCAGCTGCTCGGCGAATGCAGGCAGGTCCAGGAAGAGATGTTCCGACTCCCGGAAGACGGGGGGTTGGCCATCGATCCTCGACCTCGGGTCAATCAGGTCCTGGGGATCCAGCATGCGCCCGCAGTTGTCGCACTGGTCGCCCCTGGCCGCCCCGTAGCCGCAATGGGGGCAGGTCCCCTCGATGTAGCGATCCGGCAGGGTGCGGCCCGTCGCCGCCGAGAAGGCACCCATCTGGGACCGGCGCAGGAGGTAGCCCTTCTCATAGAGGGTGCGAAATACATCCCTCACCACGCGCTCGTGATTCTTGGTCGTCGTCCGGGTGAAGAGGTCGTAGCTCAGCCCAAGGTCGCTCAGGTCCTTGGCGATCACCAGGTTGTAGCGGTCAGCGATCGCCGCAGGGCTGACTCCCTCCCGGTCGGCCGCGACCAGGATCGGGGTTCCGTGCTCATCGGTACCGCTCACCATCAGCACCCGGGAACCGCGCAGGCGATGGTATCGCGCGAAGACATCCGATGGCACCCCGAAGCCGGCAACGTGTCCGATGTGCCGCGGTCCGCTGGCGTAGGGCCAGGCCACCGCGACCAGAATCAGCTCTGGGTCCGGCTGCAAAGTGTTCAATACCCGATCGATGGTATCTGGTGGGCTTGGCCGGAGGTGGAACAATGCCCTGGTGCACCATCAGCCGCGCGTCCTCCTGGTCATCGCGGACAGCTCCAGAACCGGCGGCCCGGAGCACGTCCTGACTCTGGCCCGCGAGCTGGTCGCGGCCGGCTGGGAGACGGCCGTCGCCTGCCCTGACGGGGAGCTCCGCGACCGTTGCTCGGATGTGGGGATCTTGAGCCTCGGGCTCGCCACCGGGGCCAGCCAGCTTGCCCTGGCCCCAATCAGGCTGCGCCACCTGGCGCACCGCTACCGGGCGGACCTGATTCACAGCCATGCCCTGCGGGCAGGCAGCGTGGTCCGCAGGGCACAGAGCGGAACTCCCTGGGTGCACACCCACCATCTGGATGACTGGTTCACCTCCAGCGCCTGGCGAATCCGGGCCCACCGTCGTGAGCTACGGCAGATCGGCCGGGGAGCAGGCCGACAGATCGCCGTCTCGAACTCAGTGTTCAACTTCCTGACTGAGACGGTCGGGTGTTCGCAGGACCGTGTTCGGGTGGTGCCCAACGGGATCTACCCCCTGCTGCCCCGATCCAGGTCCCAACCGGCGGGCGCCACCGTGGGAGTCCTGGCCTCACTGGTTGCCAGCAAGGGGATCGACCTGGCGCTCATGGCCCTCACGATGCCGGCGGGCCGGGGCCTTCGGCTCAGAGTCGGAGGAACCGGACCCGAGCTCTCAACCCTGCTGGACCTGGCGGAACAGCTCGATGTCTCAGCACGGGTCAGCTTCATCGGCGAGGTCGTCGACCGCCAGGCGTTCTTCGACGCCTGCGACGTGGTGTGGGTCCCTTCCCGCCGGGAGCCCTTCGGGCTGGTCGCCTGCGAGGCGCTGAGCTCGGGGGTGCCCGTGGTGGGAACCAGGGTCGGAGGCCTCCCCGACATCTTGGAGCCGCCCCATTACGGGGTTTTGGTGGCCCCCGCCAACCCGGCCGGGCTTGCCAGCGTCACCGCCGCTCTGCTCGCAGATCAGGAACGGTACCGCCGGCTCTCGGAGGTTGGCCCGGAGCGAGTGCGGCAGCGCTTCTCAGCCTCCCGGATGGCAGCTTTGACCAGAGGGGTTTATCGAGAGCTGTTGGCCTGAACGCCGATGGGAGAACCCGCGCGAGGCAGGCATCGTCATCCCGGCGTCATCCAGTTGCGCCCAGGTGTTTGTTCCCATAGGACCCCGGGGAGGTGCGGCGGTCGCCCGGTTACCCGATTTGGAGCATCTCCCCGGCTCGGCCCGGTCTCGCGGAGCGTGGGGCCGCCGCGACACGACCCGGATAGCGCTGGGCCAGTCGATTCGCTCGTCAGTTGGCGGAGCGATCCGCCGTGCCCCGATCTGCGGCTGGCCCGGTCGGCCCTAAGACCTTGCGAAGTCTCGCCGTTCGCTGGTCTCGCCTCAACCGGCGAGCCTCGTCGACGACCGACCTGCGCTCGTCGGCCAACTTGAGTTGCTCCTCGAGCAGGACCAGACGGCGGCACAGCCCTGATCCCGGGTTTGATCGGTACATGCGCAACCTCCTTCTAGGCAACGCATTTGTCTAATCGCCACGCGGCGCAACCGAGCAATCGGAGGCTAGAGTGATCGTGGGGCGCCCAACGTTGCCAGGGGCGCGAACCCAGTCGGCTGCCGAGGCGTCCCCTGGCGAGCGCACCTTCCGGCTCCGCTCTGGGCCACCTCAATCGGCCAGCTGGCCTCTCCCGCCCGGCTGGTTGCGACCCTGCTGGGTCGGCACCGACCCTCATAGCTCGGCTCCATGGGCAGCGCCGTCCCGAACTCGGCAGGGCCCAAAAACCGACAGCGAGTCGCGGTCGACTGGTGTGCGCGGCTGGGTTCCAGGGATCGCCTGCCCGGCCCACCAATGCTCAGGATGGCACTCGGGACCCAACCGTTCTCTAGGACTTACCACTGAATGTGGTCCACAGATGCATCGCCGCTAACGCGCCATATGGGTGCCAGTAGTTCCCTGGCACCGACGCGCCGGGGGTGTTTGACTGGCTGGACAGGCGCAGCCAAGCGCGACGCAACCCCGGGTCCTGGCAGGGGAAGGCATCCCCA
>DAHWNZ010000040.1:0-25522 GCA_027339635.1 Candidatus Dormiibacterota bacterium
CCGGTCTCCTCTCTCAGCTCCCGCCGGGCCGAATCCTCTGCCGACTCCCCAGGCTCAACCGCTCCACCCGGCGTGAACCACCACGTGCCCGCCTCGGGTCGAGCCGGATCGCCACCACGAAAGAGCAGGGCTAGCCCGGACTCGTCCACCAAAATGATCCGCGACGCTCTTCGCTGCTTTACCGGTTGCTCAGCCATGCGTCCAGTATCACCCCCGACCCTCATCTGGGGCAAATGCCTGGCCCATCCCGTAGGCTCCCTCAATAAGTCACGCAAAAGCGACGCCAGGGCTCGGTCTAGGCTCCTCGGTGACGACGGTCAGGCAGGCACAGCGCCCCGGATGGGACAGCGGTATCGAAGTGAATGGATTGGCGGCTCGGGAATACCTGGGGTTCTGCCACGCTGGATGTGGAGGACCAAGGCATCATTCGCCCGACCGAAGCTTCATCTCGCAACCAGGAAGCCCGCAATCTCAGTTGCCGCAGCGGTGGCCGGATCAGGGTCCAGTTCCCCGCCCCACTCGCTGCAATTGGCGCTCTAGTAGAGCACTGCACGGCCAACAGCACCTTTGGTCGCCAGTGTCGGGACGCCACTAGGGAGAGACGGAACGACACGCCTATGCCCGACACATGTGCCCGGAAGAAAATTGGGACCCCCAGGCGAACCCTCGCGACGTGTCCTGCTAGACCAAGAGGGGCAGTGCCCGGCCCACTATCGGCTCGCGATGAGGGTGCGTGGGCGCCACATGCACCAGCGTGGGATAGGTGACGAAGGCGATCGCCAAGTGCATCAACATCAGCACCCCCACGGCCTTTATCGGCTCCCCATGGATCAGGATCCATAGGTCAGGCAGCCAGAGGACCAGGGTGACGACGATCGCCAACCGGAAGAAAAACCAGCGGGGCACTGAGGAAATGCGGCAGACGATGGGCCAGGCGACACACGCCAGCACCACCCCGATCACGGTGAGCTTTCCGTAGTCGGAGAACTCGAAGTGAACAAACCCCTTAGTAGACGGAAATACAGTGGTTCCTATCGCCACCAAAATTGCATCGGTGAGGAGCGACCCGGCCACCGCGACCACGGTCGCAACAACCCAGCGGAACCAGCTCGGATGTTCATGCTGGGGCTTGAAGTCGATGCCAAATGCCGCCAGAAGTTGCCAAACTTCGGCTGGCACCTGCGGCAGCAGCGTCTCGGGGGATCGAAGGGATGCGGACATGCGTTGAGGATATCGAATTTGTGACAGGACCATCCTGGGCGATTTGGCGCCCGCGCTCTCGGCTGCCTGCAAGTGCTCCTCCCGCCCACCTCTGGGGCACACGCGGCCGGGCCGACCGACGCCAACTCCAACGAGGTTTCCCCCGCCGCTCCTCTAAGGCTGATCCTGCGCCGGTTCGCCTCCTGGCCCCATCTTGAGGGTGGCCAGGAGGGCGAGGACTGCGAGCGCCGCGCCCGCCGCCGGGCGCCATCCGCCCGCATCGGCCGCCAGGTGCACCGGCACCAGGGCAATGCTCCCCAGAGCGACGACCACGGCAACCCATCGCAGGGCCCTCCCTGGCAGGCGGGGGCTGACCAAGCGCCGGGCCGCACCACCCAAGAGCACGACCCAGAGTAAGAGCCCGAGCACCGCTCCCCCCAGCCGGCCTGGATGAACCGAAAGACTACCCCAACTGGACACGTCGAACTGCGCCAGCTCCCCGGCGCCAGCCACGGCGACGATGAGTAGCGCCCAAACCCATGGCTGCGCGGGCGCATCTGAGGATCCCCGAAGAGAAGAGGTCAGGGCCCACCGGCCCGACCTCCTGGGAGCAGCGGGCTCTCCCACCCTCAGCTCGCGCCGGGTTCGAACTGGCTCACGGTAGATTCGGGCACTGGCCATCCCACCTGGACGTGAGGATCCCCTGTCCCTGCCGAGGACCCATCTACTGTCCCGCAGCCGCTTCCAAACTGGCCTCCAACTCCAACGTCCGGCGGTAGGACGCCCAGACCGCATCCGAAAGGACACTTCGGAACCCGCCCCGTTCGAGCTCCGACAGTGCGGCAGCCGAAGTCCCCCCTGGTGAGGTGACCATGTCCCGCAGTTCGGCAACGTGCCGGTCGCTGCGCGACGCGAACTCGGCCGACCCCGCCACGGTGGACAGCACCAAGCGTCGGGCCAGGTGACGCGGGAAGCCGAGGTGCACCGCCGCGTCGATCAGCGCTTCCAGGAACATGAATGTGTATGTGGGCCCGGTCCCGCTGACCGCCGTCGCCATCGCCAGCAGAGCCTCATCCTGAACCTGCAGTTCATCACCGAGGGCTGCAAGTAGGATGCGAGCTATCCCAATCGACCTCTGACCCAGATCCGGGCTGCCGTACCAGACCGTGATGCCAGCGCCAATCTGCGCCGGGGTATTGGGCATCGCCCGCACCACGGCCGGATGACGAAGGCCGTGCCGCAGTACGGAACTGCTGGCCCCGGCCACGATGCTGATAACCAACGCTTCCTCAGGCAAGACGCCGGCAAGCTGTCTCATCACCGAGGGCAGCACCTGGGGCTTGACCGCGATGAGAGCCACATCTGAGCCCCGCACAGCCTCTGCGTTGTCGGCTGTAGTCGACACGTTGAGAGCGGACTCCAGCGCCTCCCGCCGGACAGCTCGGGGATGACTGCAGACAAGGTCTCGTGGCGCCACCAGGCCTCTCTGCAGCAACCCGATCACCATGGCTTCCGCCATCGTTCCGGCGCCGACTACCGCAACTCTCTGCCCAGCCAAGTCCGAGGCCGATATGGCGGGCTCGGGCACTGGACCTGCCATCACTCAGTCAGGTGGCCTTCGGGCCGCGCTGGTGCCGCTGGCCCCGGACGGACCGGAAGATGGTCATCTGACGCCCACCGGCTCTTCGGACTCCCGACGCCCACGGCGTCGTTGACGAGCCCGCATCGCCTGTTCGAGGGTGACCTTGCGAAGCCGGATCGACTTGGGTGTGACCTCGACGCACTCGTCTTCTCCAATGAACTCAAGCGCCTGCTCCAGAGAGAGCTGGCGGTAGGGGCTCAGACGCTCCAGCTCATCGGAGGTCGATGACCGCATGTTGGTCAGCTTCTTCTCCCGGGTGGGATTAACGTCCATGTCGTCGCTGCGAGCGTTCTCGCCCACCACCATGCCCTCGTAGACTTCGGTCCCCGGACCGATCAAGAGGGTTCCCCGTTCCTCCAGGGAGAGCAGCGCCTCCGTCGTCGACATACCGCGACGGTCCGAGACCATCGACCCGTTGCGCCTCGTGCGCAGTTCCCCGTGCCAGGGCTCCCAGCCGTCGAACACGCTGTGCAGCACCCCGGTGCCCCTGGTCTCCACGACGAACTCGCTGCGGAACCCGACCAGGCCGCGAGCGGGCACCCGGTAGTCCATACGAACCCACCCGGTGCCATGATTCACGATCTCCTCCAACCGTCCCTTGCGCAGGGACAGCAGCTGAGTGACCACCCCCAGATAGTCCTCGGGGACATCCACGGCCACCCTCTCCATCGGCTCGTGCAGGATCCCGTCCATCTCTCGAGTGACCACCTGGGGCTTTCCCACGGTCAACTCGAAGCCCTCTCGCCGCATGGTCTCGACCAGGACCGCCAGCTGCAGCTCGCCACGGCCCAGCACCTCCCAGGTGTCAGGGCGGGGTAGCGGCAACACTCGCAAGGAGACGTTTCCCACCAGTTCCTGGTCGAGGCGGTTCTTCACCATGCGGGCGGTCAGGCGGGTCCCCTCCCTTCCCGCCAGCGGGGAGGTATTGATGCCCACAGTCATCGAAAGGCTGGGCTCGTCCACCAGGATTGTCGCCAGGGGCCTGGGGTCCTCCGGATCGGCCAGCGTGTCCCCGATGGAGATGTCGGCGAACCCGGCCACGGCCACGATCTCACCTGGGCCGGCAGAATCCACGTCGACTCGCTCCAGCGCCCTGGTCGCATAGAGCTCTGTGATCTTCTCCCTCGCCACGCTGCCGTCAACCCTGCACCAGGCCACCTGCTCCCCCCTGCGCAGGGTGCCTTGATGCACTCTGCATATCGCCAACCGGCCCACGTACGGTGAGGCATCGAGGTTGGTTACCAGCGCCTGAAGGGGATGGCCCGGCTCGTAAGTCGGCGCGGGGATGGTGCGCACCACCGCATCGAAGAGAGGGATCAGGTTCTCCCCTGGAGAGCTCGGGTCCAGGCTGGCCCAGCCCTGACGCGCGCTGGAATACAGCACTGGGAACTCCAGTTGGTCTTCGGCCGCGTCAAGGTCCAAGAAGAGGTCCTCGACCTCTCTGACCACCGCGCTCACTCGAGCGTCCGGGCGGTCGACCTTGTTGATGACCACGATGACGCGAAGGCCCGCTTCCAAAGTTTTGCGGAGCACGAACCTGGTCTGCGGCAGCGGACCCTCGGACGCGTCCACCAAGAGAAGGACCCCATCAACCATCGCCAGTGCGCGCTCAACCTCGCCTCCGAAATCCGCGTGGCCCGGGGTGTCGACGATGGTGATCTTGGTCCCGAGATAGTTGATGCCCGTGTGCTTGGCCAGGATCGTGATGCCCTTCTCGCGTTCCAGGTCGCCTGAGTCAAGGATCCGGTCGGCGACCTCCATGTTGGCCCGGAAAGCACCGGTCTGACGCAGCATGGCGTCGACCAGGGTGGTCTTCCCATGGTCCACGTGGGCGATGATGGCCACGTTTCGGAGGTCTTCGCGTACTTCCATTGGACCACCAGCATAGCCCGCGGCATCTCGGACTCCCTGATTTGACCGAGCTCTTGGCCTCGGAATCAAACTGCGGCTGGCCCGAGCCGACCGTCGGAGCCTGGCCCAGGGTGTCGGGAGCCGAGAGCCGGCGGCATCGGCAGAGGCTGCCCGGCGCTTCGCCCTCACCGTGGCACGGAACTCTGAGCCATCCCTTGGGGGAGGGCACCAATTGGGCGGTTGAGGGAGCAACGCCACTCCGAGCGCCGCAGTGGCCGCCCATCAGCGAGGCATCGTGATCGCAAAACTGGGACGAAGCGGCCAGGTCGGGCGGGACGGTCGGCCCGGGCGTGTACTCTTTACCGGCAATGTCGCAGCCGCCAGGGCCCCACCCGGGATTCATCGCGACCCTGACGGCCCCGCCGCCCGGACGCGAAGTGCACCGGAGCTGGATGGGCTCACGAGCCAAGGCCAACACGGTATTGGCTGTGGCCGCCTTGGCCATGGCGCTGCGACTCGGGACGCTGATCGCCACCGGCCACCTCGCAGGTTCATGGGAGTACGACGACGCGGTCTACTTCGGAACCGCGATACGCCTGGTGCACGGCATCTTGCCGTACCGCGACTTCGCTCTCATCCAGCCACCGGGAGTTCCTCTGCTGCTCGCCCCCGTGGCCCTGCTCTCCTACCCTCTTGGTAGCCACCACGCCCTTGAGGTCGCCCGGGTGTTCGTGGTCTTCGTCTCGTTCATCAACGTGTTGCTGCTCGGGCGCCTGCTCCGCCACCGTTCGCTGCTGGTAATCGCGGTCGCCTGCCTGTTCATAGCGCTCTATCCGGACGCGATCCTGGCTTCCAGTGCTCTGCTCCTGGAACCCTTCCTGAACCTGTTCTGCCTCCTCGGCCTGGTCTTAATCTTCGACAAGGACAGGTTCACCGGGGTCAGCTGGCGCCTGGTCGCGGCCGGCCTGGCCTTCGGGGTCGGAGGGACCATGAAGACTTGGGCGGTAATTCCGGCCGCCGTCCTCTTTCTGATGCTGGCGTGGCCGCAACCATCTCGGGCGCTGCGCTTCGCGCTGGGGGCAGCCCTGGGCGTGGCTGTACCCTGCCTCCCCTTCCTGGTCCTTGCCCCAGGCCAATTCGTCCACCAGGTCGCCATCGACCAGCTCGGCCGGACCGGGCAAGCAGGGCTCCCAATAGTGGATCGCCTGGAGTTCATGACCAGTGTCTGGGCCGGCCTCGGAGTGCCATCCGGGCACCTCTACAAGCTCCTGGCAGTCGGGGCCACCCTGGTGGTGCTGGCGGTGGTCGCCGCGGCATTTCTGGGCAGAAACAGTCTTCCCCAGAAGGGAGTTGCGGCGCCCCCAGGACCATCAGTGCTGTCCGTCACGCCCCTGGAATGGTTCGCAGCGTTCTCGACCATTGTGGTGGCGGCGGCCCTGCTCTGGCCTCCCGACTTCTTCTATCACTATCCAGCTTTCCTCGCCCCCTTCCTCGGCTTGCTTCTCGCCCTCTCCGTGGGGCGGCTGGTCAGGCTGAGCCCCGGTCCACTGGTCGCCGCCACCGCCGCCGTCTGCCTTCTCGGGTTGCTCCACGCCCTGGCGATCCCGGTCCTGTTGCAGAGAGCCCCAGATCCCTCCGCCGCGATAGCCGCAGCCATCCCAAGTGGCGCCTGCGTCGTCACCGACGACTCAGAATTCACCGTGAACGCAAACCGCTTCGTGGCCAATTCCCCGACTTGTCCGCTCATGGTCGACGCGCTCGGCACCACTATCGCCATCTCCGGCAGCCAGGACCCCTCGAGCCCAGCCGCCCAGGGAGCCGCACCGGCCTGGCTGTCGATGTTTCGCAGGGCCGACTACCTCCTTCTGACCCCGCTCAGCTACCTTCGAATACCCTGGAACCCGGCCCTCATCAGCTATGTGAAGGCTCACTTCGAGCCTGTCCTGCGAAGTCCCGTACTGATCCTCCGCCGCCGCGCCACCTCGATGCCTGCCGTTCCCTTCGCCCTACCTACCGAAGCCGCCGCTACCTGACGGAGATTCCCTGTAGCGAGATCGTAGGCGGCCCTGGGGGACGCTCCCAAGTATCGTTGTTCACGCAACCATTGCCGCCGGGAAGCGGGCGGGCGTCGACCAACTGGAGATCGAGAGATTGAGCAAATCGGACATCGGCCTTCTGACTCTGCGAATCGTGACGGGCGGCATTCTGGCGGCTCACGGACTGCCCAAGCTCTTCGGCGGCCCAGGCCGAAGGCCCCCGGGGCCGCTCAGCTCTCTGCTCGGGGCTAACTACGCGCCAGCTTGGGAGAAGAGTGGCCCTGCCAATTTCGCCGAGCACCTGGGGCAGATGGGAATCCCGCTGCCTGAGTTTGCGGCGGCCGCCAGCGGGGTATCGGAGCTGGCTGGCGGACTCGGACTGATGTTGGGTGCGGCCACCCCTATCGCAAGCGCCGCCAGTGCGGCCAACATGGCGGTCGCGGTACGCCAGGCCCATTGGAAGACTGGCCCCTACGGGCAGGGAGGCTACGAATTCGCCCTGCTCTTGGGAGTCGCCGCCATGGCGATCGGACTCACCGGCCCGGGCAGAATCTCGGTGGACCGGCTCTTCTCCTGACCGCTCTTGGGGCAGTCTCTACGGCGAGGCTGCCCCAAGACGCGAGCCCCCGGGCGCGCTCAGAAGCCCCGCTGAGGATCGTTGATGAACGCCACCTCGCCACACTTCGGGCAGACCATGACGTGCATCACCACGTTGCGCTCAGTCGCCTGATTGATGAGATTGTCGAGCCCCGCGCCGAGGATCATGTCCGCCCCTATGCCGAATCCCCGTTGCAGTCCGCCCGTTCGAAGGGTGTGGGCGCCTCTATAATCCATCTGCGTCTGGCAACCGGCACATCGGTGTGGCGGTAGGTCCGCAGTCGGCTGGTTGCTGCCCATCCCCTGGGCCATGTCCTCTAGGTTTTTGAAGAAGCTCAAGCCAAATCCTCCAAGGTAGGCTGGCTCGTCCGGGCTCCCGGTGCCGAGCGCAGTTTACCTGGGGAACCGGCAGCGATTGCAACCTGGTCAGCCAGAATCTCTGCCGCCGACGAGGCGAGCTCCCTAGTCGCGGTGACCAGGGTTAGGGGACCTCGCCTCATCAGACCGGTGAGCGCGCCAAGAGCGGAGCATGCCGGAGGGATCTGGAGCTCCCCCTCGTACCGGCGTCGGAACTCGGGAAGGCGCTCCTGCCTGTGGCCATACCAGAGTCGAAGTGGCGTGGAGGGGGCAGCAGCCTTGGCCCAGCTGTCGAACAGGCCTGAGTCACGCCGGAGGCCCCTGGGCCACAGCCGATCCACCAAGACCCGGATCCCTTCTTCAGCTGCTCGCGGCGCATATACACGCCGCACCAGCGACCTCCCAGAGGCCGGCAAATGGCCGGGCACCGCGACGCTCGCGGCCGCATCGAAGTGCTCGTTGCGAAGAAGCCAAGCGCGCGCCTCGTCCTGGGCGACCTGTCGGTAGGCCGCCTCCTCCTCAGCTCCACGGCTCCACGAGAAGAGAACCCAGCGGCCGGATCGCCACTGCAGGGCCTCATGGCACTCTGAGCTTCCCGTGGCGAAGGATACCCGATTGCCGGCACCACAGGTGGTGGCCTCCCAGAACCACGCCGAGCTGGGAGCAGCAGGCGCCAGTCCTCCCGCGAGCGTTTCGGTTCCTTGACTTCGTCCCCTACCCAAAATGGGCTCACTCACGGAACCACCATAGAAGACGACACCCGGGCCGTCAACGACCCGGGCGCTCCGCTTCTGGCCCCGAGCCCCCGCCCCGACCTTCGATAGCTTGGAGCCGCGGCTGCGGCCCGGTGGCCCACCGACCGCGCATCCTGCGCGCGGTCGGCATCCCCGTTCGCCTGCCACCTCCTCCCCGAGGCGCCCACCTGCTAGCCGAACCGGGCCGGAGCTCTAAGTGCTTGACCTCTTTACATTACCTTGACGGGACGAGCCGTTTCGTTTACACGGCGTTGATGCCGCGCCGGGCAGGCTCTTGGCATGGCAGACATTCTCGCGGTGGCCGGCACCGCCGCCTTCGTCGGGCTGAGCTTGGCGCTCATTCGTTGCCTGGGCCGTCTGTGATGCTGACCCACCTCATCCTCCTTGGTCTGGCGCTCCTGGTCTTCGTCTACCTGGGAGTTGCGATGTTCGACCCGGAGCGATTCTGAGTGCTCTCCTTCCTGCTGACCGTGCTAGTCCTGTTGGTGGCGCTGGCTATCTGCTGGCGCTTTCTGGGCTCCTACCTGGAAGCGGTGTACGCGGGCCGAGTCACCTGGCTGCGCTTCGCCGAACGGCTCATCTACCGAACCCTCGGCACTTCCCCGGAAGAGGAGCAGAGCTGGCAGCGGTACGCGGCCTCGGTGGTCATCTTCTCGGGGGTCGCCATCCTCCTCACCTACCTGATCCTCCGGCTCCAGGGCATCCTCCCCCTCAACCCCCAGCACCTGCCCGGGGTACCACCGGCCCTGAGCTGGAACACGGCCGTCTCCTTTGTCACCAACACCAACTGGCAGAACTACGCCGGCGAGACCACGATGTCCTACCTGAGCCAGATGGCTGCGCTCCAGGTCCAGCAGTTCGTCTCGGCAGCGGTTGGAATTGCGGCCGCCATAGCCTTGGCCCGTGGCTTCGCCCGCCGCGGTCGGCCAACCATCGGCAATTTCTGGGTTGACACCACCAGAGGATGTCTGTACGTCCTCCTGCCCATCGCAGTGTGCACAGGCGTGGTGTTCGTGGCAGAGGGGGCCGTTCAAACCCTCGGGGGCCCAACTCTCATCCACGACTCGCTCAACGGAGTGACCCAGCTGATTCCCCTGGGGCCCGTCGGATTCATGGAGGCGATAAAGCAACTGGGGACCAATGGAGGTGGCTTCTTCAACGCCAACGGGGCGGATCCATTCGAGAACCCAACGGCCCTCACCAACCTGCTGTCCATCGCCCTACTCCTGGCAATACCGGTCGCGCTCACCTACACGTTCGGAAAGATGGTGGGCTCTCTGCGCCAGGGGGTGGCGCTGCTGGCGACGATGGCGGTCATCTTTGGCATCTGGACGTCGTTCACGGCGTATGCCGAGGCCCAGCCCAATCCCGCCGTCGCCGCCGCCGGGCTGACTGCGCAACCCAGCGGCAACATGGAGGGCAAGGAGGTCCGCTTTGGGGCCCTGAACTCAGCTCTTTACGGCGTCGCCTCGACCCAGACCTCGACGGGCTCGGCCGATGCCTCATACGACTCCTTCAACCCGATGGGCGGCTTCGGCCTGCTGACAGGGATGATGCTGGGCGAAGTCACCCCAGGGGGGGTTGGCAGCGGTCTCTACACCATCCTCCTGGACGCCATCGTGGCCGTCTTCATAGGAGGGCTCATGATCGGCCGGACCCCCGAGTACCTGGGCAAGAAGATTCAGGCGACCGAGATCAAATTGGCAAGCCTCGGGGTCCTCGTGATGCCCGTCACCGTGGTGGTCCTGGCGGGCCTCGCCACAACTCTGGCGGTAGGTCGCGCGGGCGCCTTCAACGGTGGCCCCCACGGGTTCACAGAGATTCTGTATGCCATCACCTCGCAGGGGAACAACAACGGATCGGCCTTCGCCGGATTCAACGGTGACAGCCTCTTTTACAACATCCTGGGTGGGATCGACATGCTGCTGGGCCGCTTCGGAGTCATGATTCCCGTGCTGGCCCTGGCAGGGGTTCTCGCCTCCAAGCAGGTGGTGCCAGCGTCAGCGGGCACATTCCGAACTGACAACGCCATGTTCGTGGTGCTCCTGCTGGGCGTGATCGTGATCGTGGGCGGTCTGACGTTCTTCCCCGCGGTTGCCCTCGGACCATTGGTGGAGCAACTCAGCCACGGGAGGTTCTTCTGATGCCCCCCAGCACCACGTCCGCACCCGGCTCGGCGCGCCGCAAGCCAGCTGCGGAGCGAAGCCGCAGCCTCTTCGACCGTCGCATCCTCCGCCAAGCGCTGGCGGGCTCCTTGCTCAAGCTGGATCCTCGGGTGCAGGTGCGCAACCCGGTGATGTTCGTGGTGCTGATCGGCACCGTGATCACGCTGCTCGAGGCGATCCTCCACCCCACCCTCTTCAGCTGGAGCATAACCGTCTGGTTGTTCCTGACCGTCATCTTCGCCAACTTCGCCGAAGCGGTGGCGGAGGGCCGGGGCAAGGCCCAGGCGGACGCCCTGCGCAGCATGCGCTCGGACACTCTGGCCCGACGCATCACAGAGGACGGCGGCGAGGAGGCGATCACCTCGGCTGAGCTGAGCAAGGGCGATTGCGTGATCTGTGAGGCCGGTGATGTCATCCCCTCCGACGGCGAGATCACGGAGGGCATCGCCTCGGTGGATGAGTCGGCCATCACCGGGGAGTCCGCTCCTGTCATTCGTGAGTCCGGTGGCGATCGGTCCGCCGTCACCGGCGGCACCAGGGTCCTCTCCGACCGCATAGTGGTGCGGATCACAGCGGAGCGCGGTGCGACCTTCATGGACCGCATGATCGGCCTGGTCGAGGGGGCGAATCGCAAGCGCACCCCCAACGAGATCGCGCTGGCCATCCTGCTGGCGGCCCTGACCCTAGTCTTCCTGCCCGTGGTCGTGAGCCTCTACCCCTTCGCGACCTACGCCGGGGGCTCGGTGTCAATCGTGGTCCTGGTGGCCTTGCTGGTCTGCCTCATCCCCACCACCATCGGCGCCCTCCTGTCCGCCATCGGCATCGCCGGGATGGACCGAATGGTCCAGCGCAACGTGCTCGCCATGAGCGGGAGGGCGGTCGAAGCGGCCGGAGACGTCCAGACCCTGCTCCTCGACAAGACGGGAACCATCACCTTGGGCAACCGCATGGCTGCAGCCTTCATCCCCGTTGGGGGCCATCGCGACCGGGACCTCGCTCAGGCGGCCCTGCTCTCCTCGCTGGCCGACGAGACCCCGGAAGGGCGGTCGATTGTGTCCTTCGCCATCGAGAGGTTTGACCTACCAGAGGCAACCTTGCCCAAGTCAAGTACCTTCGTGCCGTTCTCGGCGACCACCAGAATGTCCGGGCTCGATCTCGGGGAGCGCCGGATCCGCAAGGGAGCGGCCGAGGCCGTGAAGCGCTGGGTGGAGCAGCTAGGCGGCACAGTCCCCCGCTCCCTGGACGAGGTCGCCAACCGCATCGCCGGGGCAGGTGGGACCCCGCTTGCGGTCACTGACGGAGCCGACGTGCTCGGGGTCATTGAACTCAAGGATGTGGTCAAGCCCGGAATCGCCGAACGCTTTGCCGAGCTCCGCCGCGCCGGCATCAGGACGATCATGATCACCGGTGACAACCCGCTCACGGCATCCGCCATCGCCAGGGAGGCCGGGGTGGACGACTTCCTCGCAGAGGCAACCCCCGAGACGAAGATGTCCCTCATCCGACAGGAGCAGCAGGGCGGCAAGCTGGTGGCGATGACAGGCGATGGCACCAACGACGCTCCCGCCCTGGCCCAGGCCGACGTTGGCGTTGCCATGAACACCGGCACCACGGCGGCCAAGGAGGCCGGGAACATGGTTGATCTGGACTCCAACCCGACCAAGCTGATCGAGGTCGTCGAGGTGGGAAAGCAGCTGCTCATCACCAGGGGAGCGCTGACCACCTTCTCCATCGCCAATGATGTGGCCAAGTACTTCGCCATCATCCCAGCGCTGTTCGCCGCCACCTACCCGCAGCTGCAAGCGCTCAACATCATGCGTCTGCACAGCCCTCAGAGCGCGGTGCTGTCGGCCGTGATCTTCAACGCCCTGGTGATCGTGGCACTCATCCCTCTGGCCCTTCGCGGGGTGCGCTGGAAGCCCTCCGGGGCGGCCGCGGTGCTGCGGCGCAACCTCCTGATCTACGGCGCCGGGGGAATCATCACGCCGTTCATCGGCATCAAGCTGATCGACCTCTTGCTGACAGCAACCCATCTCTACTGAGGAAGGATCCACATGCTCGCCCAATTGCGCGCCGCCCTGGCCCTGGCCGTGGTTTCGTTGGTAGTCCTCGGCCTGGGCTACACCCTGGTCGGCACCGGCCTTGCGCAACTGCTCTTTCCCTATCAGGCCAACGGATCGATAGGCGCGAATGGCTCGGTGCTGATCGGACAGGCTTGGAGCGGCCCACAGTGGTTCCACGGCCGGCCGGATGCGGACGTTCCCCTGGTTGCCAACGGCAGGAAGGGAACGTCTGGGGCCAGCAACCTGGGCCCGCGGTCCAAGGAGCTGGTGGCAGCGACCAGGGCCCTGATCCATTACTGGCAGCGGGAGGGGGTTCGCCCCACCACGGACCTGGTTACGACCTCGGCCAGCGGTCTCGACCCCGACATAACCCCAGCCGACGCGCTGGCTCAGGTGCCGATGGTCGCGCGCGCGACGGGGATCTCGCAGAGCCGCCTCCGCCGGCTGATACGGAGTGAAACCCAGGCGCCCCAACTGGGCTTTCTCGGCCCGGCTTACATCGACGTACTGCAGCTCAACGAGGCGCTGGCAAGCCTGCGCCGCTGAGCTACTCCACCAGTCCTCCCCCGAGGATGTGGATGTCGGTCTCCCGCGCCCGACGAATGACGTCCAGCGCAACCGGGCGCTCCCAGGGCATCCGCCGACGCACCCTGGGAGCGGGCATGATGATGGTCGTCACCTGGTGCGACTCAGCCCACGCCACCAGGGTTTCCGCGACCGTGCCCTGTTCGGGGATGGGTACCAGCCGCACTCCCCGCCGGTTCGCCAGCTGGGCCAGCTCTACCAGCGCTTCTCCCTGAGCCCTCGTCGGGCGGCTGGCGACCACGGTCGCCAGCACCACGCTGCCATCCTCGCGCCGGGCCATGGTGACCCCGGCGTCCAGAAGACGGCCAGCCAACTTGGCGCGCTCCGGCCTCAGGGCGACGGCGATGCGCTCTTGTACCGCCCACACCGAACGGATCGCGTTCGTGCTGATGTATTCCTGAAGCCGCTGCTCCGTGTGCACGGCAACTCTGCGTAGGGCAGCCGACCGCAACTCCTCGAGCAGCTCCTCGCGAAAAGCCGTGAGCGCCTGGGCCAGCGCGTCAACCCCGACCACCCAGCCCGCCCGCAGCCGTTCTCGCAGCTCCGACGGGGGCAGGTCAACCAGCTCGATCTCGCGAGCTTGATCAAGCACCGCATCGGCCACCACGGCCGTCGCGCCGCCGGAGTCGTCGCGGAAGGGCTCGAGCAGCTCGCGGGCCACCTCAAACCCCTCCAGGTCGATGACGCCGATGGTGCCAACAACATTCACGCCTGCCTCCAGAAGGTCCTGGATCTGCTGGAAGCGGGCCCTGCCGGTGGCTAGATCCCGCACCGCGATGTCGTCGACACATACCACGCTGGGATTGCAGCGGAAAACGCCGTCAAGGTCGATGGCGCCAGTGGGCAGCGCCGGGAGCACGCGCAGGCCCGCGGCGAGCAACCGTATGGCTGGGCTCTGACGACCGCCCACCGCCGCCACCGCCACCTCGGCACCCCGGCGCTGACGCCGGCTCGCCTCCTCCAGCATCCTGGTCGTCTTGCCGACCCCGGGCGCGTAGCCAAGATAGATTCGAAGCTGTCCGCGCACTCCTGGCTCGAGCTCGGGAGCGAGGAAGCGGGCCGGATCGCGACGATCCTCGCCCTGGACCTGGGGCCTCGCCCCCAGACGCCGCCCGATCACGTGGAGGTGCCGCTCACCAAGGTCCTGGAGCAACTCGACCAGCAGGCGCTGCTGGCGCCCGTCCTTGCGAGCTCCACCCGGTGCCGAGAAGACGAGATGATTCGCGCGTAGCGACGATAGCTGCTCCATCACAGAGGAGGCGTCCGAGCCGGGTCCACAGCGTCGCCACTCCGCCCCGAGGTCCTGCGCCAGTGACCTGGACTGGGCCATCAGCACCTCGTCGCCACCGGGATCATCCGGGCCTACCACGACAACCGGTGCGCCCAGGCGCCGCCCCATCCTGACTCCGCGGCGGATGAGCCCCAAGGCTGTCTGGTCGGGCGGCAGCAGAATCGCCACGCGGTCGACGGAGGCGCTCCTGCCGCCGGGAAGGGAGTGGGCCCGCTGGTGCTGGATGGTGTAGAGCAGCGCCAGCTCGCGGAGCGCGGCCAGATTTCCTTCCCGGAAGAAGCTCTGCAGGGCGACCTCCTGGCGGTCGGCCGGATAGATGTTCCCGTGCCGCATACGCTTTCGCAGCGCCTCGGGGGTGATGTCGGCGAGCCGCAATTCCTTGGCGGAGTCGAGCACGGAGTCGGGGACCGTCTCGCGTACGCTGACCCCGGTGACCTGCTCCACCACGTCCCGCAGGCTCTCGATGTGCTGTATGTTCACGGTGCTCCACACATCGATGCCCGAGGCCAGGATCGCCTCCACGTCCTGCCAGCGCTTTTCGTGGCTGCTACCGGCGGCGTTGGTATGGGCCAGCTCGTCAACCAGCGCGAGGCGGGGGTGGCGCCGCAGAGTCGCCTCGACATCCATCTCCTCGAGACTCATGCCCCGGTACTGAATCCGAAGGGGCGGGATACGTTCCAGTCCAGCCAGGGCGGCCTCCGTCATGGGCCTACCGTAGGTCTGCACCCATGCAATCACGACATCCAGGCCATCGTCGGCTTCCCTCCTGGCATCCTCCAGCATGGCGTAGGTCTTGCCGACACCAGGAGCCGCGCCCAAGAACACGGTGAGCCGGCCACTTGTCCCCGAGCTCAACTTGGTTCCCTCACCCCCGGCCACCAGACGCGCCTCCCCTACTTGATATCATCACCACCAGTACCCCAGTGAGTTCAACATTTAGGCCGGAGAGCTCGATTCCAAACCGGGTCCGGGACGTGGATCGGGGAGCGTTCCCGGCCAGAAGTTGGAGACGCGGCGCGCTGGGAGCGCTCGTGACGCTCGCCAGCCTTGGCCTGCTGACTTTTATCTTGGTGCGCTTAGGCGTGCCCCATCAGCCCCAAGCCTACAGCTTCCTGTACCTCGCTGTGGTGGTGGTCGCGGCCACCGCATTCGGCTTCACTGCAGCGCTTGCCGGCTCCCTGGGGTCCGCCATCCTGGTGGACCTCTACTTCCTGCCTCCGGTGGGGCACCTCACCATCTACTCCACCGCCCAGACGATTGGTTGGGTGATCTTCCTCTTGGTCTGCCTGGGTGTCGCCGCCCTGGCCACCGCTCGCCGCCACCACCTGCTCTCACTTCAGGAGGTGGCCGCCCAGCTGGAGGAGCGCAACCGCGCCCTCAAGGCTGCCGAGAGCGTTCTTCAACAGAGCCTCGAGGTGCGCACGGAACTGGCCCGTACGGAGGCAGCGCTGGCCGCGACCAAGAAGTCCGAGGGGTTTCGCCGCGATCTCCTGGCCACCGTCAGTCACGAGTTGCGGACCCCGTTGGCCGCCCTTCTCGGCTACAGCACAGCTCTTGCCGATGCGGGATCGCCAGCGGCGGGGACCACAAGTGAGTACCCGGCCCTGATCGCTGCGGAGGCCCGGCGCATCGACCGCCTCATAGGCGACCTCTTGGAAATGGCTCGGATCGAGAGCGGACAGCTGCAGGTGGAAACTCAGGTGATGGATCTTGGCGATGCCGCCAGAGAGGCCGCGTTCCGGTGGGGCCACGAGCTCGACCTGGCGCTGATGGTGCCCACCGAGCCGGTTCTGGTCGTCGCCGACTGGGGAAGGGTCCAGCAGATCCTGGAC
The DNA here is from genome assembly GCA_027339635.1 of Candidatus Dormiibacterota bacterium. Taxonomy (GTDB): domain Bacteria; phylum Chloroflexota; class Dormibacteria; order Aeolococcales; family Bog-877; genus AG-12. The sequence continues at coordinate 16,375 of DAHWNZ010000040.1, forward strand.
AACGCCCTGCGCAACGTGAGCGTGCATGCCGGCTGCCGCTCCGCCAAGATCGTTGTGGATCCGGTGTCCTCCTCCCGACGCAGCGCCGCGGAATGCCTGGTTCAAGACGCCGGGATGGGCATTCCCCCCGAGTTGCAGCAGCACCTCTTCGAGCGCTATGCGACCAGGGGCCCCGGAGGAGGCCTGGGCCTGGGCCTGGCGGTCAGCAGGGGTTTGGCCGAAGCGATGGGAGGAGCCCTGTGGGTGGACTCTCCCGGCTCCGTCGGCACCGCTCTGCACCTGCTGGTCCCACTGGCCCGGACGGCCCCCGCCATTCCCGAGGTGGTCATCGGCACCTCTGGGGCTGTCCGATGACCGGGGTCGCGGCTCTGCCGGCGAACATCCTGGTGGTTGAGGATGATCCCGGCACCGACAGGTTCCTGTGTGACACGCTGCAGAGGGCAGGGCACCGCGTGGCGCGTGCCGCCACCGGGGCCGCGGCCATCGACGCCATGGGGCGCTCCCCGGTGGATCTCGTGATCCTGGACCTCGGGCTCCCGGACATCGATGGGATGGACGTCCTGCGCACGGTGCGCCAGTGGGATCAGATGCCCCTGATCCTGGTGGTGAGCGCTCGAGGGCAGGAGATGGACAAGGTCTCGGCGCTGAGGGCTGGCGCCGACGACTACCTGGCCAAGCCCTTCGGGGCTCAGGAGCTGCTGGCAAGGGTGGAGGCACGGCTGCGGCGGCACTCGCCGGACGCCGGACCTTCCACAGTGGAGTTGGGTGAACTCCGCATCGACCTTCGGGCCAACCAGCTCCTGAGGCACGGACAGCTGATCCGGCTGACCCCCATGGAGAAGGGGGTGCTGCAGGAATTGGTCCGCCATCGGGGCAAGATCCGCAGCCACAGAGAGATTCTCAGTGCCGTGTGGGGGCCCGGGTTCACCTCCGAGCATGCCTACGTTCGCACTATCATCCAGCGGCTGAGGGTCAAGCTGGGTGATCAGACGGACGGCGGAGGCCACATTGTGACCATCCCCGGGGTCGGCTACATGTTCCGCGCCGACCAAGAAGAGGGGACCTGAGGGAGCTCAACCCCCCAGGTAGGACATCTCCACCTTGGGCAGCGTCGGCTTGAAGGGCAGGGCCGTGCGCTCCTCCGAGTAGCGATCCGATCGGCCGGTCCATACCGAGGCCAACAGCTGGCGCAGAGCATCGGGGCCTCCCTCGCCGCGCAGGATAGGCCTCAGGTCGAGCCCGCCGGTGGAGAACAAGCAGGTGTGGAGTCGCCCGTCGGCGGAGAGGCGCAGCCTGGTGCAGCCCTGGCAGAAGGGCTGGGAAACCGAGGTGATGACCCCGAGCTCGCCCCCGCCGTCGTGGTAGCGGTACCGGCCGGCCACCTCCCCGGGATAGCTGGGCGGCACGGGGCTCAGCGGCCACCGCTCGTTGATCCGTCCCACCAACTCCGCCCCTGGCACTACCTCGTCCAACTTCCAGCCGTGGCTCTCCCCCACGTCCATGTACTCGATCAGCCGCAGCGTCATCCCCCTCTGCCGGGCGAAGTCCGCCAGAGGCAGCACACCCTGGTCGTTGAGCCCGCGGCGCACCACCGCATTGAGCTTGATGGGGGCGAAGCCGGCCGCGACGGCGGCGTCCAGCCCCGCCAGGACATCCTCAAGCCTGACCTCCACCCCGTTCATGGCCCGGAACACGTCAGCGTCCACCGAGTCCAGGCTCACGGTGACCCGGCCCAGGCCAGCCTTCGCCAGATCCCCGGCGTAGCGGGCCAGCAACGACCCGTTGGTGGTCATGGCGAGGTCTTCGACCCCCTCAATGGTCGCCAGCGAAGCCACCAGCGCAGGTAGGTCGCGCCGCAACAGGGGCTCACCGCCCGTGATGCGCACCTTGCGAAGGCCGAGCTCGGCCGCGGCCCTCACCACCGAGACGATCTCCTCGAAGGTCAGCACCTGTGACCGGGGAAGAAACCTGAAGCCGGGTCCGAAGACCTCCTTGGGCATGCAATAGGAGCAACGGAAATTGCAACGGTCGGTGACGGAGACCCTCAGGTCCCGCAGCGGCCTACCCAGCTTGTCGCGGACCTCTGGCATGACAGGAGATGCTACGCCCATCCGCCGGCAAACCCGCCATCCCCGGGCCTCAGGACGCCAAGGCTCCCCGGATCGACTCCCGCACCGAGCCCATGGTCTTCAGCACCGCCGTGGGCTCGTACCCCACGTGGGCCATGCAGTTGGCGCACTTGGGATTGTTGCCCCTCCCGTACTGACTCCAGTCGGTGGTCTCCAGCAGTTCCTGATAGGAGCTCACGTAGCCGTCCGACAGCAGGTAACAGGGCTTCTGCCACCCGAAGACCGAGTAGCAGGGGATCCCCCAGGCGGTGCAGGAGAGGTCCACCTTGCCTTCCAGGAAGTCCAGGAACATCGGGGAGTGGTTCAAGCGCCACTTCTTCCGGCGGCCGTCCGCGAACGCCTCCTTGAAAATCGCCCGCGTCCGATCCGGACCCATGAAGTGCTCCTGATCGGGTGCCTTCTCGTAGGCATAGGCAGGTGAGATCTGCATGTTGTCGACTTCCAGATCGTCGTTGAGGAAGTCCAGGACCTCACGGATGGACTTGGCGTCGTCCTGGGTGAAGAAGGTCGTGTTGGTGGTGACCCTGAAGCCCCGCCGCTTCGCCTCCCTGACCGCGGCCACCGCCTTGTCGAACACCCCCTTGCGCGAAACCGACTCGTCGTGGCGGTCCCGCAGGCCGTCGATGTGCACCGACCAGGCGAAGTATGGGCTGGGCTGGAACAGGTCGAGCTTCCGCTCCATCAGGATCGCATTGCTGCACAGGTAGACGAACTTCTTGCGCTCCACCAAAGCGGCCGTGATCTGGTCGATCTCCTTGTGGATCAAGGGCTCACCACCGGCTATCGACACCACCGGGGCCCCACACTCCTCGATCGCGTCGATGCACTGCTGCACCGTCAGACGCCGCCGCAGGATGTCATCGGGGTGCTGGATCTTGCCGCATCCCACGCACTCCAGGTTGCATTGGTAAAGAGGCTCAAGCTGAAGCACCAGGGGAAACTTCTTCACGCCCCGCAACCGCTGCGACATGAGGTAGCTGCCAACCTTCATCTTCTGCCTTAGAGGAATGGACATCGACAATCTCCTGGGCCCGGTGCGGCCCTGGCGTGCTGGTTCATTTAGGACTCTAAACCTTATTACGGTTGTAGAGTCAAGCGGGATGAGCCAGAAGCCCTGGGGGTCCGGCGATACGGGGCCCCGACTCAAGATAGGAGAAGCGGCCACCCTCACAGGGGTCACGCCGGGGCGGATTCGCCACTACCAGAAGCTCGGCCTGCTGCGGCCCACCCAGGCTGACAGCGGCTACCGCTACTTCAACGCCGCGGACCTCGTCAAGATCCTGCAGATCGATCTGCTCCGCAGCTTGGGGATGGGGCTCGACGAGATAGCCAACTCGCTCCCGGGCGAGGAGAGTTCCGGCAGCCTGAAGCAGGCCCTTGAACGCCACCGGGCGACTCTGGTTGCCGAGCACGAGCGCCTTGGGGCGCTGCTGGCGGCGGTGGAACGGGCACTGATGGCCCCCGAGGCCTCCGCGGAGTCCATCGCCGCCTACCTGGCGTCCGCCTACTCCACCCCCAGGGACAGCCTGGGCATCTTCGGTCGGCTGACGAGGCCCCTGTCCGCAGATGCCGCCAGCAGCTGGGCGAAGATCCTCGGCGCGGGCTTCGATCTTCCAGTCCCCGCCATCTTCGGCCGGATGCTGCTCCCGCCGCAGGTGACCGAGGTCCTGGAGCGACTTGCGGAAGCGCCCGGGAACGAAGTCCTCTTCGAGCGGGTCCGCGCCCTGGCCGCCGACATCCTGGCCCTGTCAGGTGGGCCCTCCACAGCGCGGTCTAGCCCCCGGGAACTTGCGGCCGCGTGGATCGACTCCTTCCGGGCAGACCGTCTGCCCCCAGCCGTGGAATCGGCGCTCGACGCGACGGTCCCGCGGATAAGGGAGCTCGGCGTGCTGAACCAGGGCTTCCAGCTTTGGGCCGAGTCGATCTCTCCCACCGCCGGGCAGGTGCTTCGCCTGATCCAGGATGAGGCCCGGCAGCGACACCTGGTGGTTCTCGGAGTCCTGCCGGCGCACCCGAGGCCCTGATCGAGTCCTGGGGATCGCCATATACCCCCAGGGGGTATGATAGAAACGGCGTCGGACGAACCTGGAGTCATGCTGTTGCCGCACATTGCGCAGGCCATTGGGGCTGGGCTCTTCCAGACCCTGGAGATGGTTTGGGACACCCTGTGGGCCCTGGCCCTGGGGTTTCTGCTGTCCGGGGCGGTCCAGTCGTTCGTCTCCAAATCGGAGATGCGCCGACTGCTGGGTGACCGCAGCCCGATGTCCTTACTGCGCGCTACCGGCTTCGGCGCCGCCTCATCTTCGTGCTCGTACGCCGCATCGGCCATGGCGAGGTCGCTGTTCGAGAGGGGCGCCGACTTCGTGGCGGCGATGGTGTTCATGTTCGCCTCCACCAACCTGGTGATCGAGCTGGGCGTGGTCCTAGCCGTCCTCATCGGCTGGCAGTTCACCGCGAGCGAGTTCTTCGGCGGCCTGCTCATGATCGCGATGCTGGCATTGGTTGCCAGGGTCACCCTGCCGGACAGGGTGGTCGAGCGCGCTCGAGGACGACTGGCCCGTGGGGTCGCCGGGGGATGGAATGAAAGCCCCGCATGCGCCAACACGAGCGATCACGCCTCCCCTGGGCTGCCGCAGGAGGTTCCCTGGCGGTCGCGACTACGGTCGCCGTCTCGCTGGCGAGATGCTGCGACCTACGCCATCTCCGATCTCACCATGCTGAGAAAGGAGATCGGCTTCGGGTTTCTCGCGGCCGGTTTCCTGGCCGCCTTGGTCCCGACGGCAGCCTGGCAGGCGCTCTTCCTGAGCGGCCACGGCATCTGGTCTTCTCTGGAAAATGCGGCCATCGGCCCGCTTATCGCCATGTTGAGCTTCGTGTGCTCGGTGGGCAACGTGCCCTTGGCCGCTGCCCTCTGGAAGGGTGGGATCAGCTTCGGAGGCGTCGTCAGCTTCATATTCGCCGACCTCATAACTCTGCCGCTCCTGCTCATATACCGCCGCTTCTACGGGCTGCGTCTCACTCTGCGCATGTTCTTCTCCTTCTGGCTGGTGATGTCGCTGGCGGGGTTTGTCACCGGCCTCGCGTTCAACCTCATCGGTGCCGTACCAGCATCCCGGCCCACCCAGATCGCAGCCGGCGCGTTTGGGTGGAACTACACCACCGGGCTAGACCTTCTGGCGCTGGTGTTGCTGGGGGGTGCATTCTGGTGGTCAAGGAGCGCAACCAGCGCCAGCGGACGCCTGGCAATCGATCCCATTTGCGGGATGCAGGTGGAGCGCGCCAACGCCCCGGCAACCCTGGTCGCCGACGGATCGACGGTCTACTTCTGCTCCTTCCGCTGCCGCGATCGCTATCTGTCGACCGCGGAACCCGATGGTGATGCCAGCTTGGCGGCATCTCGCCAGCCGACGCCAAGCTCTGGCGCGATCGACCCGATTTGCGGAATGGAGGTTGACCCGGACCACCCGGGGGCGACGCTTGTCGAGCCACACGGATCGGCCGTCTACTTCTGCTGCGAGAGCTGCCGTCAGCAGTATCTCGGTGCCCAGGAGTTAGTCGCCCGAGACGCTCCCGCTCCACCGGACCCCGCCAAGCCCCGCCCCGCAGCGATCGACCCGATTTGTGGAATGGAGGTTGACCCAGACCACCCGGGGGCGACGCTTGTCGAGCCGGACGGATCGGCCGTCTACTTCTGCTCCCATGGTTGCGCCCTAAAGTTCTCCCGCGGTGCAGAGACGGAGCGCAACCCGGCGATCTCGTCCCCGGCGGGGGACCCGCGATGACACCACCCAAGCCCGGCTTCGCCAAGTCCGGCAGGCGGCGCGGAAGCTATCAGGCAAGCAAGCAGGAACTCCTGCTCAGGTTCAATCGCGTCTTGGGTCAGGTGAGTGGCATCTCTCGGATGGTTGAGGAGGAACGCTATTGCCCGGAGGTGCTGGTCCAGATCCGCTCGGTGACCGCCGCGCTGGACCAGATCGGCTACCTGTTGCTGCGAGAACATCTGGCCCACTGTGTCGCTGACGGCATTCGCCGCGGCGAGGGGGACGCGTACCTCGACGAGGTCATGGAGGTCATCCGCGGCTTCTCTCGGCGCTGAACATCGCTGGCGTCGAGAGGGCGGCCCGATGGAACTGGCGGTGGCCGATGCTCGGCTGTAGGGCGACCCTCTATTGAGCGACGGCCCGCCGCTTCCCCAGGCGCCACGGGGCATCGATGCCGGAACCCTATCCGCCATGGGTGGGCAGGGCAGGCTGACGCGAGCCGAGACGCTACCTGTAGACTCCTGAACTCCCGGGGCTGTCCGCATGGTCTTCGGGCTTGAGCGTGGGTGGAATCCGCAGTACGTTTTTGGGATCCGCCCACCCTGTGCCCGAAAGGAGTTTTGCGCCATGGACGTACTCGAGTGGCTCTTGAATTCGGATCCGGCCATCCGCTGGCAGGTCCTGCAGGATCTGCGCCACGCTCCGGCGGAACAGGTGGCGGCCGAAAGAAGCCGGGTCGCAGAGCAGGGGTGGGGGGCGAGATTGCTTCTCCTCCAAAAAGACACCGGACACTGGGAGTCCGGGCTCCCCACCTTCGAGTCCGAGCGCGCCGCCCGTTGGTGGCATTCTCTTCCCCAGGAAAGGAAGGGCACCCTGTTCCCAGAGTGGACCTCCACCACCTGGAGCCTCAACCTCCTGCGTAGCTTCGGCCTCGACCCTGCCAGCGCTGGCGCCGGACGAGCCGTCCGTCTGGTGGCCGCTGGCTGCCGCTGGGAACACGACGGCGAGGCCTACTTTGCAGGGGAGGTCGAGCCCTGCATCAACGGCCGCCTGCTCGCGACGGGAGCGTATTTCGGTTTGGACATGAGCTCAGTCGCGGACCGACTTTTGAGCGAGCAGATGAGCGACGGCGGCTGGAACTGCGAGCAGGAAAACGGCTCCCGCCGGGGCTCGTTCAACACCACGATAGAGGTGCTGGAGGGGCTACTCGAGTTTGAGCGAGCCGAGGGACCGTCGGCTGAGGTGAAGGCAGCCCGCCAGCGCGGCCAGGAGTACCTCCTGGAACGCCGGATGATGCGCCGCCTATCGACCGGAGCGGTGATCGATGCCACGTGGACCCAGTTTTCATTCCCGACCTACTGGCACTACGACGTGCTGCGGGGGCTGGACTACCTTCGGGCCGCAGACGTGGCGTCCGATGTGCGGCTGTCGGAAGCGCTCGATCTGGTCGAGGCCAAGCGCGGCCTAGATGGCCGGTGGGCCCTGGAGAACCCGCATCCGGGGCGGCTGAATTTCCCGATTGACGACGGCCCGGGCCTCCCCAGTCGCTGGAACACGCTGCGAGCGATGCGCGTCCTGGGCTGGGCCGGTCGGCTATAGCTGCGCGGAGACCTGGACCGGCGCCATGGCACGGGTGTGCGCTCCAAGGGAACACCCGGCAACTCGCGCCAGAGCCATGGCTGGCACAGCGGTCACCTGGTGCTGGTGGCCGAGCCGATGGACGTGGGGCTGCCCGCGGGACCGTTGCTTGCCAACGGGCTGGAAGTGCTCACGATCAACGTGCCAGGTTGAGCCGACGTAGTGAACCTCGTTGCCGACGCCAGCTGACCACGCCCGACGTGGCCGCTCCACCGTCCCGGCATGGAAGGTCCTGGTTGCTGCGCCCCTATGCGGTCGTGGCCAGGCGCAGTTCCGCCCCTGGCCTCGGGGCCGTCGATCGGTCTCCATCCTCGACACGAGTGCGGTGGATTCGCGCACTCCCCAGCACCCACCACCTCGGACCCACTCTCATGCCTCACCAGAGGGACCGCGAGGACTGGGCGCGGAGCACGGCCTGGCGCCAGCGCTGAGGACGGCTTCCACATAGCAGGCGCCGCCGAGGCCCAACTGAGGGTCCCGCACCACCTCGGCCATTGGCCCGCATCAGGGTGGGCAGTCAAGGGCCGGCCCCAGGGATGTGTCGCCAGGCGGCCCTGCGGGGGCCAAAATGGGCTGATGGAGCACGTGGTCGGATACCAGGGGGAACCGGGAGCCAACTCGGATGAGGCTGCGCGCCGGCTCTTCCCCGGCGCCCGAACGATCGGGCTGCCGACCTTCGCCGCCGTCTTCGCCGCCTTGGTCCAGAGTGAGTGCCAATTTGCGGTCCTACCGGTGGAGAACAGCCGCGCAGGAGTGGTGCAGGAGGTTAGCGATCAGCTCTGGGACCACCCCGGAGTCGCTGTCATCGGCGAGCAAGCCGCTCCAATCCATCACCATTTGCTGGCGCCCGACCGGCGGCCTGTCGAGCGCGCCCTCTCCCACCCCCAAGCCCTGGCTCAGTGCGCGCGCTGGTTGAGTGCCCACGAGGTTGCGGCGGTCCCATACCCAGACACCGCGGGAGCCGCCCGACACGTGGCTGAGACCAGGTTGGCCGGAGAAGGTGCGATCGCATCCCTCACCGCAGCCCGCCTGTACGGTCTTGAGGTGGTGGCGGAAGACATCGCCGACGAGCCCTCGAACCAGACCCGGTTCGTAGTCGTCACGGACCGCGCCACGGTAGTGGATACGATCTCGGGCCGAGCCAAGCTGTCGCTCGGCCTGGTCGCGCCTCATCGACCGGGTGGGCTGGTCCGAGTCCTGACCGTATTCGCGGACCTGAACCTGAACCTGACCCGGTTGGACGCCCGTCCGATACCGGACCTGCCCTTCCACTACCGGTTCTACTTGGACGCCGAATTGGAGCAGCCGGAGCAGGGGGAAGAACTGCTGCGGGGATTGGCTCACGTCAGCCAGGAGTTGCGGCTGTTCGGGATCTATACCCTCCCATGATCCGGGGGAAGATTCCCCGGTAGCACAGCCCCGAGCGCGGCACTGCCCACCATCTGAGCATATCTTGCGAAGACCCCGCGCTGAGACGGTAGCTCCGGCGCCACCCAGAGCCTGCGCCGACCCTCCCACTCAGCGGCGGCCACTGCGGTGAAGACCACGCGCCCCTCCACATCAATGGTGACCAGATCTCCATCGCGCAAAAGGGCGATCGGGCCGCCCGCGGCGGCCTCA